>NZ_CP020946.1:3141280-3455408 GCF_002208115.1 Bdellovibrio bacteriovorus | reverse complement strand
CAAGTTCCGCAGGTCCGGGGGTAATCGTGGAACGCAATAGCTCCCGACGAGCCAAAGGGCTAGTAAGGAAGAAAAAAACCACCCGAGCGAGGACTGTTCGAAGCGCCGGAGCCCAGCCCCCAGCCCGGCTCCCACGGAGGCAGGATTAAAGTTTGGTAGTCTGGTCTTATGATTAGAAAATTGTCTAAATAATTCCCGGAATTAACCGATGAGTAGGGCAGAAGTTACACTGGTATGTAAGATGAGTTTTGAAGTAAGCCCTAAACAACCAAAAAGTCGCCGTATTCTAGTAATCGACGACGATAAGGATAGCCTGGAAATTCTCCTGGAGCCTTTGCGCTGGGAGGGCTACGACGCGCGCGGTGTGACCACCGAATCTGAAGCGCACAAGCTGATCGAATCCTGGATTCCTCACATTGTCATTTTGGACTGGATGGCGCCTTCCATGGCGGGTTTGCGGGTTTTGAAATCCGTGCGTGAGCGTCTGTCTCACGTTTCCTGCGTGTTTGTGTCGGAAAACTCCAGCACTGAAGCTATCATCGAGGCTCTGGACTCGGGTGCGGATGACTACATCGTAAAACCATTTGTGCCGCTGGAGCTTCTGGCGCGCATTCGCTCACAGTTGCGTATTCGCGATTTGCACGAGCAACTGCTTTTCGCCAACGAGAAACTCAAAGAGCTTGTTGATACCGATGACCTGACGGGTCTGTACAACATGCGTTCGCTGTATCAACGTCTGGACTTCGAGATGGAGCGCGGTCGTCGCTTCCACCGTGATGTCTGTGTCGTGATGATGGATATGGACTATTTCAAAACCGTCAATGACGGGCATGACCATCTGTTCGGAAGCTATGTGCTGTCCGAAGTGGGTAAGATCATTCGCGCCAACACACGCAATATTGATATTCCGGCCCGCTATGGTGGGGATGAATTCCTGATGGTGCTGACAGAGACCAATCATGCCGGTGCCATGTACTTCTGCGAGCGCCTGCGTGAAAACATCGAAAAGACCACTTTCCGCAATGGTGAGGACTCAATGAAGCTGACGGCCTCTTTGGGCTTTGCCATTACGATCCCGGGTGAAAACATCAGTGCCCGTGAGCTGGTCCGTCGTGCCGACCACGCTTTATATGAAGCCAAACGGGCCGGGCGCAACCAGGTGGCTCATTACAAACTGGATGCCGCTCCTGTGGTGGAAATCAAATCTGCCATTCATAAGCGCCGTAAGGCTGCTGGCTAATTAGTCGTTGACCTCGCCCGGGGTATCTAAGAAAACGCTCTTATATGCAAAGTTCTATTTCATCTGCTGAAAAAATCCGTAATCGTGCCGCGTGGATTTCTGCCATTGCCAGTGTCGTGATATTCACCATGAAGGTGGTGGCCTATCGCCTTACCAGCTCGACCGCCGTGCTGTCTGATGCATTGGAAAGTATCGTGAACGTCATAGCCGCCATCGTGGCGCTGTTTGTGATTCGTTTCGCCGCTCAGCCCGCGGATGAGGATCATCCCTATGGGCACGGCAAGGCCGAGTATTTCTCGTCAGCGTTTGAAGGCGGTATGATCTTTTTTGCCGCCATCATGATTATCGCCGAAGCCGCCAAAGCGTTGATTTATCATGAACCCACTCAGAAGCTGGAGATGGGTTTGTTGATCGTGGGCGGAGCCGCCCTGGTGAATCTGGCTTTGGGTTTGTATTTGAAGCGCGTGGGGACGACTCATCAGTCGGATGCCCTGAAGGCCAGTGGGGCCCATGTGCTGTCGGACGTTCTGACCACCGCCGGAGTGATGGTTGGTCTGGGGCTGGTTTTGCTGACCGGAATTCAGTGGCTGGATCCGGTGATTGCGATGCTGGTGGGTTTGCAACTGGCTTATTCAGGATTTAAAATTGTGCGCGAATCTTTGGGTGGCCTGATGGACCAGCAGGATATGGCGTCACTCGAGCTTCTGGCCAGTGCGCTGGAGAAAAATCGTGTGCCTGGTGTGATCAATATTCACCATCTGCGCGTGATTCGCTCTGGCCGATTCCATCACGTGGATGCCCATATGGTGGTGCCGGAATATTGGGATGTTTCTCAGGTTCACGCCATGACCAGTGATTATGAGGCTGCGGTGGTAAAGGATTATGAGTTTGACGGGGAGCTGGCTTTCCATGTGGATCCTTGTAAAAAATCCTACTGTGACAGCTGTGAGGTGCCTCAGTGCCCGATTCGTTTGCAGCCTTTCCGCCACCGGCCGGACTTCTCTGTGAAAAGCTTGACCGACGACCCGGCTCCGACTAATCAAGGGACCCATGACAGATCAGGCTCTAAGAAGACAAATTAATATCACCAAAGACCTTCCCAACCAGAATGCCTACACCCTGGCGTTGAACGGCGAATATGCGCATGTGGCTTTCGATGAGCTGCGTGCTCCGCTGAACAAGGGCAAATGGCGTTCGGACGTTTTTAAAGCTGATGCTGGCATGCCGATGGACGTGGAAGTGGGCACCGGGAACGGGACTTACTTTGCTCATCACGCCAAAACCCATTCTGACCGCCTGTTGGTGGGCCTTGAGCTGAAATACAAACCTTTGATTCAGTCCATCCGTCGCGCGGTGAATGCTGGCTGCAAAAATGCGGCGATCACGCGTTTCCACGCTTTCAACATTGATCATCTTTTTGCTGAGGGCGAGATCGACAACGTCTATATCCATTTCCCGGATCCATGGACGTCCCCGAAAAAGCCGAAGAACCGTTTCGTGTGCAAAGATAATCTGGAGCTTTTGTACCGTCTGCAAAAGCCGGGTTCTTTCATCAATTTCAAAACCGATTCTTTGGTGTATTTCCTGTGGGCGATGGATGAAATCCGTCAGTCTCCGTACAAGATCATTTTTGAAACTCAGGATCTGCACAATTCAGAAATGAAAGATCAGAACTTCGAAACGGCTTTTGAGAAAATCTTCCTGCGTGAAGGGATCAAAATCAATTTCGTCAGACTGCAGAAGGTCTAGCGGTCGGTGAAAAGGGCCCGCCTGCTGCGTTGTCGGGCCTTTTGCTTCTCTCCGACGTGCTTGGAGCACGCCTCCGTTTCGCAAAAGAACCTCCGCCTTGCATTCGAACCCTTTTGACCGACCTTGATTCCCGGCTTTTTGGGAGGGCTTTACTGCGTGAATCGCACTTTGGGCTGGTGTTGGGTGGCAGAAGTCCTCGTTTTAAATTTCCTTGGGGTATACTGAGAGAGTTTTGGGAACAGGGGGATTCTATGGCATCCTTTCTTCGTTTTTCCTTATTCTTCATTGGTGTATTTTTCTTTTTTGGATTAGAGCCGATTCTTGGTGCGATCACTCGTGAAACTGATTTTGTGACTCCGGCAGAGCCAGCCACGGTTCTACGCAGCTCTGTGATTCCCTGTTATGGACGAAATCAATCCGGTATTGGGCGCAAAACCAATATGTCCCGGGTTGAAGGGGAGCGCTGCTCGGTTCCGCAGCCGGTGGAAGCCCGTCGTCTGGATCGCCCGGATCACGAAGTGGATGATCCCGGCAAGGAATTTAAACACCGTGAACTGTAAGATTCACCAATATGTCGCGTCGACCGTGATGTTGCCCTGAATGCGGGTCTGGCAGCTGATGCGAACATCCGAAGAAAGCCCGTTTTTTTCGCGCAGAAAATTTTCTGTGTCGTTTTCAGCAGATAGATTCTCTTTGCCTTCCACAATAATGATTTTGCACTTTGCGCAAACGCCGTCGCCATCACAACTGGAAGCCACGGGAAGGCCCGCATCCAGTAGCGCCATCATCAGGACGGTGTCAGCAGGAACCTCTACGGCAGGCATGTTCTTTTTAAAAGAAATCACGGGCATAGCCCATTGTAGCTGACGCAGTCCAAAACGTGCAAAGAACTAATGAAAACGGGGCTATTTGTGGTAGCCTTGATCCGTTATTGTCCCGACCAATTGTGAGGTAATCTATGACTCAGGATCAAAAAGTTGAAAACGTCATCATCATCGGTTCCGGCCCTGCAGGCCTGACTTCCGCTATTTATACTTCCCGCGCCAATCTGGAGCCTTTGATGATTGAAGGTGAAGAGGCCGGCGGTCAGTTGATGACCACGACCGAAGTTGAAAACTTCCCAGGCTTTGACCACGGGATCACGGGTCCGGACCTGATCACAGTCATGAGAAAACAGGCCGAAAGATTCGGCACTCGTTTCATCACTCGCAATGTGACGAAGGTGGATTTCTCCCAGCGTCCGTTCAAAGTGTGGATCGGTGACAAACTTCACTTGGCAAAATCCATTATCATTTCCACTGGCGCCAGCGCCAAGTATCTGGGTCTGCCTTCTGAAAAAGTTTACGCCAACCGTGGTGTTTCTGCGTGTGCAACTTGTGACGGTGCCTTCTTCCGCAATCAGGAAATCGGCGTTGTTGGCGGTGGTGACACAGCGATGGAAGAAGCGCAGTTCCTGACTCGCTTTGCCAGCAAGGTGTACCTGATTCACAGACGTGACCACTTCCGTGCCTCCAAAATCATGGTTGATCGTGCGCTTAAGAACCCAAAAATCGAAGTGCTTTACAACACCGAGGTGACCGAGGTTCTGGGTGACGGCAAGGGTATGACCGGTGCGAAAATCAAAGGCACTGTTGATGGCGCTGTCAAAGAACTTCCGATCACAGGTCTATTCCTGGCCATTGGCCATAAGCCGAACACCGACCTTTTCAAAGGTGTTTTGGATATGAATGAGACAGGCTATTTGATCACCCAGCCCAACACCACGTATACTAATATTCCAGGTGTCTTTGCGGCGGGAGACGTGCAAGATCACGTATATCGTCAGGCGATCACGGCAGCCGGTACAGGTTGTATGGCGGCGATCGATGCTGAAAGATGGCTGGAAGCCCAGGAAGCTCACTAAGGAAGATATGAAGGACAAAAGAATCAACACCAAGGATTTGATCGAAAAGATCGAAAAGATGACCAAGGCCCGCATCGCTTCTCAGGAAGTGGTGCCTTTGGATCAGTTCCGCGAAGCCAAGAAAAAGCTGGATCCAAAAATCATTCTTGTGATCGAGGATGACGAAACCATGCGCCTGGCGATGAAAAGAATCCTTGAGAGTGAAGGTTATGTGACGAAGCTTGCGGCCGATGGCACTGAGCTTTCGACAGTGCTGGATGATCACTCGGTGGATCTGATTCTGATGGACGTGGGACTGCCTTGGATCAACGGTTTTGAACTGGCGCAACTTCTGAAAGAGCACCGCGATCTGAAAAAAATCCCGCTGGTGTTCGTGTCCGGCAAAGCTTCCGAAGAAGACATGAAAAAGGCCTTTGAGATCGGCGCTGATGACTACATCAAAAAGCCATTCGACGTTGAAAAGCTGAAAAAAACCGTGGAAACGCTTTTGAAGCTGAATCCGTAATCGAAACCAAACTGATTGAATAAAATATGGACCCCTCAGCGAGTGATTGCTGAGGGGTTTTTTATTACAGACCAAAGTTCTGTCTCAAAACGGGAACACAGTCTGTTTCCATACTTTCCCAATACTTCTTGCAGAAAATAGTGAACGTGGCCCCCCTTTTAGCGATAGAATTAAAGGACTCATGGCACGTAAACACGTCATCATCTTACTTATTGTAATCACAGCGGTTGTTGCGCTTTCGCTGTTCCTTAAAAAGGATCAGGAGCCGACTTTGGCGGAATCCTTGAAAGAGGCCGTCGATGTTGTTGAATCCTCTGAAGACCGTTTAAGCGAAGAAGACATCGCCATGCAGTCCCCGGGCGCGCAAATGCAGGTGACCGAGATCCCTTCGCACGGCCAGAATCAGGCGGAAGAATCACGTCGTTTACTGGAGCCAAAAAGAAAGCAGACCGTTTTGCCAAAACCGGATGATCGCCGTCTGGCGCAGTCATCTGTTTTGTCCGGCACTTCCTGGAAAGTGTGGGAGGGTGTGGCCGCCTATCCGCAGTCTGCGGGCAAACGCAGTGCTTACTTGGCTGAAATCAACGGTTACTATCTGGTCGAAGAAGACGGCTTCCGTGGCGATGACCGTCACTTCTCGGCATCACAGCCCCTGGCCGTTTACAACGAGCGCAAAGGGATTGCGGGCGTTGTGACGGGCACCATTCAGATCACTGTGAATGAAGGTGTGAATATCGATTCTCTGATTCAGGAATATGACCTAAAGGTTGTGGGTTCGATGCCGGAAGCGAATATGTATTTTGTGACCTCGGCACAGGACACATTCAATTTGTCCTCTTTGAAAGAACGTTTAAGCAGTGAACCTGGTATCAGTCAGGCCCAACTGGAAATTTTGAGCAGGAAGTATGAAAAGTTTTAGTCCTAAAGCCAAAATGCTGATGGGCCTTGCGGTGATAGCTGCTATCACGGGGACTTTATTTACTAACTGCGCGAAAAACAGCTTCACGGCAGTTGGTGAAGAACTGGCCGGTACGGGCGCGGACCCTTTGTTAGGTTACGCCTGGCATATCAATAACACCGGACAAAAAGTTTTTGCCGCCGATGCCGGGACCGCCGGTGTGGATTTGAATCTGTTGCAGACATGGACGGCGGGGCTTACTGGAAACGGAATCAAAATTGTGATTTCCGATGACGGTGTTCAGGATGCCCATCCGGATTTGAAGGACAACTTCCTGTATGGGGTTTCCAAGAATTATCACAACGCAGCTCCGTACACCTCCAGCAATGCGCCTCCAAGTTCTTCCGATGACAATCACGGCACATCCGTGGCGGGTCTGGCGGCGGCCGTCGGCGATAACGGCGTGGGCAGCAAGGGTGTTGCTTACAAAGCCAAACTGCTGGCTTATAACTTCCTGTCCACGGGTGTTTCGCAAACCTACAGTCGCATGGCCGAGCAACTGAGTGGTGGTTATGACGTTTACAACATGAGCTGGGGGAACTCGCAGAATTATCTGCCGGATCCTGTGGCCGCCTGGGAAACAGCATTGCTGAACGGGGTGCTCAATGGTCGCAGTGGCAAAGGTTCCATCTATGTAAAGTCTGCCGGCAATGACTTCCTGGTGGAATGCAAAGGCTCGACGGACACTTACTGCATCGGTAACTCGAATCTGGATCCGGACAACAGCACGCCTTACACAATTCTGGTGACGGCTTTAAATTCTACGGGTGATGCGGCTTCGTATTCTTCTGTTGGTTCGAATGTGTGGATTTCGTCCTTCGGGGGAGAGTCCGGCGATGATTCTCCGGCGATGGTGACCACCGACCGCACCGGTTGCAGCGCAGGTTATGCTCAGACCAGTATCTCTGGCAAAGTGGAGTTCGAACGGGGTAGCAACGGAAACAGCAATTGCAATTACACGACGACTTTCAACGGAACTTCTTCGGCGGCTCCGGTTTTGACGGGGGCGATTGCGCTGCTTCTGGAGGCAAATCCGAATTTAAACTGGCGTGATGTGAAATACATTCTGGCGAAAACGGCAGTGCAGGTTCGTCCGAACTCTGGCGCCATCAGTAATCATCCTTTGCGAAATTATCCGGGGAACTCTGCCAAGAATGTGATTTTGCCATCAGGTGCGGTCTGGGAAAATGCGTGGGTCACCAACAGTGCGGGATTCAAATTCCATAACTGGTATGGATTTGGCCGGGTGAATGTGGACGCCGCTGTTTCGTTGGCAAAAAATTATACCTCGACATTCACCACCAGCCTTTCCAGCACGGCCTGGATTGAAAACACCACACGCGTCGCAATTCCTGATTACAGCGCAACCGGCGTCAGCAACACCGTGACGGTGACAGACAATTTGCGCATCGAAGGGGTTCGTATCCGCTTGAAGGTGGATCATGACCGGGTGGGTGATCTGGGCGTGGAACTGACGTCGCCGTCCGGGACTAAAAGCATGATTTTGAATATGCGAAATTCTTTGTTGGGTCAGGTTGATTTTGACAACGAAGTTTTCCTGAGCAACGCCTTCTTCCAGGAACGTTCCAACGGCACCTGGACGATCAAGGTCATTGATGGGGGTTCGACCTTCAATGGCGATCTGGTCAGTTGGGGCGTTCAGATTATCGGAACGCCTTAATTTCCAATAAACATGGATGAAATGCAGCGGGTTTCAAGATTCCCGCTGTAATACGACGTGGAGCCTACACGGGTGAAGGTCTTTGTCGTGCTGTCATAGGTGAACTTTTCAATGTTGTACGGAATATTTCCGGTCGTGAAGTTCGTGGTCACGGCACCGCCCGTGGCGACATACAGATGCCCCTCTACTTCGTCATAGACCATCGCTGAAGCCCCGTAGATCACACTTGGAACCTCATAGGCATTCACCGGATCTGAAATGGTGTTGGCGGTTTCATCGACCTCATAAGTGTAAATAGAATTCAGCATGGAGCCTGAGATCCCCGCATACGCAACCGCAATGCGCCCGGAATCAGGCATATACACTGAAGCGGTCGGATAAGCCGTCAAGGCAGGTCCTGATTGTGCCGCCAGACATCCTGTCGTTCCATTCCAGCCGGTCAGTCCATTCATGATGCCGATGCGGTTGTTGGCACTGGAGGCATTCTGGGAATGAGTGTAAATGATGTTGTAACCGGCGGCATTGGAAGACGTTGGATAGGTCGCAAGGGACGTGATGTTGGTGGCCGAAGCACTGCAAGATCCACCGGGTCCCTGAACCCAGGCATTGGTGCCTGTTCCGGTTTCGCGGGATTTACCGGTGTCCAGTTTCTCAATGGCGGTCGTGCGGCTGATCAAAAGACCATCGACGACGGAAAGCAAATAGCGAGCGGCCGATTGTAATGCGCCGATAGGGGCCGTTGCGGAGGTGTTGTTATAGAAAGTCTGTCTTTCGCCAAGCAGGTCTTTTTTGATCAGCTCGATGCGACGTTGTCCGGTGTGCTCAAGCAACGCCAGCAGATGTTCATCGTCGTGATCCACAATGCTGACCGGGGTGGTGCCCGGAGTATCCAGGACGGAAGAAAAATCGGCGATGCGCCCTTCGTACTGGGCAGTTTCAAGGCCGATGCGGAAGATCACATTGGAGGAAGTCGTCGCACTGTAAGTGGTGTTGCCGGTGCCGGAATAGCAGGCGCCACTTGCGATGTACAGATAGCGGGGTTTGGAAGCTTCTTCCAATTCTTTCTGACAACCCGTCAGCAGACCTAGTGTGGTCCCCATCACAACAACGTACTTCAGTGTACTCATAAAGACTCCTTGATGGATTTCTCAAAATTAGATATCGGTTTTGTGTTAAAGAGTCTTGACGGTGATGTGAGAAAACTGGCCTCGATGTTTCATTAAGAGGCTTTAACACAATAATTATTCTGAAAATTTGAAAGATAATTAAGGAGCAAACAATTCAGCTTCGCAATTTATACGACGATAGTCGTGAATGGGCGCAGATGCGCAGTCCTGCGAAACAGCATTTTTTGATAGAGTATAGAGTAAGATTAGCCGGCGCTGCGACGAACTTGATCCTGATAAGCTACGTAAGCTTTCAGCAAAGCATCCAGACGCAATGTCATGGTGACATCCTGTTCGATGAACATCAAACGGCGAGGGTCTGCCAGGTCACCCACGATTTTGGCGCGGAAGAGCAGGCGGGCTTTGGATGGATCCGGTTCAAATGGATTTACGATAATCAAATCGAAAGGCTTATTCAGGAAGTCTCTTGGGATTTCGTCTTCAAGCATGGTCCCGCTTAAAGAGATGTCCTTGGAATAAGTGCGGAACGAACGAACCTTGGAAACCAGCACGACTTCAATTTTGAAATTGTGTCGGGGATCGCGACGACGGTCAGAACCCTTCGGCTCTGACTTGGCTTGTGCTTGTGGCACTTCTTCGGGTTCGTCGTTTTTCTTCTTGGGCTTTGGCATGTCGGATTTGTCTTTGCGGATCTTGGCCAGATCCAGATCATCTCCGTTGAAATCTTTTTGGTGATAGCCGCCGAGTTCACGGTGCTTCAGCGGAATGTCGCCCACAACCACTTGGGTGTAGGGACTGTCAGCACCCCCATTGGTGGCCGGCGCATTCTTGGTCGCCGTCAGGGTGTTTTCATTTTCACCTGGAAGAGAAGGCATACCGCCTGGCTTCGGAGGCTGAACGATAACGAAATAGTTCTGATCAGATTCCAGGAAGTCCTTGATAGACAACCAGCTTTCCCAGCCCGGTGTCCACAGGAAGAATTTGGCATGAGCATGTTCGGGAATGGACAGGATCGACACTTGAGCTTGCACAACAGACATAGGCTTTGTCTGCGTCTTCGCCTCGGCATCATAAATGATCCAGATTTTACCTTGGGTCTTCATTCCACTCCTCAAACTAATTCCTATAGAAGTTATCGGAGTTTTTTGGTTAATCCTTTACACTGCTCCCACGAATGGGACTAAGGTCCAGCACGTTCTCAGGCCCGGACTGAGATTCTTTCAACCAGAGCTGAGAGATCCTGATAGTGTTCCAAAACGGCCAGCGGTTCGTACTTTTCCAGAAGGGGAGTTGCCGTATAACCAAAGCCGATGGCAATGGAGGCCACGCCGGCTTTTTGGGCGGAAACCATATCCGGAATGCCATCGCCGATCATCAGGGTGTTCCCCGGCAGACGGCCGGCCAGCTTCATCATGGTTCTTAAAGGAAGCGGGCTGGGCTTTCGTTCTTCAAGTGTATCAGCACCAAAAACATTCACCCATGGATACTTGTCCAGACCCAGATGTTTCAAAATGACCTTGGCGGGAATTTCATTTTTATTGGTGATGATACCCATAGGCCCCTGATAGCGGGACAGGAAGTCTTCCACACCAGGATAGATGCGGGTTTTTTGCAGCATCTCTTCTTCGTAGGTTTTCAGGAACTCCATTTCCAGAGCGATGATGTCGGCGGGTTCCAGTGAGTCGTCTTTAAATAAATCGGCGATAAGCTTTTTAATGCCTTCGCCGATGTGTGCGATGATCAGTTCATCGCTTAAGGTGGGTTTGGAATGGTTTGCCAAAGTGCGATTGACGGCCACGATAATATCCGGGGCCGAGTCAATCAAAGTGCCGTCAAGATCAAAGACAAGAAGTGGATTCATAAGCCACTATCTTGCCGTTTCTGACGTTATTCGACAATCTCAAAGTCCACGCGACGATCCCGCGCCATTTGAGAGGACGTTCCCAGGCTTTCACGGGCTACGGCCCCCTTGCCGATGGTTTCAAGCTTATCCTCGGACACTCCGCGAGACACCAGATAGTCGCGCACGCGCATCGCACGGGCTTCTGACAGGCGCAGGTTGCGATCAGCATCGCCTTGAGGGTCCGTCAGACCAGAGATGCGAATTTTCTCATAAGAGTTCGAGGTCTTCTTCAACTCGCTGGCAATTTCATCCAAAGCCCGGCGGCTGGAGGCGTTGAGTTCGGAACTTCCGACATTGAATCGAATGTTCTGGGAAAGAGTTGAGAACTTGGTTGATTTTCTTAAGTCACCCGCGGCTCCGGAAAGGGCTGAGTCAGGACCGCGATTGCCACGCTGGCCAATGACGTTTTCATCCTCTTTTTTGGATTTGCTGGAACATGCACCCAGGGCGAACACCAGGGTCAAAGATGCGGCAATTTTAAGTGCTGAAGACAAATGCATGAAAATACCTCCGTGTTAATAGAAACAGGTCCTTTAAGGCTAAGCGGCGACGTAAGTGCCGGGCAAATTAACTTCCTGTTAACTTCACAAGAGGGATGTGCGAAGATAGGGCATGCGTGAATCCGTGTTAAGCCACAAAGACAATTATATGCTTTCACTTCTTTCTGAAGAAAGTGATCTGAAAAAACGTTCCCGTCAGTTTGCTGATGAACTGAATTTGGGAAGAATCAGCATCAATGCAGCGGAAGCAAAGTTGATCCAAACGCTGGTGCGCACACACGGCTGCCGCAAATTTGTCGAGATCGGAACGCTGACCGGATTGTCGGCGCAGTACATCTTTGATGCCCTGCCGGAGGGTGGGGAGTTGTGGACTCTTGAAAAAGACCCGAAGCACGGCGAATACTCATCCCAGATTTTCGCGCAACTGGATCAGTCGAAAAAGAAAATCCATCTGGTGATGGGTGATGCCCGTGAGGAGCTTGAAAAAATCGCAGCTCTGGGGCCTTTCGACGGCGTGTTTATCGACGGCAACAAGGCCGCTTACTTTGACTATCTGACCTGGGCCGAAAAAAACTTGCGTCAAGGCGGCCTGATTCTGGCCGACAATATCTTCTTGTCGGGCTCCGTGTGGGGTGAACCCGCCCAGAAGTTCTCGGACAAACAAGTCCGCATCATGCAAGACTTCAACAAGCGCCTGGCCGACCCCACTTTGTTTGAATCCGCCATCATCCCCACCTTCGAAGGCCTCTACATAGCCCTCAAAAAATAAAAGGTGCCTGGTGACTTTTTACACCTACGCCGCGTTATCTCATTCTGAGACAGCGGCTTGGCCCTGCCTTTGCTTTGTTTCTTCTCTGTCAGGTCCGCCTCGAACATCGAGGATCCGGCCCGCGGAAGTGCCGTTTTTCAGTACTCACGCGTAAAGAAAAGGAGCAGTTATGAAAAAGCTTAGCGTTATCCTTGCGATCAGTTTGGGTTTGGCCGCTTGTGCGGAAAAGGATTCTGATTACGCAAGAAAGTACCGCAACAAGACCGGCGACAAGGCCAAAACGGAGCAAGTTGTTCCGGGCGCAAGATCCGCTCCGATCTGCGAAACCCCTGAAATCAATATCTGTGAAAAGTCCGTATTGCCGATTACTGCCGACATTAAAAAGAACGGCTTTGAAGCTGCGGTTAAAGCTCTGAAGGCAGAACTTTCATTGCCGGAAGAGTTTGACGGCTCAGCAGAGTCCTTTAAAAAACATATTCCCGAGGATCTGAAAAGATATCAGGCTCAAAGTCGCCTTTTGCTCTTGGCCGATAAAGAATATCGCACAATTTATAACTATGATGAAGACGTGAAAGAGGCCACCGAGATTGTACACAAGCTGATGATGGAATTCGTGAAAAGTGAAAAGCTGGATGAAGACGGTCGCATGGGCCTTGTGGGTGCTTTGAATACGACGGTGGTGCAGTCGGTTTCTGAAACATTTGAGCTTTCCTATCAGGGTAAGGACATTGTGACTATAGACATGTCATCAGCTTGTGGAATTGATGGTTTGAATGTGATGGCGCGCTCTTTGTTGCCAGGTGGTGGTCCGAACGGTGTAATCTATATCTGCCCTGGACAGCTGTTGTTGAATGCCGGAAAAACCAAAGTGGAAAGAATCGCGGGCCTGGTGATGACATTGGCGCATGAGATGACACATCAGCTGCAGTACCGTGGATTTGAATTGGACAATCGTGTTCTAACATGTGTGAACTCGGACCTGGCAGACAAGTCGGCAAAGTTTGTTGAAAGCAAAAACAAGGAAACTCAAGCCGACATCATGGGCTTCCGCATTCTGAATATTTTCCTGAAGCAGGATAAAGAGTTGTCTGTGCAGACGGAAAAAGCCAAAGCGGCTCTTTCTTGGATGTGCCATCTAGAGGAGCATGATACTGAAGGCGACAGCTCAACTCATCTGGATAACAAGTCCCGTTTGAAAAACTTCTTTAAGCTGAAAGAAACCGAAGACCTTCTGGGTTGCAGCAAAGGACCACGCTGCTAAAAAGAAAGCCGCATGATCTGTGATGCAGAAATGCGGCTTTTTTTATTTGGAAGAGTAAGCTTCCACTTTCATTTCGATGGAATAATCTTTTGAGGCTTCTTTCAGCGGAGCCAGAATCCAGTTCCATTCCCGCAATTTAGTGAAGCCGTCAAAGTTCACCGGATACGAACCTTGATAGATCTCTTCCCCTTGCGGATTGCGATAGGTGACTTCGCGGTCGGTGTAAATCAGTTTGTGGCCGGTGCACTGGCGCAGGTTCTTCAGATGAATTTCGCCAAAGGCCGTGCAGATATGGTCTTTTTCCGCCAAAGTCAGATCTTTTTTGGTGTATTTTTCCAGGGCTTCCATCGGCAGTAGCGCCAACTGGGATAAAAGATTCCCCGACACAATCAGATCCGCTTCGAAATGGAAAAGCTGTTTTTCAGACAGATTCTGAATCAGCTTGTTCAGGTCCTCCAAAGATTTCAGATTTTCCAGTTCCTGCAAAGATCCCCCAAGATCCTGGGTGATCAGTTTCAAGCGGGAGTTGCGTTTGGCCGCCCAGTGGTGTTTCAAAGGATGGATGACATCCACCAGGGTGATGCTTTCAAAATGATCCACCAGCAGGTGCAGGGGGATTTCGTGCAGGTGGGCACTGCCCAGAACCACCACGGACTTTTTCTGTGGCAGGTCTTTTACGACTTGCAGGAAAGTGTCCTGACAGTTCTTCAAATGCGGCAGCCAGATTTTTTTACAGCGTTCAAAGCGGTGTTTCAAAGAAATCGAATGATAGACGAATCCGTATTTTTTAGCGACGGACGTGGCAGGGGTGAAAATCATTTCAATGGCTTCGCGGATCATGCCGGCACCATAACACCGGGGGATCGGACTTGAAAAGCACTTTCAAAGGCTATCCCAGCGGCAGAATGCGTTCGGCGCGGATATTGGTGATGGCACCCACTTTTTCAACCTGGCCGTGAATTTCCAGCAGCGAGCGGGTGTAAATCGTGGTGCGGTCCTTCTGATAGATTTCAGGATGAATGACGATGTTCATAAAACCGAACTCGTCTTCCAGGGTGATAAAGCACATGCCCTTGGCCGTGGGCGGGCGTTGGGTAATTGCCACCAGGCCTGCAACCCGCACCTTGGTTTTTGTTTTCATGCGTTTCAGATCTTCCGAGGAAAAATAAGGCACAAAACGTTTTTCGCGCAGAGCTTCGCTTTTGCTGTGCAGATAGGTTCTAAGGACTGACATCGGATGGGACTCCACGGAATACCCCTTGCTGTCATATTCACGGCGCAGGCGGTCCCAGTTGGATTCAAAGGGCAGATGCTCGGGTTCGTCCTCGTCTTCTCCCAGCTCGAACTGTTCTTTGGGGTGGCCCCACAGGAAGCTTTGCTGATCCAGACTTAAGGATTCCAGATTCCAGATCAGTTCCCGCACATTGCTGTTGAAAGATTCAAAAGCCTCGGCGGCGGCAAGTTTCAGCAGAACACTTCGAGGAAGCTGAGTGCGGCGGATAAAGTCTGCCAGATCCAGATACAGGCCGTCTTGTTTGCGGCTGTCTTCAATCCGGCGAATCAATGCTTCGGGAATGCCATAAATAGATCTTAATCCCACACGCAGTTGATCACCCGAGGCGGTTTTTTCAATGGTGTAGTCATAGTCGGACTTCTGCACGTCCAAGGGTGCCACCACCACACCGTTGCGCTGGGCTTCGGCGATGATCGTGCGGGGAGCGTAAAAGCCCATGGGCTGACTGTTCAAAAGCCCGCAGGCAAATACATCCGGATAGTGGCATTTCAGATAACAGCTGGCATAAGTCAAAAGAGCAAAGCTGGCCGAGTGACTTTCGGGGAAGCCATAGTTGGCAAAACCTTCGATGGTTTTATAGATCTGATCGGCGTATTCACTGGAGATCCCGTGACGGGCAAACCCGGTGCGCAGGCGCTGCTCGATGCCACCCATGGTGGCTTTGCGTTTCCAGGCCGAAGACATCACCCGGCGCAGTTCATCTGCTTCCCCCGGAGTAAAGTCCGCCACGGCCACCACCATCTTCATCACTTGTTCCTGAAAGATGGGAACGCCCATGGTTTTTTCTAGAATCGGCTCCAGGGCCGGATGCGCATATTTGATTTCTTTGGGACGATTCTGGCGCAGTTTCAAGAACGGATGCACCATGCCCCCTTGCAATGGGCCCGGACGAATCAGGGCGATTTCAATCACCAGATCATAAAAATTCCGCGGCTGCATGCGCGGCAACGTGTTCATCTGCGCGCGGGATTCAATCTGAAAGACACCGACGGTTTCCGCACGGCAGATCATGTCGTAAGTGGGCTTGTCATCGGCAGGCAAAGTGGCAAGGCTGTAGTCCTTGCCTTTCACATCACGCAAAAGATCAAAGCACTTGCGCAGACACGTCAGCATTCCCAGACTTAGAACGTCAATTTTCATCAGGCGCAGGAAATCCACGTCGTCCTTGTTCCACTGAATGACATAGCGGCCGTTCATGGTGGCTTTTTCCACCGGAACCATTTCGGTGATGGGATCTTGAGTGATTAAAAAGCCACCGCTGTGAATTCCCAGATGACGGGGGAATCCATGCAACTGCTGAGCCAGAGCCATGAACATCTTCCAAGGTTCAGGCTCCATGCCGAAGTCCGCTGCCACGGCGGGATCCAGCAGACGCTTCATTCCGTCGCGGCCCATGAATTTGATCATGGCATTGATTTTAGCCAGTGGCATGCCGAACACCTTGGCAGTTTCACGAATGGCCATGCGGGAACGATAACGAATCACCGTGCACACCATGGCGGCGTGGCGTTCGTTGTATTTTTCATAGATATGCTGAATCACTTCCTCGCGGCGGCTGTGTTCAAAGTCGATATCAATGTCCGGCGGTTCGCGCCGTTCCCGCGACAGGAAACGTTCAAACAGCAGATTCATTTTCACCGGATCAATCGCGGTTAAGCCCAGACAAAAACACACCACCGAGTTGGCAGCGGAACCACGGCCCTGGTAAAGGATTCCTCGGGATGAGGCGAAGTCGCAGATCTCTTTCAGAGTTAAAAAATAATCCTCGTACTGCAAATCCTTGATCAGTTCCAGTTCGTGTTCGATTTGCTTTAAGGCTTTTTCAGGAATGCCTTCCGGATAGCGCCACTGCGCCCCTTTCATCGTCAGTTCACGCATGTGCTCAGTGGGTGTCATCCCCAAAGGCAAGCTGGATGCGGGATAGCGGTAACGTATTTCATTTAATGAAAACGTCACACGTGCCGAGATCTCCACAGTTTTTTCCACAAGATCCAGGCGGTCCTGCCACAGCCACGAAATATCATCGAGGCTTTTTAAGCATCTCTCGGAATTCTGAATCAGTTTGTTTTTCGCCTCTGCCAACGTGGTGTGATGAAGCGTGCAGGTCAGAACATCAAACAAGGGCTTGCGTTCCGGACTGTGCATGAAAGGGCGCTGGGTAACAAACAAACGAGCCTGATACTTTTCTTCCAGTGCAAATCCCTGTCGACAGAACTCCTGGGATTCCCAGGTCAGATCGCGCCACAGCGGCAGATACAGGCGGTTGTCGAAAATCTTTTCAAGTTTTTCATAGCGTTCATCCGTCCACGGAGGAATGGCCAGACACAAAAGTCCCTGATTGTATTTTTCAATCTGTTCCAGACTGAGTTTGGAAAACCCCTTGGCGGCCTGACGTTTTCCCAATGTCAGAATTTCACACAGATGCGAATAACCCTGTTTGTTCATCGGGATCAGCACAACGGAGCTTTCGTCGGTCAAAGTCAGCTCTGAGCCAATCAGATAATGAAAGCCCTCTTTCACTTGCGGGGAGGCGGTGAACAACGACGGGGACTGAATGGTCTGAAAACCCCGAACCACACCGTACAATCCATTCAGATCACACAGGGCCATGCCGTCATAACCAAACTCCACGGCTTGCGAGACCATTTCTTCAGGACTGGAGGCCCCTTGCAGAAATGAAAAATTACTGCGCCCCAGAAGTTCGACGAAGCCTTTGGCGCGCGGCCGGGGTTTGGCCGGCAGCCTGGAATTTTGTGACGGAACTAAAGCTTTATTAGTCAAAGTACCCATGCAAGTAGACCTGTGAATTTATGCGATCTTTGAAAACCCACAGCAGTTGACCTTGATGAGAGAGCGCAAAGTAATAATCTCTGTTTTTTAAATCCTGAACTGAAATCTGCCACCAAGCCGATTCAATCCGTTCACTGGGAAGGGACGACACGAAACGAAGCTTCTGCACTTCGCCCGTGCTCAGTGCCTGCGGCTTTTCCAGCAGCAGGGACGGGCGCGGGCTGGAAGCCAGAGCTTTGGCATAGACCGATTTGATCTGCAAAGCCTCGTCCTGTCTTTCCACCAGATCCTGGGGTTTGAAGTCTTCGGGCCAGTCCGTCACCAGGCGGAAGCTTTGCTCGGGGAAATGACTGGCCTCCATTTGCAGAAAGCCCATTTCACACTGGGATTGTTTGGCAAAACTGATCAGGCGGCGCCAGCGGTCCTCGGTGTTGTCCCGGGGTTCAAAAAAATCCAGTTGCTGGATCTTTTCCGGTACATCAAACAAAGTGATTTCAAATTCCCGGATCGGATTTTCCAGAACCTGCTGTTCTAGTTTTTTGAACAGCAGATCCTCGAATAACTCCTGATCGCGCGTCGGACTGACCGGTTCAATGGAAAGATTGTAGCGTTTGTCCGAGTATTCACAGTGCAAAACCACATCCAGTCGCTGCGCATGACGGGCCAGGCCCTGCAGGCGCGCAAACAGAATGTCCAGGTGAATCTTGATCCGGTTCATCAGCAAAGGGGCTGAACCTAAGGGATCATCCAGGTAGCCATAGCCCACAAGAGGGTCGCGAGGCACAAGAGGTGAAATGACCTGAGAGTCCTGAGAATGCAGACGATTCCAAAGTAAAACACCAAAATCCCCCCAACGTTCCCGCAGTGAATTCAGACGAAAATTTAGAACACCTTCCAACCCATACACACCCAGGGTGTGGAAGAAGGCAATCATGTGCTCCACTGGTTTTTTCTGTGCCCACGGTGAAAGACCTTCAAGATCCTTCAGTGCATCCAGCCCCAGACCCTTGAAGCTTTCCTGTTCCTTGCCGCGCAGACTGATATGCGATGGACGCCACTTTGCCAGCATCTGTGCGCCCGCAGGAGTATCACCAATGGCGGCGCTGGCATCAGGGGCAAACTTCGAGGCGATTTCCAGCGCTTTTTCAAGGCAGCCCATTTCGCCGCCCATCAAGTGCTGGGTCGAGCCAATGTCCACGAAGATATAGTGCGGGAAGCGATACTGAACGCGCGGGCTTAGCACCAAAAAAGCTTCAGCTGAGGAGCTTTCTTGCGGTGTTTTTAAATTGATGCATAAAGTTCGCATGAATCATACTCCCTGCCAGATTGAATGGCGTTGGACGGTGCAAAGCCCTTTGGATGGTGATAAAGTCGCGTTGAAAATGAATCATCAGACTGAACAGCGGGTTTACAAACTTGCTGGCCTTCTGATTCACAAAAACCAAAGCCACCTTGTGCAGACGACAAAGCCGTTTCAGTTTTTGCAGCTGATGGTTTTTCAAAAACATCTCTTTCAGGTTGCAGCCGATCACTTCAAACAGGGAACTTGTGATCAGCTCTTGCAGCAGCCAGAAAAGCTGTTCGTTTTCTTTGGGCTCCTTGACCACCAGCAGTTTTTTCAGATTGATTTTGTAATTGCTTAAATGAGCCGGAAAAAGCTGAGCATCCCCGTTGATCCACGCCGCCCACTTGTTCTGGGAATGCACGTTTTGAACGATGCGAATCCACAAAGAAGTGGCGCCGGTGCCCGGAGCCCCCTGCAGCAGGCTGAGGTCGCCTTGCGGGACTCCTCGCCACAGCAGAAAGTCATCCAGGACATTCACGCCAGTGGGAAGTCCCGGCGGCGGTTGCAGCTGCTCGGCAGAGACAAAAGGGATGTTAGCCAGTTCGGGAAGGGCAAGGGTGCTCATTTGAAGCTCTCCATTTACACATAAATTACTATGTAAATTATATGTAAGTAAAGAGGCTATTTTCAAATATGGACCAAAGTTTGTGTTTCTTAAAAGAACTACAAAATCAAATAGTTAACTAACCTAAATCAGAGGTTGATTAATCCCGGAGTTCTTTAGGGGAGGCCACTTTGCTTTGGATGAAGTACCTGATCCCGATGCTGGCGCCGTACTGGTCGGCGTACTCGTTGGACTTTTTGGTCAGTGAATATGAATAGCGTCCTTCGGCCACAATCGAAAAGCGCTCCCGGTTGATCAGTTCATATTGAAGGGCGAGATCCAAGCCGGTTTCAGTGGTGGACCGAGCGGTTGTTCCCATGTCCTCTTCCGGAGTGAAATCATTGTGAAGCACATCCACAAGACCCATCGGATAAGAGGTATAAAGAGCCAAAGAGGTCGAAAAAAGTTCAGTCCACCAGCGACGATATCCCATTGTGATGTGCATCAGCGGGGTTTTTTCAGCAACCGTGCGGCTGCCGTCTTCACGGAAATAGGTTTTGTTCATGTAGATCACGGCGATTTCAAGACTGCCTTTGTTGTCGACATCCCCATTGGCCACCAAAGAAATTCCGGTGTCCACTTTGTTTTGTCCCTGTTCGTGGCCGTCATAATTTGTCTGAAAGAAATAGGGACTGAGTGTGGCCACGACGTTGCCACGCTGAGGGATGTAGGCTTGGACTGATTTTGCAGCCAGCAGCGAGATACTCAGCGACAGGAGGCAAAGGATAAGTCTAAAATACTTCATGTCTGGAGACTAAAACGTGCAGGGGAAAAAAGCACCAATATCTTTCGCGCGCATAAGTGCTCTGGGGTCAGTGATGCTGGCCCTGGCCCTGTATTGTGGAAACGCGCGCGCTGAATACTCTGAAGCCGAGTCTGAATCCAAGGAAGGCAAATGGGAAAAATCCTTCATCACCGGCAATATCGCCATTTCTGAATGGTTTGACGGTGTGGCCGAAGGGGTCGATTTGTTTCTGGCAGGTCAGCAGTACACCACCAAACAGAACAAAACCGCCTTCCTGATTGAGCCGTCTTTTTATTACAATGAAAAAGAGGGTTACAATGACGCTTTCGCATTCAATTTCAACTTGCGTCTTCCCAATGTCGAAGAGTACTGGCAAATCACTTTTACCAGCTATGATGAAACCAAAGAACGCGGTATCTCCCAGACATATCTTCGTCAAACCCCGCGGGAACGGGATTACGGGGCGACCCTGGGTTTCTTCCGCAAATTGGGGGACGTCAAAGCGTATTTCCAACCGCGTATCAGCTTTGCGGGATCTTTCCTGATTTCACACACACTGACATTTGAAAGTGTGGTCGAGCGTGGAAAAAACTATCGCGTGAATCCAAAGATGCAATTTTATGCAGATGCTGACAAGGGCACAGGAATCTTTTTGGCCTTCAACTTTGCCTTTCAGCTTTCTCAGCGCTTCAATCTGACTTTTGTGAATGAAGGGGATTATGAAGACCGCGCCCATTTGTTCACGGTGACCAATGGTGTGGCTTTGGGGCAGTGGTTCTCGAAGGTGACCAATATGTCTTACAATATTTTTGTCACCTCGAAGAACCGCCCGAACTATCAGATGAAAAGCTACAATCTGGGCGTGGCCTGGAGCCGCATCCTGTACAAGAACATGCTCGACGTACAGGTCATTCCAAATGTCGACTTTGCTGATCAGTATGACTATGTCGGAAATCCCGGCATTACGCTGAACTTCAATCTGAAGTTCTAAAGAACGCCTTCTTTCATCAGCAGATACTCTTTTACTTCCGGACCCCAGTGATACTTCAGAAGATTGTTACCCTGGCCGACGACGCGGTGACAGGGGATCCAATAGCTGATGGGATTTTTTCCCACCGCCGTGGCCACGGCTCGAACAGCTGAGCCCTTGCGAAGTTTCTTGGCCAGTTCAGAATAGGTGACGGTTTTTCCTGAGGGAATTTTCAAAAGCTCCAGCCACACTTTCATTTGAAACTCGGTGCCCTGAAGTTTGATCTGATGCTGGGTTGTCCAGAAGTTGCCGTGGTCCCAGGGCGCGGGTTGGAAAGAGCCGATACGCACGCTGTAGAATTTTGCAATCAAAGCCGCGAGGTCGCCTTCCACCAGCTTCTTCCCGGCATTGTAACTGCCCAGAAAAATCAACTGGTCGTCTTCGAAGGCCGCCAGCCATTCGCCGAATTCAGAAGGAACTTTATAGATTTTGAATTCAAGATCGGTCATCTGTCACCTCGCAAAGGATGTGACAGATGTACCGCATAAAGAATGTTTAAACAACCTCTTCGATCGCGATGCCGGTGCAGTAGCGGATGTCGAAGGCTTTGTACTTTCTTAAGATAGGCACTGCCAGATTTTTTTCCTCGACGTTCATGGTGACCAGGCACATCAGGACGTGCCCACGGCGCAGCTCATCGTCGGCCTCCAGCAGGAAGTGCCATTCTGCGGAATCTGAAAACTTCACAAACTTGCGATAGTACTTTTCCATCAGGTCGGCATGGTCGGAATCAAGATCTACAGCCTCAACACCGTCATCACCTTCAAAGACATTGATATCCCCTTCATGGAATCCGGCATTCACCAAAGCCGAAGCTGCTTTGCGAACATCATCGGGATTCGAAAAGAAAGCCAATGTGTGATGATTCAAAGAGGGTAGGCGGCTGGGGTGTGGCAGGTGTTCAAGCTGACCCATGAATTCCTCCTTTGGCGAAGACAAGGTCAGTATACTGAAGTGATGGAATATGACCTGCAAAATAGTCACATACTGCTGACTTGCAATGAGGCAAAAGTCCTAAATGACCGCTGCATGGGAGGCTAAGTAATTTTAAAGTGTTACCCGCATTTTCCCAACGGATCAACATTGTGGAATATCAGATGCCGTACATGCGAGTTCAGCTCAATCATTGAAAGAGTGTAAAACTAAAGGCCAGTTTGATACGAAAGGAACTGGACTGTACCAAGAACGAGCATCGATAGATCTTTAATTCCATTCATAAATTCCGATACTTATACTGTGAAGTATATGTCGTTAAAATACACACTTCTGTATTTCCTAATTTGCGGTAGTTTGCTTTCGTGTGCGAAGGCAGGCTTGCAGGGAACCACTTTGCCGTCAAAATTCAACGGCGTGGACTCTGCTGTGGCACTTTCACCGACAGCAATTCGTCTTTCTTGGACACTGCAGTCCCGATTTAAAGCATACAGAATTTATCTCAAAGGTGAGAGCACTCCTCGCAAAACTGTGACATTTGCTTCTACAATCGTGGACAGTTTGAATCCGGCAACGTCCTATCAGTTCTCTGTTGTGGGTGTTCAGGCGGAAGATGAAACCGAAGTCGGTATTGAAAAATTCGTTGCAGTAAGTACTCTGGAAAACTTCACGCCGGTACCAAGTTCAGGCGTGATTCCGCAGACCAATGGTGCTGTGGAAGTGAACTGGTTTAAAAATGGCGAAAACGTTGAATACCAGGTGTTCACTCGTTTGGAGTCCCAGTCTTGGAACCTGATGTCTCCAACAGCTTCAGTTGTTGGCAAAGGGCAGACTTCGTTGACGACGTTGGCAAGTGGTTCGAAGTATTGTTTCTGGGTTGTTGCAAAATATGGTGACGGAACTTCACAGCCGGAAAACAACACTCTGGCTTATATCAATTCCAAAGCTCCGTGCATGCTGGTTCAGTCGCTTTTGCCGAACCTTCCGCAGGTAAAAATCAACATGGCGTTTTCCGGAAACTATCCATGGTTCTGGACTGAAAACGGAGACACGACATATAAGACAGAGATCTTTGATCGGGCAACCGATGTTCGTGTGGCTTCAGTTCAGGGGAATGACTATTTCCGTGCCCTGACTTCAATCGGCCCTGGCCAAAAAGACTGGTATGCAAAAGTCAGCTCCGGTTCAGCCGCAACAATCGTAAATATTGGCACCGAAGGCGCAGGTGCCTTCACGAAACCTTTGATTCGTTCTCTTGAAGGAGCCGGTGCGAAAGACCCGCTTTATCCACGTTTGGTGAACGGTGGTCTTGGAATTCAGGATCTGGGTCAGAATACAGCTGTAGGTGATTTTAACTGTGACGGATTTGATGATGTGGCCGTGACGGCTCCGCGGGCAACACCTGTGGTGAATGCCTATCGCAGTGCCGGTTTGGGTGCGGTTGTTGTTTATTATGGATACCAACCGGCTGACCAGCAGGATGAAAACGGGACGCCATATACTCCGGATCCTCGCTTGAAAACGGACCAATTGCCGACGGAAGGGGCCAAGGCTCCAAATCCTCAGCTGATTTACTATCCATCTGTGGGGGCTCAGGCACGTCTGGGGCTGAAGATGGCGGTGGGTAATGCGAATGGTGACTGTTACAGCCGTTATGGATCGGAAGAATTTGATCCGGAAACTTTGCCGGATACGAAAGCAAGTACAGTTGGCAGTTGTAATGATCTGCACGTTCCATTTACTGGTTCCGGACAGATGCCACTGGCAAAGGTAAAAAAGATCCATTCTTGTGATGATCTGGCGATCACCACAGACAATGGAAAGGTCTTTGTTATCTTTGGCGACCCTGTGACTGGATTGGTTTCTGGTAGCGGTGGTACATCATATGGCACAAATGAAGTGACGTGTGAACCGTCATCACATAAATGTCGTCCGGTTCAGCTGGATGACACGAACGTGAAAGACGTCAAATCCATCGCTTTCGGTGACTTCAATAACGACGGCTATGATGATCTGGCAATTGGTGTTCAGCAAACGGGCACATACGCGCGTGCTGTTCATGTCCTGCGTGGAAGTGTTTGGGGACTTTATCCGCCAAGCAGTACTTTGAATCATGCTCCAATCACGGCTGAAGGTCTCAGCGCTACCGGATTTCTTACAGATGGTTCTTTTGATGCGGATTTATCTGATGGATTTGGGTACGGATACCTGGATGGCTTTGCTAGCGCCTTGGGTGTCGCATATAATTCCCGTACTTGTATTACCGGCAGCCCGGCGGGGGCTCAGTTCCGTCCTTCCAATCTTGAACGAGCCAAGGGCTTTGATTTCACCAAGTGTGATGATTTGGTGATTGGTGTCCCGGACCGTGCATCGGGACGAGGCTCTATTGTGACTTGTAAAGGGGTGAATCCAACCTCCGGAGCTGATCGCTATAAAATTTCAAGCTGGGATTGTCAGGAGTCCTATCCTGATATGGCGGCCGCAGGGGGCGCTCAGGAAACTGCGAATGTGACCGTGAAGGGTTACGGCTTCAGTATCCACGGGGTTAAAAATCAGAATGGATACCCGCTTGAAAGTATCATTAAAACTTCCAATGCGGTGCCGGACATCAGTGGTTCTTTGTTTGTAGGTGCGCCTCAATCAACTGTTCAGGGCGCTACGAACGCCGGAGTGGTGTTTGGTTATTATATGACGCCGAAGTCGTCTTCATATACCACGGGTGGAATCCAGGGGATTCTGAACAGTGGATTGGTTCAAGGGCGTCAAGTGATTGCTGCTGCCAATTCAGTTGCCTGTAACAGCCGAAACAACGCTGTTGCCACAGGAACCCTGCTGCATTGCAACCATCAGATGATCTTCACAAGCCCAGCGGAAACCGGTGTTCAGTTTGGATACTCCATGGGTACGGTACCTGATGTGGAATCCAAGTCTCGCGCCTTGCCATCTTTGGCGGTGTCAGCGCCATTCAGGTCTGTGAAGAACAGCTCGGGCACTTCGAATATTACCAATAACGGGGTTGTTTATCTTTACAGTCCGGATGTTTCGACATTTGGAACAGAGGATGATGGAAGCACGATCACTGAAATCACCGCACCGGTCTTGTCTGATGATGACACTGTCGGATGTACGACCAAGTGTACCTGGTACAGTGGTGGTATCAATCCGTTTGGACCTTCAATTATTTATCCAAAGGATCTGAATTCAGGTGCAAGCTTTGGCCTTGGCAGCCTGGCGGGTGGTGACTTTGATGGAGATGAAAAAGGTGACTTTGTTGCCGGTGCCCCATACGTAAATGCTCCTGCATACGGAAATGGTGCGCTCTTCATCTTTAATTCAAAAGGTGCCTTTGCATCTTCAGTGACGACAGCGTCCGAGACCATCAAGCCCAACTTCAGTAAGGAGCTGAACTATTCCTTTGAAGAAGGAAAAGCGGTCGGGGATGTTAACGGCGATGGGTACGATGATGTTATGACCCATATTGCCACGGGGCAGGGATATGAATTGATTATCTTCTATGGCAGTGCCAGCGGGTTGATCACTTCACCAGCGCCGTCGAAGACGCCTTCCGTTCCGACTTCTCCTACCATACTTTCCAGTACGGCGGATGCTTATCTGGGAAGTGCGTACCATCGTATTGGCAGTGTCAATGGTGATGCCTATGACGATATTATGGTGATCGGTTCCAAAGGCAGCTATATATTCTATGGTTCAAGTTCTGGGGTTGTTATAGGCGAACCGTCGATCAATCCAGTGGGTAACAACCCTCTTTGGTTTGCCCGAAATTCCTCTTCGGCTGTTGCCGTCTTCCATGATGGTTATTTGTATGGCGGAGAGTCTTCGACACCGGATGTTTTTAAATTCTCTCAAATGCGTTCAAACAATCGGGGTGTTCATTATGGTGACTTCAATGCCGATGGTTACAGCGATATTGTCGTAGGCATGTGGTCCAGTTCCGGCGCAAGAACCTACAAACTGCCGGATTCTGTTATTCCGGCGGATGCTGTTGGTAACTTTGTCAGTGGAAATCGTGGACGCTTGTTCGTGCTTTATGGCGGTGCCAGCGGATTGCAGGTGAATCGTGCGACAGGTACCATTCTGCTGCGTAACGTGACCTATGATGGCAGTGGAAATGTAATATCTGAAACTCAAGCCGACGTGGTTGTAGAACAGCCGTGTACTGCTGCCAAGCCGGCCGTTTGCTCAATTCAACAGATTGCTTCTGTCGATTCGGGTGTGTACTTTGGCTGGGGCGCAATAGGCTTGGATTCACTTGATGAAGCCGCGGGTGATGACTATTCAGAACTGTTGGTTTCTGATCCTGGCTATAATTCCTACTCAGGACGTGCTTATCTGTATCGTGGAACCGATCGGGGTTTGTCATACACTCCAATCCAGAAACTTGTGGGATCCACCCCAGGGGAAATGTTTGGTTACAGCCTTGCCGGTCTGGGGGATGTTAACGGAGATGATATTGACGACGTGGCGCTTTCGGCACCATTTGCCTCTTCATCGTCTGCGAATACCGGTATTACCTATGTCTTCTACGGAGCTGTTGTTGGCGGCAGTTATGCCTTCTACGGAGCGACGGATTTGAACAGCACAGACTACTTTGATTCGGCATTAAATCCGCTGCCAATTAATACGATGCACGCCAATGTATTGCAGCCAAAACCACAAAGAATTCAATCGTCTTTGTTTGTTCCAGGCGACAAGGTCGGGGTGGGGCTTGCCGCCATTGGTGACATGAATCTGGATGGTTATCCGGACCTGTTGGTAAATGCTCCGGGCAAAACTTATGACTCTGATCAAGTGATCGAGGGCACGGGCGCCTACGTAGTCTACTTCGGCAGTCAGTTGGGTTTAAGAATCGTGGAAACGCCGACTCCGACACCTCGCTGCTACCGCGGCGGATCCAGTCCGATCTGTGAGCCCTCTTTGGTTTATTTGCCATTGCGGACGCAAAATGAATACACGTACTTGAGTCAAAATGCTGTTGGCGATGTCAACGGTGATGGTGCGCTGGATGTTGTTGTGGGTTCAACTGGAAGAACTCATCCGTCAGGACAAGCATATTCAACTGGAGTGATCTATGTGCTTTATTAGGAAGATATTTGCTCTGACATCTCTTCTGACGATACTGGTTTCTTGTACCGAGAAACTTGAAAGCGGTTCCTTGCTGGTGGACTTCAGCGGTGTGGACCGCATCGAGGTTTTATCTCCGACGTCGGTTAAAATCATCTGGAACCTGCATGATCGTTACAAAGAGTATGAAATCTATGACAGTTCCAAGACTGAACCTCTGGATGTGATTCAGTTTGGTGAATACACTGTCAGCAATCTGAGTCCGGATACTTCGTATACCTATAAGGTTGTCGGAAAAAGTGGAGACAGCGTGGTCGGCGGCGAGCGCGAGGTCACGGTGACCACCTGGAAGCGATTTGCCGGCGTATCCAAGGCGGTTTTGGGAACTGAAAACTCCGTCACGGTTTCCTGGGAATATGACAAGCAGGTTGATAGCTATTTGATTTTCTATAAAAAGCAGGAAGATCCGACAGCTGCCAATACGTCTGACTGGACAGTTTATAACGCTTCCACGATTGCCAACCAGTATGTGTTCCAGAATCTGGACGGTTCCAGCCGCTATCACTTTGTTGTTCAGGCTAAGTATAAAGATGGAACTTATGAACGTTCCACCAAGGTTGTAACGGCCAATACAACGTCTTCGTTCCCGGAGCCCGTGGTCAAGCTCAGCCGTATTTCCATTGGTTCTTTGCCCTATGTGGATGTCGAGCCAGTTGTAAATCTGCAGTATCGAAACGAAAACTACACCACCCGAGTTTATAAAGACGGGCAGGCGATATCGGATCCACTGGTTGGCAAGGGCACTTTGGTGTTTTCTTCATCAGCCAATCTGCCTATTGGCGAGGCTAAGAACATTGAGGTTCGCGTAAATTACAAAGACAGCACCGTCGATGAGACAAGAGTGTTTGACGGACTGTCCACCTATATCAAAGGTATTTCCCCGATCAAACAATCACCTCCGGTGCTGAATTCTGATTTGGGTGTGGCGTTCCTTGGTGAAGCCATGACTTCCGGGGATTTCAACTGTGATGGATATGAGGATCTGGCTGTCGGTATGCCCAATGCCTCCATCACTTCATTGGGGAATACGGTACCCCAGGCCGGGGCCGTTGTTATTTATTATTCCGAGCTTATCAATGGTGTTTACAAGCTGAACAGAACTGGCGAGCCGTTGATCAGTCCGGCACGTCCCGGTAAAGATCCTCAGATCATCACATTTGATGATTTGGACAGGTACAGTCAATTCGGCTATGCACTGGCGGGTAAAGGAAATGTGAACGGGGACATCAGTGGTTCTAATCAATGTCAGGACTTGCTGGTTGGTGCCCCTGGGTTTGACAGTGGCGGGATCGAAGATCAAGGTGCGGCATTTGTCTTCTTCGGCAGTGAAAAAGGCCTGAAAGCACCGGGGCATGTTAAGGACATGCAGCAGAATATCGAAACTTGTAACGGGGTTCTGGAGGGGGCGATTTGTTCGGCGGTCATGTTGTGGCCGAACACAGCTTTATATCCAGCTGGTTACTATGACCCGGCACAAACAGTGCCTAGTTGGGCCCGCATCCGTAATAATTTCGGCTTGTCTGTTGCCTTCGTCGGTGACTTCAATGCCGGTGGATACGATGACATTGCCATTGGTGCTCCGCGCGGGGTGTGGCAGGGGGTAGCCAATGCTGCTCTGCCTGGTGAATCCAAATATGTCACCAATGTCGGATATGTTTCCATGTACTTTGGGTCGGCCTATGGAGTTGGTTATGAAACTCCGGAAGCATCTATTGCGCAGAGTGCTTCTGATGCCAAATTCAGATTCCTTCAGATTTATCCACCAATTCCAACTGCAGGCATGAAGTTTGGTTTCTCCATTGCCGGCGGTGCTGATGTGGATGGGAAGTTCAAAGTTCGAAGACCTGACGGCACACTTGTGGGTGGATCTGATATGATCATTGGGGCTCCGGGATTCAATTATCCGGATGCATCCGATTCGGCGAACTTTAAGCTGCCTACTGGTGGTTCATGCCCCGACAACTGTAAATCCGTAACACCGGGTGATGGTGGTTGGTTTGGTGGGACGTCTTTCACGGCTAACGGTGTTAATAATGCCTATGGCATTAAAGCTGGGAATGGAACCGACAGCGGGAGCATTTCAGTTACTGGTGGCGCGCCAGGTGCGGCATTTATTTATTTTGGCCGTGGTCGAGATTCTGCTCCGGCAATTTCAGATATTGATCAACCATATCGTAAAACTTTCTGGAAGTGCGGGCGCCGAGGAATGTTGAATTTGGAGCACTATTCCTGCCTGGCGGATGCGTCTTCATTCCGTATTCTGTTCCCGCGCGGTGATTTGTCGGGCTATGTGTCCAGAGCTTTTGGTAGCTCTGTTGCTATTCTTGGCGACTCATCACGCTATGACAGTACAAATACAACCAAAACTGCTTTTGCAGATGCCAATGGCGATGGCTGGGCGGATATCGTAGTTGGTACTGGCTTCTTCTCGTCCCCAACCAAGACCAATTCCGGTGCACTATGGACCTTCTATGGTAATGCGGGCCGGTTGTATGAATATGACTCTTTCTATCGCTTGAATGGGTCGAACATAACAAATGACTGGCTTGATCAGATGCCGAATTGCGCCGCATTCAGTGACACAACGGCATCCACAAAAATGAACTGTGCACCCACATTGGTGCGAAGTGAATCGATTAATTCGCTGGCACATCTGGGTGCACATTCCGGTGCTATCGCTGTCGGCGATATCTCTGGCGATGGTCAGATGGATGTTGTGGTGGGTGCTACCGGTGACACGACGGTGGGAACCAGCGCCGGTGCTGTCTATGCTTTCTCAAGCTATAAAGGCTATGGTCTGACCAGTACCTTCCTTAAGTTCTATAATGATCAGTCATTGACGTATTCCTATTTTGGCAGATCTGTGGCTATCGGTAACTTCGATGGTGATTTCGCCACGAGTGGACGTCCGTATCTGGATGTGGCTGCCGGAGCTTACCTGGATCGCTCGCACAAATTGGGCGGCGGTGCTGTGTACGGTTTCCTGAGTAGCGGTTCTGTCCTTTCCGGTGTGAACCAAACGCCTGATTTCAAAATTGTGGACAATCTTGGAAGCATGCAGGTCTTTGGATATGAGTCGGCCTCTTTCGTTGGTGATATCAACGGTGATGGATACGATGACGTCGTGGCAAAGATCTCGAAAGCATCTGAAACCGGCACCGGTAAGATTACTGATGCGGTGGTGTACTATGGATCCAAGCTGGGTTTGATTTCAACGTCATACTGTCTTGAGAATATCGCTTTGATCTTCAAAGATGCGGCGACAGACAGCTCCAGTTGTTATCCAACGGTGGCTCCGGCACAGGGAATCACCAATGACGATATTCCTCTGCCTCAGCTGATTGTCCGTCCTTCCAGTCTTTCCGCTTCTTGGGCGCTGAGAGCCTTCGCAGCCGGTGACGTCAATGGCGACGGATTTGCGGATGTTGCCTTTGTGGATCCAAATGCAACCGGACAAGTGACGGTCTTCTATGGTTCTGCATCGGGGCTGTCTGCAGTCAACAGCCCATCGTGGGTGGCGGCCATCGGTGACCCTCAGATCATCACCAAGATCTGGGGTGCAAATTCAGTTGAAGATGCCGACTATGCGGCATCCTTCAAGCATCGTGCGCAGTATGTCTATCACGGTGACTTCAACGGTGACGGCAAGTCAGATCTTGTGCTGGTTGATGGCCATGCGACTTCAATGTTCAAAATGAATGTAGCAGACGGGATCAACCCGGGGCCGCCTCCAACGGGTGCAGCACCAGCAAAGGGCTGGCAGTGTCTTCCTGTGGCGGATGAAGATTGTTATTCTGGCAGAGGCTCGGTGCACATGGGGAAACTGGCGATCTTTTATGGGTCTGCACAGGGTGTGCAGACGCCGAAGAAAGCAAGCCCATCGTATACAGCTGGCGATGAGCCAAGCCCAAATTTTGTGAATCCATCAAGTGTCAGCTCTTGGTTGATCGATACTTATGGAACCGAAACGGCAGCAACGGCTGATAAAGTCTGCACCGGTGCTCCTAATAATAAATGTAAGGTTCAGTACCTATACAGTCCGATGGTGGAAAACGTTCCGTATGGTTACGATACCATGAGACACCAGTTCGGTCACAGCGTCGCAATTATGCGTAACGGTGACTATGACGATCTGTATGTTTCGGCTCCGGGTTGGGAAGACGTGGCTTGTTACTATGATACCAATCCGAAGAAAAGCTATGGCAGAATCTTCATCTATCGGGGTGGAGCTCAGGGTATTCAGGCTGCTGAACGCAAAAGCTATTATGCTCCGTATGCTGCGTCGACTTGTACGAGTGATACTGCCTTCCAGGCTTCGGATAACACACTGAATGGAAATGGTGGAACCGGAAATGGTACCGCAGGAACCACGCGGGCTATCATGCCTCCGTTATTTGGTGGCTTGAACAGCTCGGATCGACTGTTTGGATACAGAATTGCGAATCCGGGGGACATCAATGGAGATGGCTACGAGGATCTGGTTGTAACAGCTCCTGTGCAGTCCCCATCGTCTTCATTGGCTAAAGCGGGCATGGGTTATGTCTATTACGGGCCGATCTGCGGATCGGATAATACAAGTGCAGTCTGGACTTATGCATTCAGCAATCTGAATACACAAGTGGAGTTCTCGAACCCTGCCCTTGGGATTACGCCGCTGATTGAATGTAACAGAAGCAGCAATACGCCCAAGCCGGCACCGCAGGCCTTCTATGTGAAAGATGCGGAATCTGGTCAGCAATACGGTATGACGTTGATGTCCAGCAGAACAACCGGGGACTTCAATGATGATGGTTTTGATGACGTGTTGCTGGGGTCTCCTTATTGGGACGATCCAATTAACGCAGTTGATGGTTATGGCCGTGGTGTGATGTTCTTCGGCAGCTCAACTGGTCTGCATACTTCAGATATTCCAGATAGCGTTGTTGTTGCTGACAGCGCCGGCAAGGTGAAGCCGTTTATTGTTCGTCAAACTGAAGTTTCGATTCGACCATGGTACTTCTATGATCTTGGCAGCGCGGGGGACGTTAACGGGGATGGCAGTATGGATCTGCTCGTTCCAACGCAGCAGCATAGTGGATATGGAACAACAAAGGGTGTTCAAACCGGCACATTCTTCCTGCTGTATTAGGAAGTTAATGTTGGGGGATAAATGGGGAAAACAGCTGTACGTTTATTGCTAATGATCTCATTTGCTTTCACCACGGGTTGCCTGGAGGAAGCCAGTAAGACCAGCGAAATCGTTATTGATCCAGGGGCATTGATTCAAATCGATGCCACTGAAGTCCGTACTATTACTTCTGAAAAGTATTCGTTCTTCATTGCTGAATACAGTCAGACTACTGGTTTGATCAAGAACCTTGTCGATCTGTCGTCTTTGGAAAAAAAGAACCTGGTGCAAACCATTCTTCCCAAAGGGGTCAGTTCAAAAGGCCCGATGGTTCTGAAAACGATCATGGAATACAGCACCACCACCTGGTACAGCCTGATATTCCCGGATGTTGTGGTAAAACCAAGCCTTGAAAGCACATTGGCCTTCAATCTGATCTCCAACTATCCGGACCGTTCCATATCTTCTTATTCCTCTTTGGAATTCGAAAAAATTATTGCCTATATTACACAATTCAAAAAAGAACGTATGGAGCTTTTCGGTCTGCAGGAAGGCTTCAATACAGACCTGCTGTATGGATTCATTCGCAATGGTCTGTCGGTCGATCATACGTTCCTGGAACTTCTAAAAAATGATTTTCAGGTCAGTTTTAACTATGACGCCAATGGGGATGTGCTGAGTGCACCTTATCCGTTCGGTGTGAACAACCGTGCGCCGATTCTGGATGAAAAGTCTTCGACCAAGCTGGTGGATCAGCGCATTCGTGAACAAAAAGAGCTTTCCATGCGTGCCACGGCACGAGATCCCGAAGGCGATCAGCTGTTCTATGCGTGGCGTTTGGAAGGAACCCCTGTTGCTTCTGACGAAGGCCGGATGAGCTGGACTCCTGGCTATGATGACGGTCGTCTGGATCCTTTCCTGATCACTGTTTTGATTACTGATGGCGGTAAGATCCTGACGGCAAACTGGGATGTTTACGTTGAGGACGTCAATCGCCGTCCGATCAGCTATTTTGAATGCCCTAAAGAAGCCAGGGAAAATCAGGAATGGACCTGTACGGTTCAGTTCCTGGATGACGATGGCGATCCATTAAGTGTCGTGGTGGACAGTATCAGCGGATCGCGCCCGATCTATGTTGATGGGAATCCAAGTCCGGTGACCTTGACCGGCAAAACCCAGATCACCATGAAGTGGACGCCGAACAACGAAGATGCTCGTAAACGCTCTACGAACATTATTGCCCGTATCGAAGACGGTCGGGGTGGTTTGGCCATTGTCACTATTCCTCTGACAATTGTGGATATCAACTCGGCACCGGTCATTGCCGGACTGACACCTAAAGATCCGACGATGACTCCGGGCGAATGGGATACCTGTTCGGACCAGGATCCTTTGGGCCGTGATCCGTATACTTTCTATGTTGATATTACAGACCCGGACAACGTGGCGACGCCGGCTGCGGATCCAATGGATACGATGGAGATCACCATCGGTGGTACTTTGTTTGCGGATCTGACCGAAGTTCCGCCACGGGAAATCACAGCAGCCAGAACTCGTATTACATATACGTGGAAGCCAATGCGGGCCGCACTTAAGGGGAATATCACCGTCAGTGTGAAGGATAATCACGGAGGAATCAGTAAAGCTGAAGTCTTTGATCTGGAAGCTGAACCCCGTATCACCGTACCGTGTTTGCTGACCAGAGTTCCGCAGACAACCTTGAACTCTGTGAATCCACAGGTTATTCGTAATCTTGAGGCCACAAGCTATAGTGGCAGTCCGGTCTGGTTTGAGTTCTTCAGCTTTGATTCAACCAATTTGGACAGTTTGAAGCTTATGTATGACAATTCAACGGGCTACCCATTGGTGCTTAAAGAAACCATTTCCAGTGATGGTCCGGTGTACCGAAAAGAGGGTGGAACATTCCCGATGCGCACAGTGTTTGCGGGTGATGTTGCGATCAATAACGTTGCTGGCTATGTTGTATTTTCCCGGGCAACGACTCATACCGGTGATGTGGTTATTCCCAAGAATTTTGCTGTGACGACGACCAGTGGGGTTTCGGGAAATGTTGTTGCCTATAAGACTGCGCTTGCGGTGACTTTGAATGCACAGGATTTGAAAGCTTATATTCCGGTTGTGGCTGTAAACCGGGATGCCGCCGCAAATTCTGTGACGGTTCTGGGTTCTGCCTTGGCCGACGCGCAGATCGCAGTCAAAAATACCGCAGTGATTTCTGATCAGGGCCTGGTGACATTCTATCGTCCGGGAATATTTGCAACAGATGTCACGATTCCCAAAGGGTTCGTTGTGAAAACAACGGGCAATCCAAGTATTGAGTTTGAAATCCCGACCGCATTTGTTTTCCCGGCGGCAAGCAGCAGTGTATCTGTGCCGGTATGGCGAAAACGGATCACTTTTAATGCTGGCGATGCCATGAGTATCACCAGTGCCCAGCCCGGTGGGCCGGTGCTGTCCGCGACTACGGGATCTAATCTGGTTGACGTGAATGCGGGAAATATCTGGAAAGACGATAAGTTTCTCAGTGGAAACACCACTCGGGAATTCAAGTATCGTGCCTTGGATGGATATATTTCAGACCATGGAACAATCAACACGATCGTAAGTGCATTGCCTGCGGGGGCGGCGACTTTGACGGTGGACAATCCGGCGTCCTTGGCTTTGAGTAAGTTTACATTTGAAGGGAAAGTTCGTTTCAGCAGAACTTCCACCACGACTGCATTTACTATTCCTGCAGGATTTATCGTCCGCAACTCACTGTTTGCGCTTTACTCGGTCATTTCGCCGGTGAACTTTGCTGTCGGTCAAACGACAGCAGATGTTTGGGTGAAACGGACCTCTAATATCGGACGGTATGACACTTTAACATCTGATCCGCGCTATATTTCGGAGCTGCCATATCAGGTCCGCTATTCTTACTGGAACACATCTTCTCGTCTGGTTTCGTCGTCGGTCATTTATGCCAATGAAGGAATCGATCTGACAGATGGAATAGTCGAGCTGTCAGATTCCGGTTCAGGCATTCCGTCACCCTATTATCAAGTGGACCCTTACTGGTATCCGATCGACAAATTCGACTATTTTAGTATGGGTATTCAATCGGTGGGGACAGCTCCGCAAGGCGCTTATAAATTCTGTCGCGAGGCCGGAGCTACCTATGCTTCGACTTGTACACCTTGTACGAACACGGCGCCGGGAGCGGCTTATCAGGGTTACTTTGAAAGCTCCCGGTGTTATTTGCGCTATCAACCACATGATGAGGATCTGTCAGGGACATTCTCATTCAAGCTTACCGGTTACGAGTATCCATCCTGGTCTGGTGGATCGACATCTGCAGCCGCTATTATTCAGACGAACCTGAGTCTGGTGGTTGTTGAAAAGAACGTGGCTCCGATTTTGTCAGACAGCTCATTTGCACCTTTGGCAGCAGGGGTTGGAACGACCATTGCCAATCCTATCGATATGGGGACCTTCCAGGAGGGTAAAGAAGGATCTTTCTATTTCTATCTGAAGGATCCAAATCGCGGTACAGAATTGAAAACTGTCAGTGTATCACTGCTTGGTACGCGAGATCTTAAAAACGGAACTGATGGTGGTGCACCAGGAGTCAACGTCAGTCTGACGATCAATAAACGTGAAGATGACCCATCAGGTAAAGGTAGCCGTACGACGGCATTGTTTAAGTGGACGCCCACCGACGGTCATGCAAAGGCTTTTTCAGGTGCTGCCGGAATTATTCTGAAGATGCGTGCGACAGATGCCAGCACCAGTCCGGCTATTTCAAAATCACAGGACTTGTTCTTTAAAGTGCGTGTCGTAAATACCAATCAATATCCGACATTTGGCGGTATCGCCACAAACAATCAGCTGGCTATCGAGGCGGACACGTACTTCTATAAAGACTTCTTTGTGAACGACAAGGATATGAATATCCCTGGTGGCGGCACCTTTGTGACCAAGCTGACGTTGTGTAAAAATAATGATGGCACAAATTTGCTTCATCCGACGCTGGATACCAGCTCATCCTGGGTGACGACATGTCATGCGCAATCTAAAACCTGGTCTGAAGAGATCACCACTTTTGATCCAAGTTATAACAGAAATCTTGGGATCGCGACTTGCGTGAAAAATGGCGTTGTAAATCCTGACTTTGCCGTGCCGAAGCTTTACATCATGTCCACGGGAACAAATACTTCTTCCGGAGTTCGGTTCTACTATTATCGTCTTCAGTGGTGCCCGCAGCGTGGGCATATCGGAACTCATACGGCGACGCTTTATTTGACTGACAACGGAGATGTGGATAGGGATGGCGTCGCGCTGACTCCAACAGTCAGTTCGGCTCCTCTACGTTTGATTGTAAAAGCTCCGCCATACTTTATCAGTCCAAGAAGCGATCTGGCAGGTCAGCCGCTGCACTTTATGCCTCAGACGGCAGGTGGTCTGGCGACTTATCCATTTACTTATAAAACCATCGTCAGTAACTCACGGGGTAATACACTAACCTATACATTGTTGAATTCGCCACGGGCCTGTGGCGTGGCCAACGGGATGTGTGTGGACAGTAACGGTGTGATCACGTGGACACCTAAGATTCCCGATGATGTGACACCGTCTGGTGGCACAGGTCATGTGGTCAGAATTCAGATTAAAGACACCAAGACCAACGAGACTGATACGACATACTTTAATCTAATCGTGCAGGATCCTTATTCACCTCTAGAGCAGGCCCCGGTAATCAATAGCTATTTCCCGGCGTCTGACTCCGTTTTGGTGACTGAAAAGTCCGAGAGTACCTTCCAGGTTACTGCAACGGATTCAAATGCCAATGACACCCTTTTCTATCGTTGGTATGTGAACGGCGTCCTGACTGAAGATGAAGGACCTGAATTCAAATATAAGCCAAATGATTCAGCCGGTTCATTGGTGAACACTGGGCAGACCACGGCCGGTATTCAAAAAATTAAAGTTGAAGTGACAGACGGTAACTTTGTCACGACCCGTGAATGGACAGCGCGTGTACGAAACGTTTATCTTCTTGCGGAAAGCGTGTTTAATCTTTCCAATGCAAGGAAGGCGTCGCCATCCAGCTTTACGCCATCGTCCATCACCTGGTTGAATGAGGTTCCATACTCAGTAAATTCTGCCAGTGGAAATCTGGATCACTTGATTTTCTCTGGAAGCTATAAAAACGGTTCATCTTTGAAGAACTTTGTCTGGGACTTCCTGAGTATCAAAGGTGTGGCTCCAACTCCGAATGGATCTTTGAAGTCAGGTTCTGTCTGGAACTTCTATGAAACATTGCCTTGGGCGTCTGGATTCAGTACGCAACGTCTGGCAGTAGTGCAAACCAGTGCTTCTGCTTATAAAATCAATCTGGTTTCACAGCCGGGTCGCTCTGGACCCTACAGCACCACAGCTCAGGCAGTCAGTATCGCTGGAGGCGACCTGACGGCTTTGTCTTTGGGTTCAGGGAATAAGTGCGATGCCACCTGCTTTAAGCAGCTGTACACATCTACAAGTGCATCCGGCAACCGTATCGTCGCTTCATTCGGGGACTATGTCTTCTATGCTAGTGATGCTCAGGATGCTTTGTATTACGACTATCTTCTGCCAGGAAATGGCGGTTTGGTATATTCCTTCAATGCAGCCAAAGAAAAGATATCCGGCATGGCTTACAGTGCGAACCTGGACAGATTGTATGTGGCAACACAGCAGGAATCTCCAATACAGCACAAGATGTATGTCTTTAACGTCTATCCGGTTAAGTCAGGAAATCTTCCGACATTGGTAAGCAGCTTCAATATCTGGAATGGTCTGGCTGCGGATGTGGACACACGCCCTACAGACATCGTTCTGGATGATACGACCAACAAGGTCTATGTACTGTTGACCGGTACTGGCGAGATCGCCTCCTTCGCAGATGGCAGTGGCGTCACGCCGTTGGCTTCGGATCTGCAATTCTTCGGTAAGGGAACACTCAGTGCTTCACCATTTGATGTGGCCGGGCAGGGGCGAAGATTTGTGTTGAATTCAGCCGACCGGACTTTGGTAGGGACTATGAGAGATTCCAATCAGATATTTACCATGGATCTCACAAATAATAAGATATACACAAGCTCTGCCCCGAACCCTATTGATAGCATCGCGGTGTACACTTCGGGTCAGATTTTGTTAATCAGCCGCAGCACAGGAAATATCTACCGGGCTAAGTAATGCTTAAACTGCTTTGTGTAATTCTTCTTGGATTTTTCAGCAATGCGCAGGAATGGGGACTGAATCTGATACAAAGAGATTCGGTCCCGATTGTTAAAGTCGACAACGACATTCTTGTTGTGGACAGAACTCCACTGCTTCGTGTTGGTGATCTGATTTCAGTCGTCAGACTGTATGCTGATAACGTCGAGATCATCGCACAGGGATCAGTGGGAACTGTTCAGGACGGGAAACTTGTCTTGATACTTCAGCCGGGAACGCTCGTAAAAATTCCAACCACTAAAGATAGAGTTATCAATCTGGCCAGATTGACTCCTGGTGCTGTTGAACAGCCACCTCCAGAGTCCACCAGTCCGTTTCCCGAACCGGATCCCGAGACGTACGAGCCAGGATATATTCAGATACAAACCGGTTTGCTGAATGGAAATCTGTCAACGGTGACTTCAAACAGAGCCAATGGTTTCAAGACATTCGACTACAGCTATCTGAACACCCATTTTGAATGGTACATAGATTTTTTGTGGCGCTTTGGAATCGAATTTGATCAATACGGCGCCAAGATCCCATTGAAATCCTACAACAGGACCCTGGAGCAGACGTCCTATTCCGAAATGAGAATGGCTCTGCACTACAGATTTCTTCCGATTTGGAAAGAGCTAAGACCTACGGTAAAGCTGATTTCATTAAGTGGCGAATTCGTCACTGAGAATGATGACGAAAATGTTCTGGGTACAAAAACTTCGGGTTTGGGTCTGGGTGGCCGATTCACTTATTTATTGGGTGACCCTTTGTTTAAATCCACGAAGGGGTTTGACTGGTCATGGAACCGTATCTATGCCGACATAAATCTTTTCCCCGAGGTGACCTTCAGCGACAGCGGAGTTACCCGCGGCAGTACGGGCAAAGGGCAGATTTATGAAATCACGCTTGGAACGACAGCACTGATGCATATTCAGGCGATTCCGTGGGTGAAACGCTGGCAGGTGGATGTTCTGGCGGGAGTACGGCAGGATTCCATGTCATTCTCCGGCGAAGTGGTTGATCCCGCTGACGGATTCTATAATATTCCGCCAGGGCAGTCGTATGGTGAGTCTCAAACCTTCTTTAAAATCATGTTTGGTGCGCGTCTGGATGACTTTGTCAGCCGCTTCTTCAAGCCAAGGTAGGCCGATATGAAAATGCTTTATGTCTGGGTGCTGCTTGCTCTGATTATTTCCGGGCACGCTTATGCTGACAATGACACTGTTCCGGCGGGTGCAACTCGCCTGCAAAAATCGGATATGCTCGATGAGCTTGATTTTGATCCCGCAGCAGTGAAAGCCAAGCATGCGGTTGAGGCGTTTACCGAGGAAATGAAGTCCAGTGAGCAGACGCCTTTGGTTTCTTTTTTGATAGACAGCTCCGGTTCCATGGGTCAGGAAATGTCCGGAAACAAAACCAAGATTTACATTCTGAAAAAGATTCTTTCCAAGTATCTGCTGTCCCAGTGGACAGAAAAGAGCTCCAGTGGATTGCGGGTTTTTGGGTCTCAAAGGAAAAAAGACTGCAAAGACATCAAACTGGTGCTGACGCCGGGACAGTCGCAGCTGGGTCAGATTCAGATGTCGGTGCAGAATCTTGAGCCTGTTGGCATGACCCCGATCGGAAAGTCACTGCAGGCTTCTTACAATGACATCAAACACTACGCAGGCCCGAAAAGAATTGTGCTCTTTACCGACGGTGAGGAAACCTGTGGTGAAGATCCCTGCAAAATCATGAAGCAGATCAAGGACAGTGGTACGGATCTGAAGGTTTTTGTTGTGGCTCTGGGACTAGCCAACCAGGCCGACACCCTGATGAAACTTCAGTGCATCGGAGACATGAGTCAGGCCGACAGTGAAAGCGAACTCGATAACAAGATGAACGAACTTGATAAGATGCTTAATCCCAACAAGAATCTTTTTGTGGTCAGCCCGGATCCTGACGCCACGGTGTTTCTGTTCAGGGAAGGGAATGAGAAAGAGCTCTATCGCAAGTTCCAGGCGCGGATCGGGATTGAGGTGCCTCCGGGGCGCTATACGGCGATTGTGAATCTTCGCCCGAAATACCGTTTTGCCACATTCACGGTGTTGCCCAAAAGAAAGGTCACCTTGCGTGTTGTCGGCGATGGATTCTTCAAGGCGAACTTCTTAAACAAGCTGATGAAAATTCAATTGCTGGATCGCGAGACAAAGAAGGTGGTTAAGTCCTTCACCAGTGATGAAAGGGTTTCCCTGCCCACTGGAAAGTGGAACATGCGATTTTACCGCGAGCCGTTCTTTGAAAAGATCGTCGAGGACTATCTGATTATTCCTGACGGTGACTATATTTATGACGTTAATGAGGCGTCGGCCTTCTTTGTCGAGGATAAGATCGTGCGAGGCTTGTATCTGTACGACAATGGTGAGAGGCTGATAGGGAACTATCTGACTAACTTCCCGTTTATTCTTAAAGCCGGCGCTTATCAGGTCAAGGTCGATGACAAGTGCTTCTTTAAGGAACTTGCCAGCACCGGAAAACGGGAACTTATCAAAGTAAGCTGTATTAGCCCGAAAAAGTAACAGGAAAGCTTTCAAATGGACAGGAAAGTGAAGAATAGCAAAGTGCCGTTAATGATTAAGATGCCAGCCCTGATGGCGGTGGTGGTGATCCTGGGTGTGGGACTTGTTACTTTTCTGGATGACGGAATGCCGCAGAAGGCCGCACCGCTGATATGTAAAATCGAAAATGAAGGTCATTTGAAGTATGAAGGACAGCCGGTGTCTTTTGCGTCCCACCTGTTCAGAAGTTCAGATGGTCGGTACTACTTCGGCGGTCTGGATTCAAAGTCTGAAAAGTGGCGCTTGATGAGAATCGGATTCTCTCAGGAAATGGCACCTTATCTTGAACAGATCAGTTCATCTGACAATGATCTTTTGCCTGGTGGTGGTGACCATTTTTCACTTGTTGGTTCCTTCGGAAATGTCGCCGTTGTTCGCGGGGAGTATGAAGGCAGGGAAAAGTACTTCCCGGTTGTGATCAGTGAAGAAAAAATTCAACCCAAAAGCAGCATGGCCTTGTGTAATCTGCCTTGGAGTCCGGATGCAGAGTGGACGCAGTTGAATGACAAGAATCTGCTGGTGACTCAAGGTGGTGTCCTTGGGTTCTACGATGTTTTCACCATGAAAGGTCTCGTGCCTCGAGGGGGAGCTCAAACGCCGGATTCCATACTGACGGTGGGTGGTGCGAATGCACTGACGTACAGTCAATGTTCCGAATTGCAGGGAAATAGCAAAGCCCGGGTGCGTATTTCCAGACAGGTGATCGCTTACACCTCCGGAGATAAACCAGAGATTTCAGTTTATCAAAGTGATGCCAAAGAGCTTTCATTAAAGCCATCCACAGTCAGTTTGCCGGTGGAATTCTTTGGTTCCTTTATGGTCGCTGGTAAAAACTTTTTCGGCCATAGAATCAGCGGAATGCTGGATGCCGGTGAGCGCTGGCAGTTTTCCCCTTTAGTGGATGGGAGTCTGGACAGTTCGCGAAAGTATGAGACTTTGAAGCCAGTGGACTTCAAGCGAGTCACCGATGAAGACGGAAATCTGGTGGAAAAAGACTTGTGGTTGGCGGAAGAGGCCCGCGAGAACATCTTCTGGAGAAGGAGCTATGTTTCCCGCCTGATTGAACCCAATCAGGTTGTCAGGTATTCCGTCGGCTTTAAACTTCCTCCGGCAAAGGAAAAGTTTTTATGGGAGCCAATGCCTGGTGGGCGGCATTTGTTCGTAATGAACAAGGATGATGTCAGTTATAAAGTCATCAAGTGTGATTAAGAAAAATAAAAAACCCGGTGCATGTCAGCCCGGGTTTTTTTTGTTACTAAACGAAATCCATTGTTTTTTCCGTCATTGGATAGCGTACTCGCATGGCTTCTCCGGAGCTCTTTTCCCAATAGGACTTTTTGTCAGTTTCAGCCTCTTCAGCTTCCAGAACAGGCTCTTGTGCCTTGACCACCTTTTGGGCCAGATAAACCATCTGAACTTTGGTGACTTCAAGCTCTTTTCTCAGCTTTTGTTCTGACATGATTGACTGATTCCAAAGGTGATTGATGCCTTCCACGTCAGACAGAGCCTGATTCAGTCTTTGGTTGAGCTTGTCTTTTTGCTCTTGAAGCTCTTTGATCGTTGATTGGGAGCGTTTTTCGAAATTGATCCGTCGGAGTTCCTTAAGGATCAGACACATCTCAATCAGAAAGATTCCCAGGCATGAATAAAGAATAATCTCAGTCATTTATTCCCCTCTGTAAAAGGCGCAATACACCCCTTTCAGTATATTATGAGCCGAGTGCAGATGTAGAAGCAAAACGCGAGAAATTACCAAATCTACACCTAGGGTCAGTAAAGGACTCTTGCCGCCGGTCGATAAGACTAATGTAGAAAACCGGAGGTTTTATGAATTTAGCGGGTTTATTGGGAATTCTTGCAGCGGTGGGGATTGCAGTTTACTCAATCCTTGATTCCACCAAGAATCCAATCGTTTTTGCCAATGTGCATGCAGTTGTCCTGGTTGTGGGTGGTACGATCACAGTGGCATTGTTGAGCTTCAACTTCAGAAGCCTGGCTGGCGCTGCTAAGATCATCATTCGTAAAGTGCTGGGTCGTGAGCGTATCGACTATCTTGGTGCTATCGAAAACATTGTTGAGATCTCTGAGGCCTATCGTAAAGACAGCCGTTCCATCACTCAGGCTTTAAGACCCAATGCGCATCCATTTCTGAAGGACGGCGTGAAACTTCTGGCTGACTATGGATTCAATCAGGAAGAGCTTGATGATGTTCTTTCGAATGCATTGCGCGGAAAAAGAAAACGTGACGAAGAGGAAACCAAAGTATGGCAGACCATGGCTCGTTTCCCGCCGGCATTCGGTCTTTTGGGTGCGACCTTGGGTATGATTGGTTTGCTTGAAACATTGGGCGAGCCGGGAGCTCAGGATCGTATCGGTCCCGCGATGGCAGTCGCTCTGGTGGCAACTTTCTACGGTTTGGCCGTGGCCAACCTTGTTTTGATTCCATTGAGCGAAAAGCTGCAAACGGTTTCTCAGGCGGATCTGACTCTTCGGGAGATCATTAAAGAGGGCGTTTTGCTGGTACAGGCAAAAAAACATCCGGTCTTTATCAAAGAGTATCTTCAGTCCTTCTTACCTCCGCATCAACGTGAAGATTCATCTGCACCGGTTCAAAGTAAGGCGGCTTAATTATGAGTGGCAGTTCAGGTCATAGAAGAAGAAAACCTCATGAGGAGCCGCACACGCACAATGCGGCTCATGACGAATCCAACTGGCTGGTCAGCTATGCGGATATGATGACCCTGCTTTTTGGATTCTTCGTTCTTATGTATTCCATGAGCCGGTTCGACAGCAATAAATTCGATCTGGTCAGCAAAGAGATTGCAAAATATTTTGGTGGTAACGTGTCCCAGAGCTCTCTGATGATTGTAGAGCAGAAGATCGTTAACATTCTAAAGGGTTCCGGTGAAATGCAGGGGGTTGAAATCTCCCGAGGCAATGACCCGAATACACTTGCATTGAAATTTGACGGTTCTGTTTTGTTTGAATCCGGAGCTGTTGATCTGAAGCCGGCGGCGGCGCCAACTCTGAATAAAGTGGTGGCGGCTATCAAGTCGGTGAAGGGCGTTGAAAAGATCAGCATTGAAGGTCATACGGATAACGATCCTTTTGTTGCCTCTGATGGTCCAATCAGATCCAACTGGGAACTTTCGGCTCTTCGTGCCAGCTCGGTGCTGCGGTACTTTGAAGAGCGTTATGTGGATTCAAAGATCATGTCGGCAACCGGCTATGGCCAGACAAGGCCTTTAAAGCCGAACCAGGATGAAAAGGGCGCTGACATTGCTGCCAACAAGGCGGAAAACCGCCGGGTGATTGTGACGTTGACGTTGAATGATGCCGAAGCGGCATACAAACTGCAGCAGAAACAATTCACGAAGAAGCTGACAGCCAAGGAGGTTGAAGAGCAGAAGCGTGAAGCGGAACTTCAGGAAAGAATGAAGAACGCTCAGGCCAAGTATCAGCAGATGCAGGAAAAGTACAAGGCAGCTCAGGAAGAAAAACGCAAGCAGCAGCAGCTGGAGCGTATGGAAAAGCAAATCCGTCAACTAGAGAAGAAGACGGAAGAGTTCCAAAAAGACCTGACTCAGTAGTAGGAAGTCACAAAGGCAAGAGAGAACATGTAGCCTGAATAGCTGAGTTCCTTGCTTAATGCGGAGAGAGTTCCATCTCTCTTCGCAAGTTCTGCCGAAATAAGCATATTCGGTTTAATTGGGTACTCATACCCGAAACCAATCATTAATTCATAGACAGTCGAGCTTGGAGCAAAAGAGTTGGACTGTACTTCTTTGTCGATTTTATTGAGATTGAAATTCACAGGAGTGAAGCTGGCAAAAGTAAAAATGCCTGGTTTCGATTTTTGTGTCAGGACGTCTCCGTCAGCAACCTCATAAGCCGAAGTCAGTCCGCGAAGATAGTAGTATCCACTGACGCCAATTCCGGAAATCGGTGTGGCACCATAGTTACTGCTCATGTCAGCTAAAAAGTGAAAACCTATACGAGAGTTTAGTGAGGAAATGTTCCATAGCACCGATGGCTGGATCGTAATCATGGACCCCAAAGGTTCATTCTGGACCAGCTCTCCTGCATTAACAGTCAGCATGGACATTCCCAACTTGGCTTTTAGTACAGGTGCTTCAAGCTCAGCTCGAAGCTGCGGGCTGTATAGGGCAGCGGCCAGGAAAAAAAGTAAGAACGATGGAAAGAACCTAAACCGCATGGGCCGCCCTTCAGAATTAGTTTTCTTTAAAAACTGTATATGTGTTAATCTAAAAATGTCAATATTGTGAGACTCTATGGATGGAGGTCCGATCTATGCAGCTGAAAAGGCAACTAGGATTGTTGTCGTTGGTTGGTTTTATTTTTGCGTTTACTGCATGCGCTGGAAAATATTCCGTCAAGTCATATCCTGCTGGTTCAAAGGTTTATATCAAAGACGTACAAAGCCAGGAAAAGAAGTTTCTTGGAATTGCTCCGCTGCAAGTACAGGAAGAATCAAAACTTGGTGATGTCTTCTTCCTGATCTTTGAGAAACAGAACTATCGAACAAAAGAAGTCATGGTGAAGGTGAACGAAGGCGAAAGTATCGCTGTTGCCACTCGTCTGGATCCATTGACTGATGATGAAAAGAAGGCCGAAGAACTTGCTGCCAACGAGGAAAAAAAGCCGGATCAGCAAAAGCCTGAGGATAAAAACAAAAAACCAGAAGATAAAAAAATGGAAGAACTTCTGGCGGAAATGCAAGAGCTGAAATTGCGCGTGGCCCTGCTTGAAAATACAAGTTCATTCTATAAAGATGCTCTTTTCTCTCCACGTCTTTCCGGCGGCATGCCGAGCGTGGATCGGGATCGTGCTGACAAGGTTGTCGGATTGGTTTTCCAGGGACAGCAGGCCATCATGAAGGGTGACTATCAGAAAGCTCTGGATCAGATCGACAAGGCCTTGCAGCTGGACGAATACTCCAATAATGGCTGGTTGTTGAAGGGCTCCGTAAAGTACCTGATGAAAGACTATCAGGGAGCGCGCCTGGCTTGGGAGCGCACTCTTAAGCTGGATCCTTATAATAAAGTCGCTTATCAGTATCTGTCTGATGTTTATAAGAAACTGAACCTGGGGCCATTGCCGACAAACGGCACTGAAATGAGATACCCGGCATCCAACGTGGAAATTGAAGAGAGAAAGAAAGTTCGTTGATGAAGTACCTTGTTGTCGCGTTGCTCACACTCGTTACCGTACCTTCATGGGCCTACCTTACGTCTGATTGGGACGTAAGTCTGGGCACTTCTTCTTTGAACTACTCCTATGGTGACCTGAGTGATTCTTTGGATTCAGCGACTACGGTCGAGGTCAATTACAGTATTAACAGCAGCGCGATGAACAGCGCATTTACGGTTTCCTTTACGGAAATGATGGGTTCCGGCGGACAGCAGATTCCCTATACCCGCATTTCATTTGGTGGTCGTTACTACTTCTTGGGTCTGAACGGACAAAAGCTGATTTTGGACAGTCGGGCTGATGCCAGGGTCTGGAGACCGACACCTTTTGCCGGAATCAATCTGGGTATGAGCAATCTTTCAGTAGAGGGATTTAATGCCACATTCATGGATTATACTTTGCGCGGAGGAGTTGAGATTCCTCTGGCGTCAGATACCTTGTTGATCGGACAGGTTGTTTTTGGAGGAAGTCTGAGTTCGTCTGGTGAAGTCGGAGAAGAGGTTGCTTACAGCAATTTTACTTTACTGGCGGGACTGCGGTTTACCTCATTTTAGAAGACAAAGGATTTCAGGATGAAGTTCGGAGCTAAGAAAATTGCACTTGGGATTTCAACATTGGCCGTGGTTGGGGCTGGGGCCTGGTACTTTGTTTTCTCCAACAGAAAGCCTTCGGGAACTTCCGTCGGTCTGACTAACTGGGAGCAGTTGAAAAAAACGCATAACGGTGCGGTGAGAACTCATATGGACTCGCCGGCAGGCAAGGCGTGGACTGGAAAGAATTTTGAAAACCTGAAGCAGAGCTTTGGTGTCGAAAAGTCCAAAAGAGACAATGAGCGGTTCTTCAGAGCCAGTATCTATATTCTTGATGCAGCGAAAATCGAATGGCTGGAAAGTGACCAGGTCGGACTGAATGATCTTAAACTGCACATTGCAAGATTCATATGCCAGGATCGCGCGCAGTTGGTGGGAGATGATGCCAAGGCAGTTCGTTATGCCGTTTCAGTTCTGACGAAATTGGGTGTGGATGAAGAAAGCAGAAAGGTGCTGGAAAAAACCTACCTTTCCACCAAAGACGCGAATCAGAAGGACAGCATTTCTGAGCTGTTGATTGCAATGGATCCCATGCCAGCTCTGGCAAAAAAAGAACTGGATAAAGATATTGCTCCCAAAGGAAACATCTTGGAGGGGTTGCGTCTTTTGACTAAAGTCAAAGATGAGCATTTTAAAAGAAACTCTCTCACAAAAATTTACCAGAACTATGGCAGTTATCCGGAAAAGGTGAGGCCGCGTGTTTTTAAACATCTGGTTATTCACCGAAAAGATGTTGATGGTGATCTTAAGAAGTATCTGGCTAAAAAAGTGGACCTTGAAAGTGAAGAGAAGACAGATGCGTTTCTGACGGGCCTTCGGGCTTTGGGCGTTGCGGACCAGTACAAGTCGGAATTGAGCAAGATTGTGGAAGGTTCCCCGCATCCACACATGAGAACTTTTGCTGAAGTGTTGTTGAGTGAAGTACAAATGAAAGACAAGGGAATGCAATGAAGACGTTTTTAACATTACTGTTTTTACTTGTCGGCCCGTTGGGGGCTCAGGCTCAGTATATAGAAGAGATTGGAACACTTGAGACTATTTACGAGACTCGGGCTCGTTCGGTCTTGAATACAATTCTTCGTCCGACAGACTATACTCTTGTAGTTTCGGTTGAACTCGATCGCGACGATAAAAAGCTGAAAGAGTATCAGGACGAGGTTGAAGCTCAGTATCTTCCCGGAATGCCATTGATGGGCGAAGCCCCAGCGATGCCAAAGTCAGCCAACCGCCTGCATGAAATGAAGGCGCGCACTGATATTCATGTGGTTCTTTCCCGCAATGTGAATCCTGACGTTGAAAAAGTGATCAAGGACCTTCTGGTATCCAAACTTCATCTGGACATGCAGTCCGGTGACACAGTGGCGTTGAAGCGAATTGAGCTTCCGGCGGATCCGACTGTTGAAAAGAAACCTACGGAGCTGCCCGAGCTAACATGGAAAATGTGGGCTTTGATCGTTGTCGTATCTTTGCTGGCCCTGTCTGGTCTGATGTTCTGGGCATGGAGACGTGGTCAGTCCAAAGAAAATCCAAAAGATCTTAAAGAGATTCACGAATACGCACACGGTCCTGAAGATAAAAAAGATGAATCTGGAGAAACCAAAGAGGTTGTGGCCGCTGGATCAGAACCGAATGCCGGCGAAATGGAAGTTGAGATGGATCTGTTGTCCATCAAGCAACATGTTATCAGTATTGCAACCCAGTATCCTCAGTTGTCCTCCAAGTCCATTTCTGATTTTGTCCTGAAAGGGCATTCTCACGAAGTAACGCTGTTCATGGAGTTCTTGGGTTGGGATACGTCCAAAAAGATCTATACAGATATCCCAGCGGTGGCTTGGGCGCGTATTGGTCAGGCGATCAAGAATAAGAAGGCTGATCCAACGAAATCTGAAATGGAGACCGCCGTTCGCGATGTTTATAAAGTGATCCTGGCAGACTATATCCAGCATCAGATGGAAAACGAAGATGAAAATCCATTCATGTTCGTATTGAAGATGAAGCCGGAAGAGCGAAATCACCTTCTGGAAAAGGAAAGCGCTTCCAATGTTGCAGTCCTTTGTTTGAATGCGCCTCCTGAGGTTACATCCGATATTATTTCCTCGCTGGGGGGTGAAAAGAAGTCCCGGGTTCTTTCAGAACTGACAAGAATTGAAAAGCTTCCTCAGGATGTGATCAAGTCGGTCGAAGCCTCCTTCAAGGCAAGAATTGCTGAGATGAAAGCCAGTCCGGAACTGCGAGTGGAAGGGGCTTCTGTTCTTGCCCGGGTTGTTCGCGGAATGTCACCGGAAGAAGAGATGGATATCCTCAAGCTCTTTGAAGAGGAAAACCCCGAGGAGTTCGATCGTATTCGCAGGGTGATTATGGTCTTCTCTGACTTGAAGATTCTGGGTACAGAGCTGCTTTCGGAACTGTTTGATTCCTATGACACTGACGTGATCTATGCCGCTTTGTATAGATCAAAGGCCGATGTGCAGAGTGCGGTTTTGGCGGCGTTGCCTCAGAAAAAGGCGATGTTGGTAGAGCGTGATCTGCAGGATGGTGTGGTCGTTCCGCAAAAGAGCATCACGTCCAGAACCAGACGGGAAGTTTGTATCAAAGCTGAAGAGGTTTTGATGTCACGATCGGTTCGCCTGAGTGATCTGGTGGACGGTAATGTTGTAATGGGTAAAACAGCCTAGGTTTTTCTAGGCTGCCTTTGCGAACAGACTGACGAAAGTGATATCGTCCGGCTGTTCGATATCTCCGGTAAATTCCACAATCTTCTTTTCCAGAATAGTGTGCAGGCTTTTGTTGTTGTTCTTGTTGCAGGTTTCAACAATCGTTTTTAACAGGCCTCGTTCAGAGAACTGATTTTTTTCTGCATCGATCGCATCGGTCAGTCCATCAGTATAAAGCAGCAAACCTTCCCCTTTTTGCAGAGAGGCCTTGGAATTAGTATAGGAGCTGTCGGACTTTTCTCCGAGTCTTTTTCCCTTGGCTTCTGAAAGGATTCTCAGGCTGTTTTTTGTGATTTTATCAGCCCCCTTTGTGGGCATGATGAACGGCTGTTCATGGCTGGCATTGGAATAGGTCAGTTCGTATGTCTTGATATTGTAAACACATGCAAATGCGGTCATCATTTTTGCACCTTTGGTTGTGTCACACATGACCTTGTTGATCAGAGAAAGAATTTTTGCAGGATCCCAGATCTTCTCGTTAACAGCGACAGAAAGGATGGATCGGGCTGCGGCAGTAATCAATGCGGCAGGAACTCCGTGACCTGTAGCATCCCCAACAAAAATCAGGACATTGTCGTCTTCTGCATGATGGAACCAAAGGTCTCCTCCACACTCTGAAGCCGGACGATAGAAGCCCTTGATAACGTAAGCATCTGTGTCCGCCTTGGTTGAGGGCAGCAAAGTCTCCTGGACTTCCTTCGCGGTCTCCAGTTCGGCTTCCATGCGAGTTTTAGAAGCAGTATGAAGCAGAAGCTCGTCGATTTTTGAGAGCATTTTGTTGTAGATGCCGGCAATTTGGCCCACTTCATCTTTGCTGATGATTTTCACTTTTGCAGAAGTCCCATTGGCATTGAACGAGGACATGGCATTGGTCAATGCCAGAAGATTTTTGGTGATGGAATCAATGCTGATATAGACGGCAAACAATCCAACCAGAAGGATACCTAAAGAGATGAAAAGAGTCTGTGTGGTGATCTTCTTCACGACTACAAAAACTGAACTCATTGGAACGGTGTTAATCAGGAAGGTGCCCAGAACAGGCACTTCCTTGTAGGAAATCAGATAGTCCTGACCATCAAGGCGTAATTCTGTTGCTCCGGCCTTGCCGGACGGTTGAAAGGTTTTATGGAAATGGTATTGCAGTTGCGGATTATTGGCGAAGATTGTGCCACCTAAAAAATCCTTGTTGTCACCTTTAAGCAGACTCAGGCGTCCTTCGGAGGAGATTCGTTGCAGGGCCGGCAGTTGAATTTCAGCCTCAAAATAGTTATTTCCCTTGCGGTAAAGAATCGCAAGGTATTGTGGTGACTTTGTCGAGTGCAGCGTGAATGTGCGACCATCCTGTAAGGTGCTCAGGACTTTCAGGGCTTCCTGCTCAAGCGGTGCAGCCGAGACGCCCAGGGTGTCAGTGACTTCCAGATCATTGATGATGTTCATACGTAATGCGCGGATTCTTCCCCATTCAGGAGTGGTCGCCAGCGGCTTGATGCCAGCGTTGAATTGTCCGGTGGTGGAGTCGAAGAAATAGAGAGCAGTGCGGATCTTGTCAAAGTAGGTCTGATATTCAGAAGTGATTTCGCTGGAGGCTCTTTCAATGCGTTCAAGTGAATCAGAGTAAAGATAGGATGTCTTGTCTTTGACGAATGAATCTCTGTTAATCCAATAGACGGAGCCTGTCGCAATCGTGAGCAGGATGGAAATAATAATAAGTATCTTGGCTTTGATTGACATCGTGGTCTCCCGGAACCTTATCGGTTAAACGGGGACTTGTATTTATACCGGACCAAGATCTGGTCCGGCTAAATGGCAGGGTATTGGTCCTGCTATTCAAACATTCCATCCATGGTGATGTACTTCTGATTGCCACTGGTCATACGAATGGACTGATAAAAGCTTTTCTGGCACTGACCGCGCAACAAAGCATCCACCGCACCAATCATCGCGGTATAGACATAGTCCACGTTCAATACATCCATCGAGCTGATGACCCCGGAATTTGGCGCCACCGCCTGCGTGCGACGCAGGAAGTGATCCCGGGAAGCGCACGCCATCAACCCAATCACCGGAGCCTGACGGGAAGAATCCAATGCACTTAACATCTTGTTAAACCCGGGCCGCTTGGCTTTGTAATAACCGCTGTAGTTCAACTTATTGGTACCGGGAAGAAAAACGGGAGGATAGAAATCAGGTCCTCCGCCATTTCTGGCATGCCCAAAGTAAAACACGGCGTCTGCTTCCCGCAAAGAGCGGGTGAAAAAGTCATCCGCATAGCGGGATCGTTGATTTTGAGTATCCCGGTATCGGCCCAGATTTTCAGACAGGATTTCGGTTGCGGATGAAAAACGAATTTCCACACGGGCCAGCACTTTCTTGCCATGGATTGTGACTTCGCGGGTGAATAGTGAACTGTTCTGCGGATCTTTGCGGAAGCCGCAGAAGCGGGCCTTGCCACCACAAGAGGACGTCAAAAGATCTTTCAGGGCCTCATAAGCACCGATGTCCAAAGAAGGACTGACGCCGTAACTGCGTCCGGCGTAGTGCACGTTGCTTCCTGTTGTCCAGTCGAAGTAACCGATGGCGATGCGAATGTCCAAAGTGTTGTCATTGATGATGGTTCCATAGCGTTTGTAGCAGGCATTGCGCTGGGATGATTCCAGGGTTTTGGGATCATCCGTGCTTTTGTCTTCAAGCAGGGACAGATAGCGCCATCCCATGGATGAAAAACTGGTTTCGTAGATGTAGCCGACGTTTCGTTTTCCGAATCCAAAGCCTGCTGAAGATTCTTGCGAAAAAGTGAACAGGGCAGCAGTCAGCAGCAGTGCTGATGGCAAAATCATTTTCATGGGTCCCCTCCAGGATTCCCAGAATAGAAAATGCGGCCGGATTCAGCCACAAAAACCAAAGCTTGTTGTGTAAGTGCAAATCAGGAACGGTAAATGGAAAAATGCGCGAAGTGCTGGGGATCCTGAATGGCCGTCAGCCAAGGGTGATCCTTGTGAATGCAGAATCGGGACAGCTTTCCGCGGGCCACCACGATGATGGACTGGCGTCTGGCAAGGTCTTTCAGGTCGTTCAGGGTTTTCTCAACGGATCTTTGATTGCCGAAATCAAAGATAAAATAAATATCCGCTGCCGGGGGAATAAAATCGGTGGCCGACAGATCCTGTGATAGCGCATTCAGATTCTTTCCCGTGTGATGGAAATAAACCCGTTGGGCCTCATGCACACGCAAAGCTTCCAGTTCAAAACCGGTGAAGCTGCATCCGGGATAATGGCGATGCAGAACAAAGGCCATGCGCGCATAGGCGCAGCCCAGATCCACGATATGTTGACCGGGTTGTGGCTGCAAAAGATCCAGAATGTTGTGAATTTCGCAGTACGGGGTTTGAAACGCCTGCAGCGAAAGGTGTTCCCAGTTCTGATGTTCGCCCGCATTTTTCGGCAGAGAGCGGATTTGATTTTCCACCTCAAGGCACTGAAAGCCCAGCCAGTCATCCACCAAAGCCGCATGGGCTTGAGCTTCGTGATAGGCATAGTCCGTCAGGGGTCTCAGGGGGAAAGGGTTTTGCGGATCAAATATCATGTCAAAGGGGTTGCGACACTGTTCAGGAATTTTTCCAGCGTCGGCGCGTATTCGGATTTGAAATCACGCAGCCCAGTCAGGTGGCCGGCCTCTGGCAGGGAAAGTTTCGTCCAATCCAGATTCGTGTGAGGTTCAAACACGTGGTCGATGTGATCCGGTGGAATCAGCAAGTCCTTCCAGCCACGAATGGAAAGAATCTTAAAGCCCTGCGGGAAGGTCTTCAGGTCCTTGTCCAGATCCTTGTGCAGGAACGGGCTCCAGGCAAGACTCAGCACCGGGGTCAAAGCCAGACGCAATGGCAAAGGGCGGATCTTGTATTCGTGCGTGTAAAGGTTGTAAGCCGAAGGAATGAACTTACCCGAAGGGCCGCTGTCACAAACGAGAGCCACGGTGTCGCTGCAATTGCGGCGGGCCATGGCTTCAATGGCCGAAGCTGTGGGATTTGAAAACGAGAAGATGATTTTTCTGCCCGGCACCTGATTCAACAGGGTTTCGATCTGATCAGCATAGATATGTTTAAGCCCGAATCCGCCTTTGGAGCTGATCGGAAGCTTGAGTGATGTCAGATCTTTGTGGGTGCCGGTAAGATTGAAGGCAAAAGCATCAAAACCCATCTCATTGACGAGTTTGATGTGACGAAGCAGCTGTTTTTTGCTGCCTTCGAAGAAGTGGACGAAAAAGACGACTTCTTCAAAACGTTTGCTGCGGGAATAAAAGAACTCCCCATCGAAGGGGAGTTCTTGTTTTTGCGTTTTGCGCATTAGTGCTTCTGGCTGTGAGTTGCGGATGGCCACAAATCAGTCCAGTGAGCGGCTTTGTGGGAAGCTTGGTTTGCTTCGCCCAATGCCTGTTCAGAAACCATGACTTTTTCAAGAGCGGTTTCAGAAAGAACCTTGCCGCAAGCCTCAACGATCGAAGCGTCGTCAAGGTGGTGATACTTGAAGATCTCAGAAGGGCGACCGCACTTGGAGTGCTTGCGAACGGCAAGACATTCCTGACGAACACCAATGATAGAGCCCAAGTTGTCCAATAGACCGGCTTCACCGTCATGAACGCTGACAACCGGGATACGACGACCCGCAACCGTGATCAGGTCGCCGGAAGAGATCTCTTCTGCTTTTTTCAGATAAAGATCCGCGTTGATGCCCAGTTCGTTGCGCAGATAGTGGTAATCGTTTTCGTGCGCCTGGATACCAGTCAACAGATCAGATGAAGTCACCACGATCACGTTGGCATAAATGCCACGAGCCAGAAGAGCTTCAGAAGCTTTCATGGCTTCAGCCACCAAAGCACCCATTGCGAAGATGTTGATCACGTTGTCGCCCGGCTCGTAGCCAGCGTAACCACGGTAATCAATCAGGAAGTAAGCACCTTTCAGCACTTCTTCACGAACAACGGCGAACATTTCTGCTTCGCTCATTGCTGCCACTTCCTCTTCGTTCACCGCACCCGCAACCGGGAATTCCGCGCGGGACAGTTTTCCTTCCAGACCCACTTTGAAACGAGCTTGTTTGGAAAGATACTTTGTGAAGTCTTTTTGTTCCGCACCACGAGTCACCAGACGAAGCAAGACACCAGAGCGGCCGGCGTTGTCGTTCAATACGTGTCTGCGGATCGCGTCCACCATGATCCAGTCAAGTTCTTGGCAGAAGTATGGCTCCCAAGTGATCTGATTCGGGATTTGAACGTCGGATTTCCAGCCGTGCTGAGCGCCTTCCGGAGAAAGTGTCACACCTGATGGAGTACCCACGCAGATGAAAGAGGATTTCCAGTACAGGTTGTAGAAGTACTGATCCAATGCACGTTTCAGGAAGAAGTCATAAACCGTCATCAATGGGATGATAGGCACACCCACGATATCACGCATTTTTCCGAATGCGCCCACGCAGGACATCACGTTGCCTTCCGCGATTTCAAAGCGCAGGAAACGATCCGTTACGTCTTCACCAGGAACCAGATCCGGAAGTTTGCCGTCTTTTACGCCCAGTTCTGCCTCGATGTCCTGAACTTCCTGAGCACCGAAGATCTTGCCATCCATCGCTGGATTCAAGTTCGTCGAAGTACCCACGTCCGGAGCCATGGAGATGAACAGCTCGCCTGGCAGTTTGAATGGTTTTTCATTGTCCGTCAGGGCTTTTTGGCCCGCTTTCAATTCAGACTCATTCAAAGAAGTGTTGGAGATACGAGTCAGTTTTGCAGTCAATTGGCCCAGCATCCACTGTGTGTGCGGGTAGCTTGTCATCTTTGTGTTGATTTCCAAAGAAGATGGCATATCGCCGAACTCAGCAAGTTTGGTCAGGAAGAATTCCTGGTTTTTTGCTTTCAAGGCGTTTTGAGCCTTGATGTCAGCATAGATCTTCTCGCCACGAGCAGCCAGGAATTTGCCTTCAACGGATTTGTCATCAAAGCGAGCATAAAGTGTATTGCCGGTGATGCCTTGTTTTGCGCGCAGTTCTTCAACTTCATCTTCGTGTGGAAGAGAAGAGTGGTTGCCCTGCTGAGCCGCCGCCTTCAGGCCCCAGCCTTTCAGGGTGTGAGCGATGATGATGGTTGGCTTGCGCTTGGATTCTTTGGATTTCATCATGGCTTTCGCCAGGGACATCATGTCGTGTCCACCGAAATCACGAAGAGCTTCGTAAACATCCTGATCCGCCGTCGCAGCCAGGAACTTTTTAAGAGACGGGTAGTCTTTGGCCAAAGTGTCTTTCAGCAGCTTCAGGTCATGAACCAAAAGCAACGCCTGAAGGTCATAGTCCGTCAGTTCTTTTTCAAGGAAGTTTTTGAAGGCTTCGCCTTCTTTTTTCGCGAACAAAGCTTCACGCTTGCCGCCGTGACGAACCTGGATCACTTCCCAGCCGTTGGCTGCCATGGTTCTTTCAACACGGTCTGCATCCGTACCGCCCAGGATGGCGTTGTTCACCAGACGGTGACCATCCAAAGACTGACGGTTGTAATCCAGAATCCAGGTCAGGTTGCCGATCTCACGTTCAGAGAAATCCGGAACCGCTTCGTACATGGAACCTTCACGGAATTCAGAGTCACCGCAAACCGCCCAGAAGTGAGCGTCTTTTGGCACATCGTAACCGTGTTCAGCAGCATAGCGGTACGCCAATGCCATGTAACCGGCTTCAACAGGTGGAATGCCCACAGAGCCAGACGGGAAGAAGTTGTGTTGATCCGGGTCATACGCAGAGTGGTAGGATTGGAATACATATTCGTCACCGTTAGAGAACTTGCGCAGACCGTGCATAGCCTGGTTGGCTTCTTCCAAAGACAGTTTGGAAAGATCGGACTTCAGCAAATTGTCCAAAAGATAGTTGTAAGCGTGGTCTGTTGGGGAAGCATGCGGTTTGTTCGCGATGTGATCGAAACCGGATTTTACCAACAGGTGCAGCGCACCCATGATGTGCAGGGAGCTTGCGCAACCGGCAGGGTGACCACCGATTTTAGGATCGCCTTTTTCTTTGTCCGGGCGATGATTGGCTTGCCAGATCATCTGGGTAGCTAGGTAATGGGCGCGTCTAGCGATAGAGTCCAGAACCTCAGGTTTTGCGTTTTTGAGATTAGTGTTATCCACGTGGTTCTCCTAAGTTTTTTCAGTCTTTTATAGCGACTGCAAACTAGCACTCTACAGAGGAGGAGTCCATGCCTTTAAGCCCCGCAGCAAGAGTTCTGGCTCTATTTAGGACGAAGGGGCTGTGCCCTACGCAGCCCTGAATGAATATTTTTCAGTTTAGGGGGCCTGTTCTTCGTGGCTTTCCTCTATGGTGCCTTCCGGAGTGTGTTGCACGCGGCCCACCTCAGGTTTTGATGGCTTTTGATGTCGCCCGGTTTCATGCAACGGGGGGCTGCGTTTTTGTGTGGGTTTTGTGGACGAAACGGGCTTGTTGGGGTGATGTTTCACGGGTGACCTCCTGGTGGATAAGAAGGCCGTGAATGCAAGTTTTGCGCTGTCTGTGTTCGGCTTAATTTGAGTTACACGAAACAAGGCAGGGCAAAGTGCCCTGCGATGGGGGCAATCTGCCCGCAGACGATCAGGTGGTTTTTTTCACCAACAGGCGGTGCAGAGCCAAAGCCAGCACACCACAGAATCCAATCATCGCACACATTGGCAAGGTTGTGCCGTCATGCAAACGACTGACCGCCGCGGAAGACAGTGCCGCAATTCCGTACTGCAAAGTTCCCAAAAGGGCGGAAGCACTGCCAGCCGCTTTTCTCTGTGTCGCCATAGCCCCGGCTGTGGCGTTGGGGAACGTCATGCCTAACGCGGCAATGAACAGGAACAGCGGGATCGCAAGGCCCCAGAAGCCCCAGTTAAAGATTCCGGCCATGGCCAGAATCACACCCAGCAATCCAAGAACGACAAAGATTTTATCCAGAATCACGTCATAACTCAGGCGTTTCAGCAGGCGTGCATTGATTTGTGAACACGCAATCAGGCCGATGGCGTTGGAACCAAACACCCAGCCAAAGCTTTTCGCCGGAATATTGAAAAGATTGATGAACACGAACGAAGAGCCGGTGATGTAGGCAAACAGTCCCGCCTGGGCCGCGCCTCCCGCCAGGGCATATCCCATGAAGTGGCGGTCTTTGATAATTTGCATGTAGTTTTTCAAAGAGTCTTTGATATGCACCCGTTGATCCGGCTGATGTGTCTCAGGAAGGAAGATGGCCAGCATCACGATGCAGGAGGTGCTGATAATCACCATCAAAGCAAAGATGGCGCGCCAGCCGAAGAATTCAGAAATGTAACCGCCAAAGAACGGAGCCAGAATCGGAGCAACCCCCATCACCAGCATCAAAAGTGAAAACACGCGCGCGGTTTCCTGGTGAGTGAACAGATCACGCACGATCGCCCGGGAAATCACCACGCCGGCGCAGGAACCCAAAGCTTGCAGGAAGCGGAAAATGATCAGCATCTCCACATTCTTGGTGAAGGCGCAGACCAAAGACGCCAAAGCGTAAATCCCCAAACCCACGTACAAAGGTTTTTTGCGCCCGAAACGATCAGTGATCGGGCCATAAAAAATCTGACCGGTGGCAAGACCGATGAAGAAAGACGCCAGCGACATTTGCACGGAAGACAAAGGCACATTCAGATTTTCTGCGATCGCCGGAAACGCCGGCAGATACATATCGATGGAAAGTGGACCGAACGCAGTCAGACTGGCCAGCAGAAGAATCAATAAAGCAAAGGGAGTGTTGGGCTTGGCGGAAGATTGCATAGGCCCGTCATAACAGGAAGCAAAGTGATTTGCACGAGGGAAGTCGGCAGAGGCTTTTTAATGAAAAAAGCCTCATGAAAAGAGCTTAGGTTTCCAGAACAAAGTCCCAGCGGATTTTCACAGTGCCATCACCTTCCACGATGCCTTTTGGCGGATTCGGGAATGGAGCAGCAGCGCGGAAAGCCTCAATGGCAGCGTCATCAAGATCCTGCACGCCAGAGTCGCTCAAGACCTGCACGCGAACCAGGGTGCCTTTGTCATTCAGAACAATCATCAGTTTAGTGATGCGGTCCTGGTTGGCAGCAGCGGGAGCACGGCCTTCTTTGAACATTTTGCTCAGTTTATCACGCACGCGGCCTTCCCAGTGCTGGGACAACTGCTTGCGGATGCGGTTGTAGTAAGAGTAATACTTGAACTCGCGGGTGTTCAGCAAAGTCTCAAGACCCACTTCAACGTCTTTAATATAATCGTTGGATTGGCTGGCCTCAGCGCCTGTTCCGGTGTTTTGTTCACCGGTACCACGACCTTCACCCAGTCCAGTTTTTTGGTCGGCAAGCTTCTGTCTTTCGATCGCTTCATTGGCATCAAAACCTTTGAAAAGATCTTTGGCGATTTGCTTTTGGGACTCTTCAGATTTGGCCACATTCTTCTGGCGGCCGTCACCTTTTGGACCCGATTTTACCGCCTGGTCTTTTTTGGTGTTCTGGAACTGACCACGTTCAGCGGCGATAGTTTGCTTGTTAACCTTCTGGTTTTTGGCGGAAAGGAAGCGCGTGTCGACCTCTTCCTCATTCGCAGAGGTCTCGCTTTGCTCTACAATCTGATTGGCAGGCACCTGCAAAGCCTTTTTTTGCAGGGCTTTTTCAGCTTGGGCAAATTGTTGCAATTGTTCCGGCGTCAGAAAATCAATACTGACAGTCTCTTTCAGGGGGGCTTCTTCTTTTAGCAAACTCGTGATGTAAAAGCCTCCTACGACCACAAAGTGCAGAAGCAGGGACAGCACAATATATTTTCTGAAAGTCGGTGACTTCTTCATAAGACCTCACCCCTTTCTATCGGTATTATGACACTTGAAATTGAGAAGATGGTGAGCCGGACTCAAAGATTGCGACCCAAGTCTAGGGCCAGACTTTGACTCTTCTGTCGGTAGTGGGTGAAAATGATACAACTATGAAATTTGACTCGTGGTATCTGACAGATAAAGGTCTTCGTCGTGATTCGAACCAGGATTCCTGTTTAATCAATCGGGAATTGGGTTTGTTCATTGTGGCGGATGGAATGGGTGGCCATATGGGCGGCGAAGTCGCTTCCAGCATGGCGGTGGAGACGGTCGAAGAAATCATGCTTCAGCCGGAAGCCACAAGAAAATCACCTCGCGAAGTGATTCTGCAGGCTTACGAAGAGGCTTCAAAACGCATCTTTGACAAGGCGGCGAATGAACGTCCCGAACTTGCCGGTATGGGCACCACCATGGTGATGGCTTATATCCGCGGCAAACATCTTTACGTCGGAAACGTCGGCGATTCCCGCTGTTATCTTTTCAAGCGCCCGAACCTTTGGCAGATCACGGAAGACCATTCCCTGATCAATGAGCAGTTGCGCGCCGGCGTGATGAGCGAAGAGCAGGTGCGCCAGTTTGTGGGGCGAAATGTCATCACCCGCAGCGTGGGTTATGAGCGCGAAGTTTATCCTGATATCATTGAGCGCGAGATCTTCCCTGGGGAAATTTTCCTCATGTGCTCCGACGGACTTTCCGGTTTGGTGGAAGACGGAAGAATTTCTGAGATTTTAAATCAAAATACACCTGACAAAGCCGTTAAAGCCTGTGTAGAACAAGCCCTGGCAAATGGTGGAGATGACAACGTCACAGTGATGCTGGTGCATTTCCACGAATAATTGTGAAGAGTTACTGATAGTTTTAGCGAAGATATCTAAGTAGGGGTCAAGGTTTGGATAAAAAGAAGGTCACGCTGTTTATTGTGAGCAATCAGACGGGGAAAACCCGTAAGCTTGTGCTCTCGGCTGCCTGGCTTAAAGCCATCTCCTTTATTTCCGCCATCGTTATCATCATTTTTGCCGCCGGTCTGGTGGACTATTTCGGTCTGCTGTTGCAGGCCATGGAAAACAAACGTCTTAAAGCTGAAAATGCTCAGCTGATTAAACAGTTCCAGGTGGTTGAAAGTAAAGTCAGCGCCTTGGAAAACTCTTTGGAGCGCGTAAAGACCTTCACCACCAAGTTGAAATTGATCACGAACGTCGATGCCGACGACCGTATCACCAAGCTGACCATGGGTCCGAAGCCTGCTGCCGGTCAGCCGGTGGAAGAATACGAACCGATGGAGCAGCGTGAAAGCACCGACGTTCTGGAAGAACAGGATCAGGTCTTTGCCAACAAAAAGCCTTTGAACGATCAACAGGGTGAACTGGCCAACGAAAATGCGGATAAAGACTACGCCTCTTTGGTGGTTCGTATCGACAAGGCCGTGAAAGAAACCCAGTTGAAAGAACAAAGTGTCATTGATCTTTGGGAAAGTCTTTCCGAGCGCCAGAGCTTGCTGAACTCCACGCCGAACATGAAACCTGCCAAGGGCTGGATCACCTCACGTTTTGGTTATCGTGTGTCTCCGTTCACGGGTAAGACCGCCTTGCATGCGGGTCTGGACATCGCCGCGGCGCCGGGTTCACCGGTTTATGCTCCGGCTGACGGGGTTATCGTCTTTGCCAGTTACGATGAGTCTTACGGTAAGCTGATCACCATCGATTACGGTTATGGAGTGACGACTCGTTTTGGTCACTTGTCACAGATCTATGTTCAAGTCGGCCAGCGCGTGAACAAGTGGGACGTTGTGGGCGCGGTGGGTAACACCGGACGTTCAACAGGCCCTCATTTGCACTATGAAGTCCGCATTAACGGTACCGCCGTAGATCCAATCAACTACATCTTAGACGAATAGACCGGAACCGTTGAAAAAGGCCCATCCGACTGCGTTGTCGGCGCACCTTCTCGCTTCGACGTGCTTGGAGCACGCCTGCGCTGCGAGGGCGCACCTCCGCCTTGCGGCTGGACCTTTTTGAACGGTTCCTCGCCAGTGGATTTGGCAAATATCATGGAAAATCTTTGAGTATATTTTTTTGTAGGTACTAAACTTGAGGTGAGGTGCTTATGAAGGTTCTGTCTTTTGTCTTGGTTCTTTTGGTGTCATCTGCTGTGTGGGCGGCGTTGCCTCCGCAGTTTTCGGAGTGTCTGCAGCAGAATTCGGGCTCGAATATGACGGCGGCGGATGTGACCGAGATCGCGAAGGTTTCACGTATCACTTATTGCCAGAATCAGGTCAGTTTGATCGGCAAGACAGAGCTGCTTTCGATGCTTTCAAATCCCAATGTGAACATGGGGCTTTCCGTCAGCAAGACCAGCTATACCAATCAGGATTTTATCGATATGGCGGCGGCTGGCACCTATGTGCTTTACGTTGATAGCAGTCGTCTTTCTCGGGACAACTTGGTCGCTCTTTTAAATGCCAATGTTCAGTTGGTAGTGATGTCGGGAAGCTCGGGCCTTTCCCGCGCCGATCTTTTGATTCTGGCGGCGGCCAAGCCTTTTATTTACAACGTTAATTCAGTCGTGCTGAAAACGGACTTGCAGGACTATGTCCGGGCCGGGGTGCAGGTGGTGATTCGCACGGCTCAGGCGGGCTTAAGTCGGCAGGATATTCTGGATGTGGCTCAGCTCAATTCGGAGCGTGTTTCAATCTTCCCTTAAAAAAGAAAAGGGTCCCTTTTCAGAGACCCTTCACTTGGCATTAATTTAAGAAACTCGAATTACTGATTCATGACAGAAACAGCCGGCATTGGGCACTGAAGCTCTTTCAGTTTTTTGCTGACCAGGTTTGCTTCATTCTGGAAGCCCTTGGAGCTCAGAACGAATTTCGCCTGATCCACTGTGGACTTCACATAACCACGACCATTTAGCTGAGCATTACCACGGCAGGAAGTTACAACGGACGCATCCATTTTAACATCCAAAACCGGATCGATCATGTCGCAGAAGAACTGGATCGCACCGATATGGTCGATCGCTGAAGACCAATCCAACCATGCGGATTCAAGCTGCTGACACGCGATTTCGTTTTCGCGAGAACCTACTGGCAACTGATCCAGAGTGAAGTTCGCCAGATTCTGGCTGATCTTCGCACTTGCGACTTGAATTTTAGGGTCGGTATAGTAACCGCCCGCTGGAGTGATGATCAAGCCCTTGCCCAAGCCAGCGTCAGTCAGGCTGTAAGAACCTGCGCGCAATGCTTTCATGTTGGCGATGAAACCGGAAACAGCCTGGTCATGCATGGTTTTAGTGTGGTTGATCCAAGCCAGAACAGGTGGTTTACCGAAGCCCCAGGAGCTGCGGGAACCAAACAGACCGGATTTCAAATTCACCATACGCTGAGCCAGCTCAGAGCGGTCGATGATGGAATTGTCCTGGGACAACTGTTGCATTGCTTTCTCAACACGTTTGATCGTAGTTCTTTCTGTTTCGATCAAAGTGTACTGAGCTTTCCACTGACGGTAGTCCGCGCTGCTGGAAAGTTGAACTTCCAGATCAGACTTGGATTTAGCCACCACGTTGCCAGTGGTGTTCACAGCCTGACGAATGCCCTGGATCCAGGAGCGGCCGGTCTGCGCACATGCTTTCAAAGCCGCTTCGTTGTCACCGGATTTTGCTGCGTATTCAGCAACACGTTTCATGGAATTGGTGTGCAGGGTTTTCAAAGTCAAAGCCTGAAGTTTTGTTGTGCGGTCCGATTGAACTGTCGCACGCTCCAGATTCACGATCGCAGAAGACGGGAAGGTCTTGCCATCCGCACCCCAATTCACCAGCTCGTTAGCCAGTGTACAAACCATCAGGTCGTCGTTGTTGCTTTGGATTTGTTCTTCAACCGTTGTGATGTCCGCTTTATCGCTGACAAACTGATTGCCCACGGCTGCCAGGTATTTCTCGGAAGAATCCTTATACTTCAGCAGGTTTGCCAGTTCGCCGGTTGGCTTGGCAAATTTCGCATTGTAAAGGTCCACGTTCTTTTCAAGCTCCTGAGTGATCTTTTCGATCTTGCCGGACTGAGCCAGTTGCATGAAACGAACTTTCTTTGCCACTTTCGTGTATTGGCAGGTGTTCTGAAGAACCGCTTTGCGGTGTTCAGGATTGCTCATGTCCAGAGTGTTCTGATCAATCATTTTCGCGATTGCAGAAATACCGCTGGTTGCAACCGCACCACCGATAACGAATGGAAGCGCCGGACCCAGCGCCGCGTTCATGGAAACCGCGAACAAAGCGTATGGAGCCAGACCGTTGATCACGTCGTTCAGTGCCAACAGAACTTTACCGGTGGACATCGTCTGACGACCACACTTGGAGTTCAGGAAGTTGTTGTTGTTGACGATGTCACCCAGATTACCCACCGCCGTCAAAGCAGACGCCATTGTGGATTCGATGGAGTTCACATTCACCTGGGAAGGATCCTGTGCCGTCATGAGTTTTTGAAGAGCAGAAATGCTTTCTTTGATCGCATTACCGTTGTCTTCCAAAGATTTAGCAGAAGGACTGCCAGTACATTCCGGAGAAGCTTTCACCTCTTTGGAAAGGGAGTCGATTGCAGAAATAAGTTCTGCGTGAGGTCTATTGTCGAAGAGTGGACAGCTGTAAGCCTCCGGAACCTTCGCCGCATTCATTTTACCCGGCGTTGTTGAAGTCGCTTTCACCGTCGAAGAACGAGGCTGTGAAGAAGAGCCGCTGGAGCTTGAGTTGGATTTGCCGCCGCCAGTACCGCCCGTGGATGGAATTGTCGGGGATGTCGAACCCAGGCCTGTATCGCTGTTGTCGTCATCGCCGAATAAATTCAGCGGGAATGTTGATGTGCTTCCAGCCGCCCACACCTGCTGAGGTGTTTGGGGGACGATGAAGCTTGCCGTTAGCGCGAATGCCATCACGCCACACTTAACGTTCTTGAGTTTCATAGAGTCTCCAGTGTTTAACTTTTCGACAAGTAACTAATTTTGTGTGTCGTTTTGAGCCAGTCAGCAAGATGGCTGTGATCTAAGTTCTTGAAATCACAACAAACCCGCTGACTGAATTCTTAGGACCCACAAGTTCACGCACCATAGATGCAAAACCGGTGCGCACGTGAATCGTTTTGAAACAAGTCCATGGACTGGCTGACAATTAGTTGTCATGTGAAGTGCCGCTGGACGTCCTTAGGCTTACATCCCGCTCTAGTGCTGTTATTTGCTTATTATCTCCGCTTTAAAGGGACTGGAGCCACTTTGGGTGGAATGCTCTTTGTATATGGAGGTATGTATGAGACTTCTGGTTTCTTGCCTTCTAATGATGATGGGTTTTTCGGGTGCCTGCTGGGCCAAGGTGGACTTGCGTACGACGAAGCCTCTGGTGATTCCTGAGGATAAAGTCACACCAAAAATCACCAAAGAAGACGTCGCCAAAATCATTCCTTTGGACATTCAAAGCAACGAAAGCACGGGTTCTGTGATGAGCCGTATCGCAGATCGTGGTTTCAATATGTGGTTCAATTCTCCGATTATCAAAAACAGCCTTTTGGGTCGTGCTGTGGAAGAAACCCAGGAAAAGCTGAAAACAGACGTGGTGGTGCCAGCGGCAACTCCGCGCGGAGTCAGTCACAAGTTTTCTTTCCGTGTTGAAGCCTTCCAGGCTTTGGCGAAAGTGGAATATTCCGGCTGGGTGAAAGCTGCGGTCAATTATGATGCGAAAGCTTCGGCAACCGATATTCAGTTCAAAGACAAAGTCATGAACAACAAAGATCTGGTTGTCAGTCACAAAGCCAACAAAGAACAGGGCCTGTCGATGATTGGCCTTGCCTGGTCCTGGTAAGCGTCCTACCCTTAGGACATGGAAAAAATCGTATTTATCTCTGGAAAAAGAACTCCCTTCGGAGCCTTCGGCGGCTCTTTGAAGGATGTATCAGCAACGGATCTGGGTGTCGCTGCCGCTAAAGCGACTCTGGAACAAGCCGGTCTATCTGCAGACAAGATTGATCACGTGGTTTTTGGCAACGTGGTTCAGTCCGGTGCAGATGCAGCTTATCTTCCAAGACACATTGGTTTGAAAACCGGCGTGCCGGTCGCAGTGGGCGCCTTTGCGGTCAACCGTCTGTGTGGCAGTGGTTTCCAGTCCTGGGTGAATGCGGTGCAGATGATCCAGTGTGGGGAAGCCACAGCGGTTCTTGCCGGTGGTGTCGAGCAAATGTCCCAGATTCCTTATGTGGCCCGCAAAGTCCGCTTTGATGGCATGCGCATGGGGAACTTCGAACTGGAAGATCTAATGACCTCTGCATTGACTGACGCTTACGCAAAGATGCCAATGGCGATCACCGCCGAAAATCTGGCGGTGAAATACGGTATCACCCGCGAAGAATCTGACAAGTATTCCATCCAGTCCCAGCAGCGCTTCCATGCCGCGGTCGAAAAAGGTTTCATGAAACAGGAAATCTGTCCGGTCACAGTTGAAGGCCGTAAGGGCACTGTGGTTATTGAAAAAGACGAGCATCCTAAACCGGATTCCACTTTGGAAAAATTGGCAACGCTAAAGCCTGTCTTCAAAAAAGACGGGATTGTGACAGCGGCGGCGGCGTCTGGAATTGTTGACGGGGCGGCTTGTTCTTTGTTGATGAGCGAATCCAAAGCCAAAGAACTGGGTATGAAACCAATGGCGCGTATCGTGAGTTACGCTTCCGTTGGTTGTGACCCGACAATCATGGGTATTGGTCCTGCGGGCGCAGCAAGACTGGCTTTGCAAAAAGCCGGACTGACTCTGGATCAAATGGATCTGGTGGAAGTGAATGAAGCTTTTGCGGCCCAGTATCTGGCGGTGGAAAAGGAACTGAAGCTGGATCCGGCAAAAACCAACGTCAATGGTGGTGCGATTGCTGTCGGTCACCCTTTGGGCGCTTCCGGTACCCGCATCATGAATCACTTGGTTTACGAGCTTCATCGCCGTAACGCCAAGTATGCGCTGGGCTCTGCTTGTATTGGCGGCGGTCAGGGTATTGCGATCATCATCGAAAGAATCTAACAGAGGGGCCGCCAAGGACTGCGGCCTCTGGAACAGGGACTCATGGAATTTAATTTGAGAGAACGAACGGCGCTTATTGTTGGACCTTTTAATTCAACCGTTCAAAGTCTGGTGATGGGTTTAACCCAAATGGGTTCTGACTGCGTCTTGCTGGATTTTGACAACAGTGCCAGTCAGCGTTTTTGCAATCAGATCAATGATGCCCGTGAAATCAATCCCAAGTTCGGTCGTGCGCTGGGAATCAAGTCCCCGATGAAGACTGCGGATGACATCAAAGACGCGGTGGGCTCGGCAGCTCACTCGTTTGGCAGTGTGGATCTGTTCATCGATGCCCAGGCCTACAACAAACCCAATCGTTATAAAATCGGTGACAGCATTGATTATCTGGATGATGAAATCCAGCATAACTTCAAATCTTCGGTGATGCTGACCCACGCGGTGCTAAACTTCCTGAAAAACCGTAAGCGCGGGCGTATTCTTTATCTTCTGAATGAAATATATCCGGACCCAATTCTTGCGGGTTCTCGTGGGGCGCTGGTCCCGTTTGCGCAAAGCCTTTCCAAGCAAGTGGCTGAACACAATATCACCGTGAATGTGCTGAAGCTGGGTTTGACCGAAGAATTCATTCTGGCCATGCACCCGGAAGCCAAATCCATCAAAGAAGCGGTTGAAACTTTAAAGGTGAAGGAACCGCACCTGCGCATCACGGAACCAGAGAAAGTCACCAACACCGTGACCTATCTGGTCAGCCAGTTTGGTGCGGCGGTGAACGGTCAGGTTATCTCTTTAAGTTAGGTTTAAAAATGCAGGCAACCGGTAAAATCACAATCACCCCTCATTCTCCGATGTTTCAGTGGTGGGATTTCATCCCGCACTACACGCTGAAGGACTATTGGAATAAGGCTCCTCTGGAGCTGGATCTTTCCGAAGTAAAAGCCATCTACAAGCGCGGCCCGGCTTATCTGTTCGCCTGCCAAAGAAACGGTGTGGATTATGTGGTTTACATGGGGTCGGTTCCCGAAATGCTAGGGCATCTTCCGGTCACTGATGTCGGGCCTTTTGAAGTGGTGAAACTTATCCGCAAGTTCCCCTCAAAATGGAAAAAGGCCTTCCCCAAGCTGTTGGGTCTGGCCTTTGTCACCATCATCCTTTTAAAGATGTTCTTTTCTTTCCGAAGCTAGAAGCAGGCGGCCTTCAACGGGCCGCTTACAGTTTCAGGCTTTTCAGAATCAGTTCTGCCTGTCTTAGATTTTCCGGAGCTACATAGATACGGTCGATGATACGAGCGCCTTCGTAGCGCTGGAAGATCTCTGTCGTCTGATTGATCGGGGACGGCTGCGCCCAGCGGTCATACTGGTCCACCACATAAATCTGTAGTGCACGCTCTTCCGGGGAAGCCGTGTGATACTTCGACAGACGCGCCTTGGAACTGGTGCGGATCACTTCAATACCGTCAGCTTCCAGGGCTTTTTTGATGGCTTCCGGGCTTTCAGATTCCGCCGTGTTGTGCTGCTCAATCAGAACCTTGAACGGTTTTCTTTGCGCGATTCTTTGTGCCCACGGGTTGTTGGCGCCGGACAGATGCTCGTGCAGGCGATAGTCGTTGTACTTGGTGTATTCGTTAATATCCCCCGGCAGCACGAAGGTGCAATCCGGCGAAGTCAGATAACGGTTCAGCATTTCCTCATAGATGATGCTCTTGTGATGGCAATAAACCATCAAGTGCATGTGGTGACGGGAAATCAGGAAGTCATCGAAGGAATAAAGCGCACGGCGATTCAGTCCCAGATACATTTTGTTTTCACGACGGTGGAAGGTCATGTTCTGAATCAGCCAGGACAGATCGATTTTTCCGTAGTTCGTTCCGCAGAAATAACTGTCACGCTCAAGATAGTCCATGCGGTCCACATCCAGCTCGCTGGAAACCAGTTGGGACAGGATCGGGCGGAAGTCGACGCCATTGTCGACAAAGAAATCATCCGGGCAGTGCAGGGCCTTGTCGATCAGGCACGCCACGTGGATCGGCTGAATGTCGGGGAAGTTCGTGCGCAGGGTTTCGGAGATCGCAGAATCCGTGACGTATTTAATTGTATAGTCTTCGTGATTGGCGCGACGGTTGTGATTCATCACTGTGTGCGCCTCTTCGCCGTATTGTTCTTGTTCTTTGTAAAGCTGAATCTTCAGCTCTGACAAATGCGGCATCACTTGCTCTGTGGTGTGGCTCAGGGGACCGTGGCCCACATCGTGAAGCAAAGCCCCCAGGCGCAACACCTGACGGAAGCGGGTTTTGACTGAGGGTTTTGAGAACGGATAAACGCGGAAAATCGCATCGAATGTTTCACCGGCAAGATGGCCCACGCCGACAGAGTGAATGTAGCGGTTGTGAGTCGCACCCGGGAAGCTGAACTCGGCATAACCAAGCTGTTTGATTGCTCTCAGGCGCTGATATTCTGCCGTATCAAGCACGGCGACTTCCTGTTCAGAGTAGTAAATAGAGCCGTGAACGGGATCGCGAATTTCCATGGGGTCTCCTAGCAGTGAATCTCAATTAGCTGTCCTTCATGGGGGCTGTCAAACAGCTTCATCTATAGATAAAGGAGGTCTTTGCGCTTGCCTAGATATGCCTGTTTGATACAGGACCAAGGGCTAGATACAGGGTTTTTGCCTCTACAGGCTGCGGCGAAGTGGTTTGAAAAAACTTCATTGATAATAGCTATTTAGCCTTGATTTTGGCTGGCGGGGCGAGGGTCCCTGATACAAGCCCTCGGTCCAGAAATGTAAAAAAATGAGACGTATCACTTTAGGAATTCCTGGGGACTCCGATGAGTAAGGTAAGCAAATGAACCGCCCAAGGGCACCACGGTAGGTGCACTGAGTTTCAAGGATAGAAACTCAGAAATCTTCAAGGAGGAGGAAACATGGGTCTCAGAATTAATACGAACAGTGCTTCGTTGAATGCTCAGAGAGTTCTCTGGGGGACGAAGATCGGTCTTGATAAGAGCATGGAAAAGCTCGCTTCAGGATTCCGCATCAACAGAGCTGGTGATGATGCCGCCGGCCTAGCGATCTCTGAGAATTTGAAAGCTCAGATTCGCGGTCTAAAACAAGCATCCCGAAACGCTCAAGACGGTATCTCTCTGGTTCAAGTGGCCGAGGGTTCCATGAACGAGATCTCTTCGATCTTGATCCGTCTGAGAGAATTGTCCGTACAAGCAGCTTCCGATACTATCGGTCCTGTAGAAAGACAGTTCCTGAACGTGGAATACGATCAGCTGGTTTCCGAGATCGACCGTATCTCCGAAGGTACAGAGTTCAACGGAACTCAGTTGCTGGCGGGTGTGGGATCCATCCTGGACTTCCAAGTTGGTACCAGAAATAATCCTGAAATCGACCGTATCTCTTTCGACGCTTCCAAAGCCGATGCAAACTCTGCAGCTTTGGGTGTGAACCTGACTTCAGTTTCTGACAAAGCTTCTGCACAGAACGCTTTGGCGGCGATTGACCAGGCGATCGTCAGTGTCTCCGCAATGCGTGCAGACTTCGGTGCGATCCAGAATCGTCTTCAATCTACAGTTTCAAACATTCAAGTGTCTGTAGAGAACATGTCAGCCGCTAACTCTCGTATCAGAGATGTGGATGTAGCTGAAGAGACATCTGAAATGACCAAGAACAACATCTTGTTGCAAGCCGGTACTTCCGTCCTAGCACAAGCGAATTCCCAAGCTAACGTAGCACTTGGACTCTTGAACAAGTCATTCCAGGGTTAATCCTGGAGTGACCTAGGTTCCCGATCTTGACTGATCAAGATCACCCTCAAGTGTAACGACCCGAGCTCTGTAAAACGAGCTGACAATTTGATCTGTTTCCTGCGACGAGGCCGTCTTTCACGGCGGCCTCATTTTTTCAGTCAAACTGTGACTGGCGGGGATGGATGTGTGAAACAGGATTCTGCCTTTTGATAAAGCTCTCTTTCGAGTGACTTTATCCGCCGATTTTGCATGCTGCATTTTTCTTCGCAGCGACCGAATTTTCAAAAAGTTTTTCCTCAGCAAAAAATAAAAAAGAAAAGACAAAAACTGGACTCGAGCAGTTGCATTATTTTTCCGAAAAGTTAAGCAGGGAACTGTATCGCAAGTTCCGAATATTAATTTTACAGGTGCACGGATCGCGCCTTATGCCAATGGATGGCAAACTTTCACGGAGGAAGAACTATGAAGCACGGAGGATAGAATGGGATTAAGAATCGGTACCAATGTGGCAGCGTTGAATGCACAAAAAAATCTGTACATGACTAACATCAACGCAAACAGATCAATGGCAAGATTGGCTTCTGGAATGAGAATCAATCAGGCTGCTGATGATGCTGCAGGTCTTGCGATCAGCGAAAACCTCAAAGGACAAATCCGGGGTTTAAGACAGGCCAACCGAAATGCCAACGACGGTATTTCCCTTGTGCAGGTCGCGGAAGGCAGCTTGAATGAAGTATCCAATATGCTCATTCGTTTGAGAGAATTGGGTGTACAGGCTTCCTCTGACACAATTGGTGAAACAGAAAGAAAGTTTTTGGACGTTGAGTATCAACAGCTGAAATCCGAGATCCAGCGTATTACTGAATCCACGGTCTTCAACGGTTACGAACTGCTCAACGGTACTGGTGGGATGATTGACATCCAGGTCGGCGTAAACAACGACGCTTTCCGTGACCGTATCAGCTTCAATGCTGGCGCGGCCAACGCCTCCATCGATGCCCTGGGATTGACGGCAGAGAATGTGGGGACCAAGGAAAGTGCTCAATTGAGCCTGGGTACTATCGATTCCGCTTTGACATCGGTGAACGCGATTCGCGCGAACTTCGGTGCGCTACAAAATCGTCTGCAATCAACATCGAATAACTTGTTGATCGCTGATGAAAACTTGTCAGCTGCGAATTCCCGAATCAGAGACACTGACGTGGCGGCAGAAACCTCCGAGATGACAAGAAATAACATCTTGTTGCAGGCGGGTGTGTCAGTCCTGGGTCAGGCGAACCAGTCACAACAATTGGCTTTGAAGCTTTTGGGCTAAGGCTGAATTACAACCAAAACCAGAAAACGGCTTCCTTCGGGAGGCCGTTTTTTGTTCCCGTCGCTGTCAGCGATCATTTGCGTTTTCAACGCGTTTTCATTTAGGTATTTCCAACCCCGGCCAGAGCGATTATTGTTGAATCAAAGAGATCTCCAAGGAACAACCAATCCTATGAAATTGCTAATGATTCTTCTGACCAGCATGGCTGTGCACGCCCAAGCGGCGTGGGACTTGAACGATGTCACTTATCTGATGCCTTTGCCCCAAACCGTGGGCGGGGATGGACTGCTTAAACTTGAAAGCCCGGCGCGCGGCGGGGCTTTGCTTCCTGTTTCGATGGTAAATCAGTTGCCGGTATTGGCCATTGATCGCACTCGTCCGGAAGTGAACAGCACTCTTCGTGTCATGGCGGTGCGAATTGATCCTTGCTTCCCGCTGCCGACTCCGCAGTCCTGTCAGCGTCAAATCCGCCTGGCGTGGCAGCCGATTGAAATGAATCGTCGGAACGAAGTTCAGACCGTCGATGCGGCTTTGCACAGCTTCTATGTTCTGCAGGACTGGGAGTTTGCGAATCTTCTGAAAGAAATCGACGCCTGGAAATCCAAACACTCCGTGAACACCAAGTACCTGCCTTTGCAGGTTCATCCGGCATGGGCGGCAGAAAAAGATTCTTCTGTGGCGCTGGCGGATTTTTACAAGATCATTTTGAAATACGCAGGTATTGAGAACTTCAGTCGTGTGACGGCGATGGTTTTGCGTGGCAACGGGGATATGTGGGCCTTTGCCGGTTTTGAACCGCGTAACAACAAACTGGAACTTTTGCCAATTCCTCGCCTGAACCGCCTGTCCCAGTCCTTTATCAACATGGCGGTACCGGCAGATCACTTCAGTGGTGGCGGGATCTCTCCGATTCCCAAAGGGGATGATACTTTCAATAATCTGGCGGCAGAATCCATCCGCATGGGGGAGGGCACCGAGGACACCATTCGTCAGGAAGTGCGCGCCGCCTTCCGCATTGAAAATCCCAAATTCTTCAATCCGGAAAACATGGACTGCGTCAGCTGCCACGTGGCCCAGCCAGCCATTCACTGGGTGTTGAACAAACGTCCGGATTTACAGGTTGAAAAACTGTGGAGCCAGGAAATTTACGGCAATCCAAAATATGATCTGAAAAACACAAGTGTCGAGATCTGGAATACCCAGCAGATTCGGGCTTTGGGTTATTTCGGGAAGAATGTGGCGATCAGCCAGCGCGTGATCAATGAGTCCGCCGAAGTGGCGGACTTCATCAACAGAATTACTGCGCCAAAGTCAGAGGAATAAGGTCTACAGCGAAGCGGGCCTTGTCCTGGTACTTGTACTCGATATCACCCGGCAGCAACACCGAGTTGTTCTCTGGATCATAAGTCCAGCCGCCATTGGCTTTGTTCGGAATCACCTGACCGCGACCGGCGTTCAGTTGTTCCGGAGTGCCGTAACGAACGCGGATCTGCAGGGATCCGTCAGCCGTTGCACGAGGGCGCTGAGTCAGGAAGATCTCTTTAGCCAGGGTCTTCTTTGTGATGTCAGAACCGATACGGGCCAGATCCTCACCAAAGTTTTTGTTCACAATACCCACGATGTATTTGGATTTGATCGCATCCGGGGCACCTTTGTCTTCGTTGGCGCGAACAATCAGCTCTTCCAGTTTCTCAGGGCCAAAGCCAGTGCAAGTGCCGTTGTTTTTCGGCGTCTTCTGAGTCATGTCGAAGCACTGTTCGTTGTACTTAGGGTGAATGCGCAAAGCCCAGTCTTTGTACTGATCAGAATCTGAGGCTTTTACCAAAGCACCATAAACCGCCAGCTTGTTGGCTTTGCCTTTTTTGAAATCCAGCAGAGTGCGGGCCATTTGTTCCGGAGTGATGCGGGACTGTTTAAATTCGTCAGCATCCGTCAGGAACACCACAACCAGTTGGGCGTCTTCACGGAAGAAGCCTTCATTCACACCACCACGGCCGGATTTTTCTAGCGCTGCCGTCAGAGGAGCGAAGAACTCTTCATCCTCCGGGCCGCCTTGAGCGTATGGGGCCACACCCAGATCCAGCGTGGAAGCCAGAAGGTGTTTTTCCTTTTTGGTCACGAAGCGTTTGTTGTAGTTCTGAGACTTGCCGTCTTTGATGTGGCGAAGTTCACCGATGCCGTATTTGTCTTTTTTGGTTGCAGAGAAACGCTCAGAGCTGTCCCACGTGGAGATCACACCGATCTGATAATCGATCATGGCGTTTTTATTGATCCCGTTGGTGAAACGATCCAGATTGCGCACCAGATTTTCCTGGGCGGATTTCATGGATTCAGAATTGTCCGTCACAAATAAAATGTCCACTTGTGGATTGAAATCAAGTTGGGACTGGCCACCGTCTTCAGTGATCCACTTGAATTCCTGCTGGGCCGGCATTTCATACTGAGGGATTTCAACCGGTGTTTCAGGGATAGGATCCTGCTGCACCATCAGGCCCGGGGATTCAGGACTGCAGGCCGTAACCAGCATCAAAGCAGATGTGTAAATGCAAAGAGCGATGATCTGTTTCACATTTTCCTCCTGATGTTCTGCGGGCAGGTTTTGGCTGCCACGTCGTACTTATCAAGTTCGTCAATCCACGGACGACCGTCGTCCATGAATACCAACTGATCTTCACCGGTTTTTTTGAAATCGCCCTTGGAGTAAAGCTCCTGAGCCAGTTTCATGTCGGTGTGGATTCTTTGAATGGCTTCAACTTCAATCAGATTCAGCCTCTGCACGATGCGGAAGTTCGCATCGGTTTCTTCCTGAGCCAGTTTTTTCAGGCGGGACTTCATCTTATCCAGACTGTCCTGCTGAATTTTGGTGACCTGGGACTGCAAAGTCGGGTGAGTGCCACGGTTTTGCAGAACCTCCAGAGCTTTTTCGGCGACTTTAAAGCGCAGCATCTGACCCTGAAGCTCGGTGTCCTTATAGTAAAGAACCGGAAGATCCAGCAGGGATTCTGCCACGTCGGAAGCTTTAACCGGGAAGCTCGTCACTTTGGTCAAAGCTTTAGCAAAGGCCGCATTCATGCCGGTCTTGGAAAGGTTTTGAACTTCCAAAATACGGGCCTTTTGTCTTTCTTTGAAAATCTCGTGAGTTTCAAAGACACCTTTGTAATCACAAATGCGCAATTGGGTCAGGGAACGCAGGAAGTACGCTTCCGAGTTCACGACTTCACCAAACTGAGGGCTGACCAGAGTTTTGGTTTGCGCCAGGGCTTTTTCAGAGTCATTTTGGCGGAAATAAGCCCAGCCTTTTTCCTCGATCGCCTGGAACCAATAATCACTGCCTTTAGGCACCTGATTGTAAAGCTTCAGGGATTCGTCAAAGTTGCCTTTGGCAAAAAGAACGCGGGCTTTTTTCATCGCGTCCTTGCTGGAGCAGTCTACACACTTTGGCAAAGCGTCTTTTTCAAGACTCTTAAAATCCAACAGCTTCAGAGCGTCGCCAGAGTTTTTGGAATTCAGGGCCGTTTCAAAAGATTTGCCCCAGTCCTTGATGGACAGCTTGTCGGCCGCACCTGCCACAGATGCAGAGCTGACCAAAGCCATCATCAAAATGTTTTTCAGGAACAAATTGCCGGAGATCATAAAATCCATCCAAGTCCCAAAGAACCAGTCACAGTGTCCAGAGTTCTGGAGCCAGTCACCGGTTGGTCTTTGTAAGTCTGGTATCTCATCTCGGCGCGAGCGGAAAGATTTTTGGTGATCCAGGCGCCCACACCAGCACCCGCCGTCATCAAAGCCGTCGTACCGCTGGAAAGAGTCATCTGACCACCACCTGCCAGCAGGTAAAGGTCAAACTGAGTCACACCCATATCAAGGAAGCTGGTTTTACCATAGATCGGATACCAGTTCACAACGGCCAGGGCGGCATTTTCAGGATAGTCGATATCCACCGCGTAAGCGCGGCCACCAGCTTCGTAGTTCTTGCGAGCTTGTTCAAACACGCGTTTACCTTCGTCCGTCAGGCTGTTACCGAAGTCCATGTAACGAACGCCCAAAGACCAGCGTGGAGTGATGTGATAGTCCATCGCAAGGCTCAGGGACTGAGTCTTCACGTAAGAATCACCACCGAAAGTGGAACCATAAGCCAAGCCGAACTCAACACGGTTTCTGCGCTCAACGATGCGGTCCTGCACGATGCGAGTGCGGGTTTGGGACTTGATGTTTTGAGCCATTTCAGCCAGCTCTTTGTTACCGCCCAAAGAATCAATGTCATCAGCCAGCGTCGCTTTTTTCGCGGACGCTTTGCCTTGAGCCATTGCTGGGGAGGCCATAAATGTTGCAGCGATCACGGACAGGGAAAGCAGTTTAAGTGTTTTCATGACTATTGTGCTCCTGTGGTTGCTTGACCCACTGCTGGAGGAGGAGTTGTTGGCTCCTGGGAAGCAAAGCGGATTTTAAGCTTGGACAGAGTTTCCGGTGTAGACAAGCTGTTCGGGCTGTAAGCTTTGAAGCTCAGACGAACACGCAGGCCGTTGGCGTTAACCATGAAGGACCCGTCTTTTGCCAGTTGCGGTTGAACAGAGATATTCTTGGTATCGAACACCAAAGAGAATTTCCATTTGGAGTCACCCAGGTATTCAGGATCTTTTTTGTTTTTGTCTGCAACAACGTGACGGGAACCATCCAGTTCCAGGAAGTCATTGCCTGTAGTGTAGCTGACACCGTCATAGCTGATCACCAGACGTGGTTTCTGAGCAGAACGACCGTCGATGCCCGGAACTTTCACTGTTACAGAGAACGGAATCTCCTGACCTTGCGCCACTTCAGCCGCAAGACCATCAACTTTCAGTTCAGAAGGAGCTTCCTGGTTTTTGAACAGGAACAGGTTCACTTCACGCTCACGAACCAGACCTTTGAGTTTGTCTGCGTTCTGCTGGCTGGAAACAGAAGTGATTTCAGCCACCAGTTTCACGTTGAAGGTTTTCATGTTTTCATTGGAAGAAACCGTGTAAAGAGCCGGGTTCCATTTCAAAAGATAAAGATCTTTTTCCGCCTGAGAAGCCGTCAAAGTTGCGCCTTCCGGCAGGTTTTTCGCTGTCAGGGAGATTTGTACGCCTGGAACAAGAACACGGGCGTAAACTTTAAACACACCTTCCTGGTCTTCGTTGAAAGTCATCTGGGCATCAGGAGTGATGACGATGAATTTCTGGTCGATGGTGGATTCTTCTTTCACCACCACAACCGGTTTTTCAACGATCACGGTGTTGGTTATTTCACGGGGTTTGTCCTGGCCGTGAGTGATCACGTCCTTGGAATGCTTTCTCAAAGTGTCCAGATCGAAAGCCTCACCTGTGGAAGTCTTTGATTCAGGAACCGGATTTTTATTCCAGTCACCGCAGCCAGACAGTACCAAAGTGACAGGGACAGCTAGAAGAGTGGTTTTAAGAAAGTTCATATTCTACCTCGCTTAGCGACTGCTTACGCGCATGAGTTCGAATGGATAAAGAACGTCCACATTTACATTTCCAACCGGACGGGGGAACTGCCATGTTTTCATGCGTTGAAGCATGCAGTTTTCCACCATGCGGGAGCCCAAAGAGGATTGCGCCACTTTGGCTGTGGTGATGCGACCTGCAGGGCCGATCACAAAGTCCACCGCCACACGTCCACCGATGGATGGCTGGGCCTGCAGACCTTTTTCATAGCAATAAACGATTTGACCTCTGTTTTTGTTGATCACGGCGATGATCTGATCGCGATCCAGACCACCTTCAACGCTGGCTTCTTCATCCAAAGGCAGGCTCACCGCAGAGGTGCCGCCAACCAACGAGATTTTGCCGTTACCAGCACGGCCACCGCCGATACCGGCTGTACCGTAACCACCAGCGCTGACCGCTTTGCCGCTGCCTTCACCGGCGGAACCGGCAATCAGGCCGTTACCCGGCATATAACCTTTGATACCGCCGCGACCGGCAGAACCAACGCCTCCACCGCCGCTGCCAACACCGGCAGAACGAATGGCTTTCATAGAGTTGTTATCCAGACCCTCGTAGCCACGTGTGCCTTTTGGTGTGCCACCCAAAGCAGCCAGAGCACCAAATCGGGAAACGTCTTTGGCTTTGGCCGTGTTTACTTTGTAAGGTTTGGTTTTCAGTTTCGCCTGAGCTTTCGGGCGATAGACTTTGTTGGTTTGTTTGATTTTTTTCTGGGATACCTGAACGTGCTGACGTGGTTCAGCCTTCTGAACGGGTTTTTCCTGAGGCAACTCAATCGTCACCAGCATTGGCTCTTCCGCTTTAGTGAAATAAGACGCCCAGATCCATGCACCCATCATCAGACTCAAGACGGCAGCCAAGTGAGCCAGCGAGGTTTTCTTAAGCATGATTTTCAGTTGTTCGTCGTCTTGTTCATCCGCCAGTTGATAAGTCGGGCTGTTTTGAGCAGAAGCATCAGCCACACGCAGACGGCCCAGGCCTTCAAGCGCCACACCCTGATCACCCATCTGGGAAAGATCCACGGTTTGCAGCAGACGGTATTCAATGTCGTTGGAATCAAGGGCCTGCAGGTTGGAAACAGCCTCAATACGACGGCTGTTTTTCAGGTAAACGATGTTCAGCGATTCGGAGTCCACAGCAAAGGTGCGGACTTTTTGTCCTAACCTGTTTTCGAGAATTAACAACTTTGCAGTACTCATATTTACGTCCTAGTTTCTTTTCTCGTCTTGGTCGATTTTGTCATCGAACCGGTTTCGGCCACCCAGGAGATCTTCAAGAAGCTTGTCGTTCTCTACGGTGGCTTTCGTATTCAGTGAGCTCTGGTACTTTCCTCTAAGCGCACTGCCATCAAATTTGAACGAGGTGCCGAGTTTGGGCCTGTGGCTTTGCTCTTTTTTCACCTTATTCGACCCTGTCGCTTTTTGAGACGCCAGGGAGGGTACCGCTAGTAGACTAAGCAAAAGGGGGGCCACAACAATCAGGGATTTCATAGGCTCTTTCCTTTCTGAATTTGATTTAAACGGGCTTCCAGGTAGGACGGCATCAGAGGGTGGCCCATTTTTGTCTCTAGGTATTTGAGGTTTTCCAAATCACGCACATTGGACGGGTTTTCAGACACGGATTTACGTGCAGAAACCAGGTCACGGCTAGAGAAGGAAGAAGAACCCAAAGCATCAGAAACCGCTGTTTTCATACGACCACGGCCCGGAAGGTCTTCCAGAATCTGCATTTCACGCAGAAGCAGTTTCTGGATTTCAGGGCGCGCCATTTTGTATTCAGCAGCCAGTTGACCCAAAGCCGGGGACTGAGCCCACAGTTCATCCATCTTCTGCTTCGCAGTGCGAGCCTTCAGAAGGTATGGCTTAGAGCGGCCTTTCAGCAGGTCCACGTACTGGCGCTGTTCTGCGGGGCTCAAACCTTTTGGCATTGGCAAAGAAGCCAGGTCTTTCACCAGGCGTTCATTTTCAGACGCCACGATATTCAACATAATGAGCTGAGCTGTGATGTCTTTCAGTGCCAAAGATTCTTTCAGCATGCCGTCGGCTTTCGCGGTCAGGTTCATGCGCTCTTGAATGGATTTTTGCACAGTGCGATCGTTCTTGCCATTCAACTGGTGGGAGGCAATCTTCGGATGGAAGTTAGCCACCTTGTTGTAGAAGTCCTGCTTCTGGAAGAACTGCGCCGCAGACTTGCGACGAAGTTCTTTCATTTCAAATACGGATTTCAAACCGGATTTGTCCATGGTGCGGGCGTAAACCAGCAAAGCAGTTTCGTTCAGCAGATCCGGCTTCTGTTTCAACTCTGGCGCCTGAGCTTTCAGCTCTTTCACCGGGTTGGAAGAAAGCAGAACCAGGCGGGATCTCATGATCAAAGAACGTTCACCTTTAAGACCGGCTTTCAAAGCAGCCTTATAGTGCTTTTCCGGATTCATTTCTGCCAGATCAGCCAGTGTTCCCAGGCGGAACTCACGGTCTTTTTCAGACACTTTTGGGGTACGGACCTGAGATGCCATGCGGTAAGCGTTTTTGAAATCCAGATGCTTTTCGTAATGAGCTGCCAGCTGTTCGCGCAGTTCATCCTTTCTGGATTCAGAAACTTCATTCATGGCAATCAAAGCCTGAATGGATTGGATATAGATTCCGTCTTCGCCGGTTTTCTGAGCCAGAACGCTGGCGTTGGTATAGAACAGAACTTTTTCAGCAGGCTTTGCTGTCGCCACGTCGGTGCTCATCACCTTCTTCAGGGCTTTTTTCATGTCTGAAGAAGACGATTTTGGATTGTTGGCAACAGAAGCGACCTCATTCATGAGGGCTTTGCGCGCCAGTGTTTCAAACTCTGCACGGTGAGCCGGGAAAAGCTTGGCGTAATCCCAAGCCCATTTTTGCAGAGACTCCTCGTCTTTCAACTGAGCTGCGGCATCCAAAGAAAGGTCTGCTGCTTTTTTACGTAGATCAGCAGAACCTTTTTTGTCTTCAGCCAGGTCGTTGAAGGCGACAGCGGCCTCCTTTAGCTGTTTTTGCTGATAGCTCAGGTAAGCCAGCTGGTAACGAACTTCAAAGGATTTTGCGTCATTGTCGGAATACTTCAGATAGTGAAGGTAAGCCTCACGACGCAGATTCAAATCCTGGGATTTTTCCGCTGCGGAAACTTCATTGTTCAAAGCCTCTTCACGTTCTTTGGCAGAGAACTTGCGGCTTTCGCTGATGCTGCGATAGATCTGGATTGCCAGTGGATACTTCTTCATGTCCATTGCGATTTGGGAACCGCGGTTGGCCATCTCGATGTCGGTTGGGAAAGTCTTGTTATAGATAACGTAAGCGTTCAGCAGATCCTGGTCCGGATTCAGCTTTTTCAGACGGTGAAGCTCTGTTACATAACGCTTCATCGTTTTCTGCAGCTCTTCACACTTGGATTCATCATCACAATCAGTGTTTTTGAAGGCTGCTGCCGCTTTGGCAAAGTCTTGCGTCGACTGTGTGGTCTGACCGCGGTCATAGTTCACTTGCGCCATGCGCACAAACGCCGACAGGCGCTCTGACTTGGTCAGATCCGGCTGTTCAAGATAGCGGTTCAGGATTTTATGGGCGGCCTGCTTTTGTCCCAGACGGTCCGCTTCGCTGGCAAAGTGATACAGCAACTCTTTGCGGTTCTGCGCCGGGGCGAGGGATTCAAACTGGGCAATTTCTTTGTCGTTGATTTCTTTGCGGGAATAGAAAGTCGCCAGATCACGCATGATATCGGCATGGAAAACCGGGTCGTATTTGGAGCCCTCTTCCGTGTCGCGGGTGATCAGGTGTTTGTTTTTAAGAAGCGTTTCCAGAATCGTGATCGCCGAGGAAAGTTTGTCCTCGTTGAAATCACACCAAGCCATGTTGTAAGTCACCAGGGCGCGGTTTTCCAGTTTGTCGTCTTTAAGAGCGATCACATAGTGATAACGGGCATCTTTGAATTTGTTCTTTTGGAACAACAGATCGCCCAAAGAGGCGTGGGAACGGGAAACAATCGCCGGATTGATTTTCTTGGCTTTGGCTTCCTTGATGATTTGTTCAAACAGACGAATCGCATTGTCGTTCTGACCGGCCATTTCGTACAAATGCGCCAGTTGGAACAGAATAGGTCCGTGTTCGTTCAGACTGACCTGACGAAGCAGTTCCTCATAGATACCAATGGCCTTCTGACGGTCGGCTTTCGATCCTTTGCAGCCGTCACAATTGGCTTCGACTTCCAGCATGAAGCGGTCCCGCCCACGTTCCGCCAGCAAATCGGCCAGGCGCTGCTGGGTCGGAACCCAGGATGGATCTTCCTTGCCAATGGCGGACAGGACCCGTTCCATTTTCTGGATAACCAGGTCCTGCGTTCCGGCGTTCATCTTGTCAGCAAGGGCAAGACGACCATTCAGAGCACCAAGGACTACGATACTGATCAGAGTGATTCGTCTTAGATTTTTCATTTGCCCGGCACCACTGCGAATTTAAGTTTTTCGATACCGGCGAGAGATCCGGCTTTTAACAGAGGATCCAGGTCGGCGTATCTCATTTCCGTGTCAGCTTGAACCATCAGTTCGAGTTCTTTTTCCTCGGTGTTCTTTTTCAGCTCCGCCAGCTTGTTTGTCAGGTCATTGGCGGCAACACGCTTGTCGTCAAGGAAGTAGCTCCCTTTTTCGATGCGCAGAATAGGGGTGACCTTTTCCACACCCTGGCTGTGATTGGCCGAAGGCAGTGTCATTTTATTTGGAATCTGTGTTTCCATCCCGCTGTTTTGAGTTCCGATCAACAGATAGATCACGATGATCGAAAACGCATCGATCAAGGACGTTAGTGGCAAAGCCAGAGCCAGCTCACGACGGAACAGGCCTTTCTTTTTGCCACCACTGCTCAAAGTCAGCGACTCAGTCATTGGCGAACGTTTAGGGGATGCCGCATTTTCCAATAGTGATTTTCTCATAGTTCCTACCCCAGCGGGGACAAGCCCACGCCTTCAAAGGCACTTTGTTTCAGGCGGTCCATCACGCGAATCACATCACCGTAGGAGGTGTTCGCTTCCGGGCGCACAACACTTGTTTTAAGATCCGGATACTGATCTCGCAGAGCCTTCAGCTTTCCTTCCAGCGCTTCCCAGTTCACACCCTTGGTGGATTTGGTAATGCGGGACTCAAGAACCTTGGCCTGGGGAAGATCACGCAAAGAGAGCTGAACGCCACCGTCAGCAGCCATCGTCACCCACAGTGAAGGGGGATTCTTGGCGCCGGCTGTGGAGTTGTCTCCAATAGCCTGCTTGGTATCCAGTGTCCCGATCTGGATCCACACCGCAGTCAGAAGCAAGAAGCAAATCATGACTGACAGGATGTCCAGAATGGGCAGGATGTTGATTTCGAAATTCAACTCTTTATTGCTGCTCATACAAGAGATCTTTCTTTCTTGTCAGAAACCGGAGCGTAGTGGAAACCCAGTTGGATGAACAAATTCAAAGACGCTTTATTAAGATCTTCTGACAGTTTGGTCGCACGATTCTGCAACACTGCATACATGATCAGAGCAGGCACGGCCACGATCAGTCCGTAAGCAGTTGTATTCATCGCCAAAGAGATACCATTGGAAAGAATGGCTGCTTTTTCAACCGGGTTGGCATTGGCAATACCGGCGAAAGAATGAATCAGACCGGTGATAGTACCCAACAGACCCACCAGAGTGGCCACGTTGGCAAACATCGCCAGGAAGCCGATGCGTTTTTCAATGCGGGAGTTTTCTTCCAGAAGGACTTCGTCCATCTTCAACTGGATTTCCTCTTTGCCGCCCATATCAATAGCCGCCTGAATACCAGCAGAAGCCACAACTCCCAATGGTTCTTTGGCGCTCAGCTGCAGGGAGCGGCGCAAAGCTTTGTCCAGATTGCCATTTTTGATGTCTTCAGCAATGGCTTTGGAAAGGTCTTTTTGGTTCACCTTGCGGTTTACAAAAAGAGCGATAGAACGTTCGGCGATAATCGCCACGGACACTACCTGAGCAGCCAAAATAGCCCACATCCAGAAAGCGTCAGAAGAAGTGAAAGCGCGACCAAGTGACAATAGGAATTCCATAAGTCCTCCGTTAAAAGAATCCGGAATCCTTATGAGCAAGGGGGGTGCCAGAGCCCAGTGTCTCAATACGAGGCCCCCACAGAACCCTGTGTGAATAATTTCAACAGCGGTGACGTTTTATGGCGTCACTGGCTCGTTTCAATTGGGGGGGGCGGGGGTTATTCCTCGATGGCGGAAATGATGTTTTCCCAGAGCATGGGATTGAGCAGTTCAGACCCGATCATCATCACGGGTTCGGCGTCTTTGGCGCGACCGCGTTTGGCTTCGGTGGGAAGATGCCCGGTGCCTCCGTGTTTTTCAAACCACGAGCGACGGATAGACAGGGAATTTGAGACGAAAACGTGAGGGAAGTGTTCCAGTTCTTTCTTGTTGGCGCGACCGTATTCAAATGTGGAAAGAACGTTGAACTTTTTCGAGGACTCGATGTGCTCCAGTTTCTGGAAGCCCAGTTCCATCAGATATTTGAATTTCTGACGGCCCGGCTGTTTGGAGGTGAAGATCAGATCCAGATTTCCGGAAAGGAAATTCGCTTCCAGTTCATTCAGGTCAAAGATGTCCAGGGTGATTTTTTTAACGCCGACTTCTTCAAAACAAAGACGGGACGTGTTCAGCGCAAAATCCGAAAGCCCTTCCAGGGTGCCGATATGCAGTTCGCCCACCATCTGGTTGTTGCTGATCCCCTGAAGTTCAGTTTCAAGACGACGGATGGATTTTTCAAAGATTTCGGAAAGCTGAAAGGCCACGGCGGTCCATCCGGACTTTCTTTTCGCCGAACGATCCAGCAGAACGATTTTCAGTTCGTCTTCAATCTTGGCGATGATACGGGAAAGCTGGGGCTGGCTCAGTCCCACGTGCAGGGCGGCGGCAGAAAGATTCTTAAAATTGACTGCTTTGGCCAGAACACTGAGTTCATAGTACAACTGTTGCATCTTATCTCCGTATCAGGGTTTTCTAATATAATTAAGAAACGCAAACATGCCCAGGAAGCCTGCGATGATATAGCCGATAAAGCTGATCGTCGGCATTCCGGCAATGTGGCTGACGGTATCGTGCACATACACGAACGAGGCGCTCATGATGAGGGCTGCGATAATCACACCCAGGAACAGCAGATTGGAAGAGCTTTCCACCGAGCGTTTCAGGTCTTTGATTTCCGTAACGTTCAGTTTAAAGGCATGATCCGGACTGTTCACCTTGCGCAGGAAGAAATTCAGTTGGCGAGGCAGGGCATTCAGGAATGTTTTTGATTCCCGCGCCATCTGCGACATATCGTTCAGAATTCTTTCCGGGCCGAAATGGGTCTTGGCCAGATCACCGGCAAATTCCAAAGAGTACTGAAGGAAATCAAAGTCCTTGTGAATTTTGCGGCCCATGCCTTCGATGGAAACAATCGACTTGAAGAACAGCATCAGGTCGGTCGGAACCTGAATGTGGTGGCGGGCAGCAATCCCGGAGGAGCGCATCAGCACTTTTCCCAGATTCACGTTTTTCAATGTCAGTCCAAAATAGGGCGCGATCAGCTCGCGCAGGTCCTTGGCAAAGATATCAATGTTCACCCGGTCGGTGAACGGTGCCAGATCCACGTATTCATAGGCCAGACGTTCATAGTCCTCTCGCGACAGTGCCAAAAGCATATTCGCAATGGAGGCCTGCGTGCGTGTGTTGAGGCGGCCCACGACGCCAAAATCAATCAGGCCGATTCTGTTTTCAGGCAGAACGAAGAAGTTTCCGGCATGAAGATCGCCATGAAAAAGGCCGTCTTCAAAGACCATCTTCAGATAGGCTTTAAGACCCCTGCGGATGACTTCTTCAGGATCGATACCGGGCTGCTGCAGTGAGGCTTCCTGACTGAGGGGAACCCCTGGCAGGGCCTCCATGATCAGGACGCGCTCGGTGGTCAGATCCAGATAGACCTTGGGGATTTTAACATTTTCATCATCGGCGAAGTTTTCCTGGAAGCGGCGGATGTTGTTGGCTTCAACAACAAAATTTGTTTCCAGCTCCAGGGTGCGGAAGTATTCATCCACGATCCCCACGGGATTGTAGGTGCGGGTTTCAGGAATATAAGTGACCAGCAGTTCCGCCAGCAGATAAAGAACATTCAAGTCATCGTTGATGGTCTGAATGATGCCCGGACGCTGAACTTTGATGACAACGTTTTCTCCGGTGCTCAGGCGAGCGCGGTGAACCTGGGCAATACTGGCCGATCCCAGAGGTTCTTGTTCGATGGATTCAAATTTCTGATAAAGGGAGTTTCCGAATTCTTCGCGAAGAACGGTTTCAATAGTTTCGAAGGACAGGGGTTGCACACGATCGTGCAGCTTCTCAAATTCAGTGACGTACTCATCGGGAACCAAGTCAGGGCGGGTGGCCAGCAATTGTCCCAGTTTTACAAACGTGGGACCCAGTTCCTCAAAACTCATTCTCATCCGCTCTGGCATCGAAAGTTCTTCGACGTCAGAGCTTGCGTTCAAACGCTGGATGATGAATTTACCGAGTTTTACCTTTTCCGCGACCTGGTGAAACCCGTGCTTTGCGAACACCCCCACGATCGTTCTCAGTCTTGCCGCGTTTTTTAGAGTCTTTCCGATCTGGCGTCCGGTGTTTAAGGCTGTCACTATTCTTCTCCGAATAGCCGTCATTATCCCGGAGTTTAGACTGTTCGGCAAACATCAATTTTTTACTGAGCTTTGGTTTGTCTGCAGCGTCCCCGTTGACTTGTTCGCGGTATCTCTCTGGACCAAGGATCATCTCGAGCAAGGTCTTGTCTGGACCCCGCTTTTCCTCGTTATCCAGTTGGCGTGGCTTCAGGTTGTACTGTTTTTCAACCTTGCGCAGCTTTTCAGCGCTTCCTTCAGGAGCATCCTTACGAACGTCACCGAAGAACTTGGACTTTCCAGGCTTCTGCTTGAAGCGGTCCGGGCCTTCCTCGCGGAAGTTCTTTTTGCCGAATTCTTTCTTCTTGCTGCCGAAGTCCTTGTTGCCAGCTTTTTTGTCAGCGCGTTTTTCGCCGCGTTCAAATTCACGGTCCTGATGTTTTTTCTTACCGTGACTGATGTGATCTTTAGGTCGTTTTTCAGACTTTTTTTCACCGTGCAAACGTTTCAGAACAGCCGCCGCGGATCTTTCCGCCGGAGTTCTGTCATCGTCGTGTTCTTCTTTTTCCAGTCCCGCCAGAGCAAAGTTGATCTGCCCGGCCTCTGGATCAGCGGCCACAACCTGAATACGGATGCTGTCGCCGATGGAATAGGCAAAGCCGGAACGTTTCGCCACCAGGCGCAGATTTTCCTCATCGAACTCGAAACGCTCGCCACCCAGATCATCCAGGCGTACCAAGCCGTCAATGTCATATTCACGAAGCAACACGAAGACGCCGAATTTTGCCACGGAGCTGATCATGCCGTCGAACTCCTGGCCGACGAATTTCTGCATGAAGCGGGCCTTCTTGATGGACTGAACCTGACGTTCGGCTTTGGTCGAGCGCTGTTCCGCCGCGGATAGAATGGTTCCGGCTGTTGCCAGATCATCTTCGCTCATCAGGCGATAGCGGGAATTGGGCATGACCTGGGTTTTAAGCAGACGATGCACGATCAGATCGGGATAACGACGAATCGGGGAGGTGAAATGAGTGTAGAACTCAAACCCCAGACCGAAGTGGCCGACGTTGTTCATGCTGTACTTCGCCTGACTCATGGATCGCAGGGTCAGGATGTTCAGGATCTGCGCTTCCGGACGGCCTTCAAACTCTTCCAGCGCCTTGGTCAGGCGTTTTTGCAGTTTTCCGCTGCCAAGTTTGGTCTTACCACCGAAGTTCGCCAGATATTTTTCCAAAGTGCGAATCGCCATTTCATTTGGCGGTTCGTGAATACGGTACAAAGCGGGGATTTCACGACTGTGCAGGAATTTGGCCACTGCGACGTTCGCAGCCAGCATCATTTCTTCAATCAGACGATGGGCAAACAGGCGCTCAGAGCGCTGAATGTCCACCGGAACTCCGGCACCGTCGATAACCAGTTCGGTTTCCGGGATTTCCAGATCCAGGGAACCTTCCTTAAAGCGTTTGGCCATAAGGATCTTCGCAAGGTCAGAAAGACGCAGAATGTGCTCTTTGACGTGTTTGTGTTTTTCAACTTCGCTGCCGTCGATAATTTCCTGGGCTTCACCGTAAGTGACACGGGCTTTGCTTTCCATCACGGCTTCATAGAAGTCGGATTTGACAAGCTCGCCGGTGAAATCAAACAGCATCTCAGCCACCAGGCACAGGCGCGGCACGTGAGGATTCAGGGAGCAAAGACCGTTACTCAGAACTTCCGGCAGCATCGGTACCACAAAGTTTGGCATGTACACCGAGGTGCCACGCTCGTAGGCGTCTTTGTCGATAGCGGTCCCGATTTTGACGTAGTGGCTGACGTCGGCGATGGCGACATAAAGCAGGAAGCCCTCATTCAGGGTTTCCACGTAAACAGCATCGTCAAAGTCTTTGGCGGTGGCGCCGTCAATTGTGATCAGGGCTTTGTCGCGCAGATCGCGGCGGCCTTTGAAGTCTTTTTCGTCAGGAACTTCTGTGAAGTGTTCGGCCTCTTCCAAAGTGGCTTTTGAAAACTCCAGAGGAATATTGTTGGCGCGAATCACACGTTTCAGGTCTGTCAGCGGATCCATGGCGTCACCGATGATTTCGGTGACTTTGCCGGTGAATGGTTTGCCGTCATCGGGATAGCTGGTGATTTCGGCAGCGACCAGTTCTTTGTCCTTGGCCTGCATAGAGTCTTCGATCTTGATTTTAAGATCCTGACCCCAGCCTTTGCCTTCATCGCGGATAAGTCCGGTGCGCTCGTTCATTTTGAAGAAGCGGCCCACCACGGTTTTGGTTCCACGACTTAGAACATGATCAAGTTCACCACGGAATCTTTCGCCCCCTTTTTCGGGAGTGACTTCCACGGCGACTTTATCATTGGTCATGATGCCTTCCATGGAGTGGCGGGGAATGTAGACGTCGGGGTGTTCTTTGTCGTCGGGGATGAAAAATCCAAATCCGTCAGGATGTCTTTTGATGGTGCCAGTGAGGATTTTTTTCTTTTGCATTACAGGCTGTATTTCCTTTTATTTGAGATTAGCACAAGTTACGCAGGCTTAAAGTAGAATCTTTTTTGCTGACTTGTGATCGAACAGTGAATGGAACTTAGAGATTGGATCAAGATTCGCAGAGGAATCTTTTCTAAGAGATGTGGCTTTAAGATAGCGGAATTGCCGAAAAAATGCAACTGCGGACTATTGTGAGTGCTTTCGGTAGCTTAGACAGAGAACGGGGGCCAGAGGCCCCCGTCATGCGGACTGAAAATTAGAAGTGCGCCAGGGCACCCAGGGTTACAACGCTGGCTTTGTCGGTAGCTGCGCCATCGCCATCAACGAACGCGTCTTCATTAGACATGTCCTGACGGTACTCCACATACAGATTGAAGTTGTCGTTAAGGACGAACTTGTCTGTCACGCTGATAGAGTTCACAGTGTCAGCCGCGCCATAACCGATTTCGTTGGCGCCGCGGACCATCTCATAACGCAGACCCAGGTTGTTACGACCTAGACCATAAGTCAGTAGAACCGTGGTGGCATCAGACCAGTGCAAGCGATCGCCATCTGGTTTTGTCGTCAAAGAATCATAGATCAATGCAGCCAGGAAGTTTTCAGTGATCTGGTAAGAAGCCCACACGCTGGAAGATGATCTTTCCGTTTTAACGCCTGATGGATCATCCGTGCCCAGATAGTAACCCGCAAACCATGTCAGACCTGCGGCTTTGCCAGTTGCAGACAGTTCTGTTGTTTTGGTCGGAGAATAGTCTTCGCCGAAAGCTCCGTAAGCCGCTTGGTTATAAGTGGACAAAGTTGCCGTCAGCCAGTCGCCAGCCACATACTTTGCACGCAAACCCTCACCATAACCAGGCACGATGCTTTGATATGCAATGGTGTTGCTGTAGAACGCGTTTTCATACTTCATCAATGATTCATAACCCATGGTGGTCAGGAAACGACCGAAACCTATATATAAATTAGGCATGGCTTTATAAAAGATCTCTGCCTGGTCCAGCATACCAAAGTTCGCAGTTTTGCTGTCAGTAGGAGAGGACTGATAAGCCGTCGGCGCATAGTTCAGACGGGTTACGAAGTAAACTTGTTCGGTTTCCTTACTGATCAGCACCTGAGCGTTACGCAAGCGGTACGCCTCATTAGTAACACCGTCAGAATTCTGCAGGGCTGTATCTTTCGTGGAAAGGAAGCTGTAATCAAAAGCAACCTCTCCGTTAACAGTCAGGCCAGAGATTTCTGCAGCTTGTGCACTGAAACTGCCAAGCACCAGCAAAGCGGACAATAGCATTGGGATCTTCACATGAACTCCTTATATATAAGTTCAAAAAATGGTTAAGTTTGGGAAAAAGATTATGACTGAGGTCTTGTTGTGTAACGTAAAATGTTTGTAAAGCTAGACCTTGATCCAGCATTCCAGACCCAAATGGAGCTTTTGCGTCAATTGTCGTTTTTGCATTTTATTTTGGACCAACAAACAGCAGACAATTCACAACACTATGCATCTTTCCCGAGGAAAAATTCGCAGTTTTACTTTTTCAATGAAAGCCGCTACTGGCGCGAGTTTTACTGGAATAAAAACTTTAAAAAAGCGGATTTTTTGGCGAGGGTTCTTGGTAACAAAGTCCTGTGGAGTTGAAGTCACAGTCCTGATGCGTCTTTCGGCTTTTTGGGTGCGCTGAAAACTTACCGAAAATTTTTGTTGTTGATCTTGGAACTGGTCCTCATTAGCATTTTTTGTGTAAACGATTAAAGCTTTTAATGGATTTAAAAGTTCATAAGATTGCAACGAAACGAAAGGATGCAACAATGAAAAAGATTCTAGTAGCAGCAGCTTTGACTATGGCAGCAGCTCCAGCAGCAATGGCTTCTAAAGCACGTGTAGAGGCTTTGGCTAACTCACGTCACGTTTTGGATTTCCAAACTGCGTTTGACAGACCTTACCAATTCATGGCGCTTTCTGAACAAGCGACTATCGAATGGGGTGGTACTGGTGATGCAGCAGCTCCTCACGCTGAAGGCGGTTTCGTAAAACGTCACGGTGACGATTCTGCATTCGGTGCTTACTTCGGTCGTCGTTCTGCTGATTTCACTAATGCAATCGACACTGCAAATGCTCAAATCGAAGCTCTTGCAGCTGGTAACGGTTTGTTGATGAAAGAACAAAACGGTCTGAACCTGTTCTACGCTTCCAAAATGGGCGACTGGACTTGGGGTGTGACTGCGAAGTACTCCAACGGTAAAAATGACTCTATCGAAGCTAAATCCTCTTCCATGGGTGTTGCAGTTGCAGCTTCCAATGGCACTTGGGACTTCGAATTGGTTCAAGGTTTCACTGGCAAATCTGAATTCGACAATGGCGTAGTTGATGCTGAAGTTGAATCCAAAGGTTTGACTAACGTAACTGTTGGTTACCACGTGTCTCCAGAAATGGAAGTTTACGGTAACGTAAAAATGTCCAAAGTTGAAGGCGACATCAACGGGACTACTCAAGAAGTTGAAACAACTTCCTACAAATTGGGTATGGTTAACACTCTTTCAAAATCTGAAGAAGGTAACTTCTTCTACGGTGTAGAAGTAGCTTCTTCTAAAACTAAAGATGTTGAAGAGTCTTTGACACTTCCAGTTTACATGGGCGTAGAAGCTAACGCAGCTTCTTGGTTGGTTCTTCGTGCATCCGTTGGTCAAAACGTGATCCTGAATGAAACTAAAGACGACGCTTCTGGTGACAAAGAAGACCTTGATTCTACATTCGCAGCTGCGGGTGCTGGTTTCAAATTCGGCAAAAGCTTGCTTGATGTTACATTCAAAGGTGTAGCAACAGGTTCCTTCGATGCGAACGCAAACATGTTCGGTCAAGTTGCTTACACTTACACTTTCTAAGACCTAGTCTTAAAGTATAAGAACTCAAAGCCCAGGTAACCCCTGGGCTTTTTGTTTTTGTAGAAGAGCAGATCCCTTCTTTTCCGCTCCTGATCGCCCGTTCGGCCGATATCTTTCTGTTCTGTATTCTGAAAAACTCAAGAAAAACTCAAATAGATGAGTGAAGTAAACTCTTATAATGTCTGCGGACTAAGTTAATGTTAGTTTACTTTTTAACATAGCTTTAACAATAAAGCGTTGAACTGATTTCTTTAGTGGTAATATTGAACGTTGGAAGGAGCCATGGAGAAAAAGATACTTCTTGTTGATGACAACAAGGATTTCGCCCTGCTTTTTCAGGCTAAATTCAGTCATTTGGGTAAGATTGAGTGTGCTTCCTCTTTCGCAGAAGCGATGCGAATGATTGAAAGCCAGTCGTGGGATTTGTTTTTCCTGGATCACACGCTGGATGAGCACACTTGTTTTGAGTTGATCCCCGCAATTCGCGAGCGCAGCCCGCGCGCCTTTATCATGATTGTTTCTGGAAACGCCGACAAAGACATGGCCATCCGGGCTGTTAATAGCGGCGTCAGTGGTTTTTTGGAAAAGCCCATCAATGAGGGCGATCTGCAGAGTCGACTGGCTGCCATTGGCTGGTATGAAGCCCATATTTCATTGGATGATAAAAATCGTTGTATCTATGTGTCCGGCAACAGTCATTCCCTGACGAAAGTGGAATACATGATTCTAAGAGTTCTGATGGATAAAAAGAACCAGTTGGTTACGCGTGTAGAACTGGAAGAAAACATCTGGGGCGGACGCCACATTGTTAAGAACTCTCTGGACACTCATTTATACAATCTGAAGCGCAAGGTGCCCGAGCTAAAAGGGCGACTGTCGTCGATACACGGAACCGGATACTTGTTGAAGATCTAATAAGAGCCCCACTCCGAAAAGAGTGGGGTTTTTGTTTTTTGAAGGTCTAAAAAAGGGAAAACCCAAGCCCTGGGGGAAGGCTTGGGTTTGGGGGAACTTGAATTAAATTAGCTAATTACTGGATACCAGAGTTTGTAGCAGTTTTAACAACCTTCACAGTCGGGGAGAATTTGGACTGGGAAGCTGTGTGAGCGTGACGGCCCATGTTTGCTTTGTCTGCACATTTGGTAGCACCGAAAGAAGCTGTAGCTGACATTGTGATGATTGCTGCTGTGATGATTTTAGTGAATGTCATTTTGAACTCCTTTGTAACAAGCGGTATACATACACCTATTGCTATGACCGTGCCATGTCGGCTGTTTAAAGATGAGAATCCTTCGACCTGCTGTCAGGCACTTAGCAAGCGCGATTCTCAGTGTGAGACTGGCCTGACACTTTGAGCCCAAGAGCGCGCGCACCTGTTAGAAAAGTGACGGAGAAGCCTCTAGTGCAACCGCTTTATAAATCCATCTATCTCATTTTGATCGCCATGCTTTCAATTCAGTTTGGCGCTTCGGTTGCTAAAGGTCTTTTCCCGGTGGCGGGACCTGCGGGCACAACGGCCCTGCGGGTTTTCATTTCTGCTTTGATCCTGGTTTTGGTGATGCGTCCGTGGCGGGAAAAATTCACTGCGTCCGGCCTTCGCCGTATCGCTGCCTATGGTATTTCCCTGGGCCTGATGAATCTGCTGTTCTATTTTGCCCTGGAACGTATTCCTCTGGGAATCGCTGTAGCATTGGAATTCACAGGTCCGCTGACGGTGGCGCTGCTTTCCTCCAAACGAATTTTGGATCTGGTGTGGGCGGTCCTGGCGGGCCTGGGTATCTATCTGATACTGCCATTATCTGAAGTCAGTCAGGCTTTGGATATGGTCGGAGTGCTGTTGGCTTTGGGCGCGGGGCTCTTCTGGGCTCTTTATATCGTCTTTGGAAAATCGACGGGAAAAGAAAATTCTTCTTCGGCGACGGCAGCGGTGGGAATGTGTTTTGCCGCCGCAGTGACTTTCCCTGTGGGACTTTACACAAACTTTGATCAAGTTGTGGATCCGTCATTGTGGATGATAGGATTTGTGATCGCGATTCTTTCAAGTGCATTACCATACTCACTTGAAATGAAAGCGATGCAGAACATGCCGGCAAAGACCTTCGGGATATTGATGAGCCTGGAGCCAGCGTTTGCAACAATGATCGGAATACTGTTCTTAAGTGAATCTTTGATGCCATCCCAGTGGCTGGCCATCGGATGTATTATGGCGGCCTCGGCAGGCAGCACCCTGACGGCGCGGTAAGCGAAGGACTGCCTGAGAACGCAAAAGACCCGGCGTTCGCCAGGTCTTTGCTTTTGTTCTTTTCTCTTTGTCTATTTGCACTCTGTCGCTTGTTCGCCTTTTACAATTTTGCAGGCCATGGTTCTCAGGTTTGAGACCTCCAGCCAGGCTTCGTTAACCTGGTCACCTGATTCTGAGAGCTCAGCCGATTCACGAAGAATCTCTGCTTCGACAATGATCTTACCCAGTTGGCCGACGCGTTCGACGCCATCATGTTCGTACTCAACGTCTGCCTGATCCTGCAATTCCGCGATCTCATGAATCATTCTCTGCATGTCATTCATCTGAGCGGTGATGATACGGCTTTCTTCCAGCTCCTGCGCCATGGATGACGCCGGAGCTATCAGACAAAATACAATCAGCGGTGTTAGTAACTTCATTTTCATGACGCCCGCCCTGATTAGTATCTCAGTTCAGGGTGAACACGCAGACCCTGAATTTGATTTCTTTCGTCCATCTCATTCAAGGACTGCCATCTTTCATCAAGATCTCCGGAAAGCTTCTGTAGCATTTTGGAGTTGTGCTTATTCATGTCGCGAAGTTTCTTGGCCTCGCTGACTGTTCTTAGCACTTCTTTATTCAATTGAGGCTGACTTACATCTTTTAATCTCTCAATTTTGGAGATTTTAACGCTCACTTCACTGATAAGTTGGCGCTCTTTCATATCTTCTTCAGCGGCGTAAGTTTTGGTGAGCTGATTCAGATTGTCGAACTCCACGGCGTCAAGTTTGCCGTCGGTATTCAGTGCGCACTCTTCGCAGCCGTTCGCAGCTTCAGTGGCTTCCACTTTTCCCAATTGAATTTCGCGGTAGATTTCATCCTGTTCGAAATTCTCTGCCATCGCCTTAACAGAACCCAGAACCATAATGACAGCCATCGCCAATACAATCTTCTTTTTCATGCTCTCTCTCCTTAATAAAAGTTTTTCTCCAACTTTGAAGAGTGCGAGCTTTGTGCCCTGGCCAAACGAAGCCTGGAAGAGCTGGGCGTCTAAAAAAATGACAGAGGCCTTGCAGCGGCATACAGGCCCCGAGGTCAGTTTCAGAATGAGACAATAAGAAAAGCCCGCTTTTGGCGGGCCTTCGGGGGTCTTAGTTCTGATAGTTCCTTTGAATATCAAAGTCTCTTTCATCATACTGGCGGACATCCTTATTCGGATCGCCAAAGACTTTTCGCATGCTGTATTCAGCCGCTTTGTAAGCCACCGTTCCCGCCACGGCAGTTCCCACTGCAGCCGGTGTCAGGGCTACGGGACCGATATCGCGTCCGCCCACTTTGGGTGGATCGGCGGGTAGCACCGGCACCGTGCCGGGACGAATATCAAAGTATTCTTCCTGAATATAACGATCTTTCGGGCCGTTACCAACATAGCGATCCCAAACATACTCGACAACGGAAGCGGCGGCGCCTGCTGCAGCGGCTGCCACAAAGGCGTTGGCGTTAATTCCTTTCGGATCCATCTCAGAATACTTGTCCAGTGAAACCAGGACAGGTCTTCCCAAAATCTCTTCCAGCTTGCGGTCGCCCAGTTCCTGCCGGAGTTCTTTCAGTCGCTCTTTCACGACGATGGGTGGAACAAAGCCGCCCGCGGGGCGGGTGACCGGACTGCACAGTTGTGCGTTCGCTGTTGAAGAGACAAGGACCAAGCCTGCCAGAGCCCCTGTGATAAACTTTTTCATTTTTTCCTCCTTAATAAAGGTATTGTTCAAATGCTTCGGCCCTGTCGGACCAGTGTTTTATAAATTTATAGTTGTCAGTCAGAATCACGATCTTCAGGTCCGATTCCGGTATCACCGCGACCAGCGAGTAAAATCCCGGAGTTGCCCCGTTGTGCCAGTAAGCCTGATAAGACTGCTTTTCCGAGCGCACCCATCCCAGTGAATAGTGCTTGTCCTTGTTCAGCTTCGGCAGCGTTTGTCGCTGCTGTCCTAGCCACTGCATAAGATCCAGGGCTGACGACTTGATGCCTCCGGCACCGGCGGATTTATACAGAGTACTTTCCTTGTTCAGCTCCCACTGAATTGAACTTCCCGGGACCAGTGCATAAGCCGGAAGTTTGTCCCCTTTTTGAATCGCCGCAGTTGTGGAAGCAGGGGCATGCTCTTGCAGGATTTGGGGAAAGTTTTTCTGCTCGATGATTTCCAGAACCCGGGACAGAACCAGATATCCAAAGTTGGAATATCCGAATTCTTTCCCGGGTGCTGATTTCAGGTCCTTGTCTTCCAGAACCAGTGTGTCGATATCCTGCAAGTTCCAGTCAGCACTCATGGAGCGTTTTAAAAAGCTTACGAGGCTCAGATCCCGGCCAAAGCCGGACTTATGATCCAATAGCTGTTGCAGAGTGATCTTCCGCAAGTCTCCGGTGCAGAAGTTTTTCAGCCAGTGGCAGACCGGGGTGTCGAGTTTTAAACCCTGCTGCGATTTGTGAAAGTAAATCAAACCCACAAAGGACTTCGAGATGCTGGCGATGGGATAGACCTTATTCAGGTCGCCGTCGGCAAACAGAACTTCGGAGCCTTTTTGGATCAGAATGCTTCCGTGAATCAGATTGTCTTTCTTTAGCTCCTGCCAAGTGTTCTGCAGGCGGGTGGCTAATTCGTTTTCCTTCACTTTCTGGATGTCGGGGCTGCACGAAAAGAACTGCAGGCCCACCCAGGAATAGATCAGCACGGTGAAAGTATGGCTCAGCACTTTTTTGATTTTCATACCCGCACCCTTTTCAGCAAGGATCCAAACAATCCTTTTTCTCCGTCTTCATAGAAGAAGAAGTAGCTTACACACATGGCGAATCCGAACATGAACAGACCCATCACCAAAGAGATCGAAAGATGCAAGGCCGTTCCCATCAGTACGATGTAAGGTCTCCAGTTGCGCTGCCAGATCAGATAAGGCAGCGAGATTTGAAACAGAACAGTTCCCAACGTCATCGCCGCCAGCAGCAGCGGATAGTTGGCAAGAGTTTTAAAAATCTCATGATTGCCATATTCGCTGACGCCCATGGTGTAATAAAGAGCGACGCCTTTATTCCACAGAGGTCCCATGACCTTTAAAAGACCTGCAGTTGCATAAACCAAGGTAACCTGGATTTTGATCATCAGCGCAGCAAGGTTCGTCAGGGTGATTGAAAATGCGGATTGTGTTTCTTTTGTATTGATGAAGATCAGATAGAAGGTCACCAAATGCATCAGATTGTTACCGCCATCCAAAGTCACATAGGCCTTGTTATCCAGATTCATCATCAGAAAATAAACCACCGCTGCAGAGGCGCGCGGGGCTTTTTCAAAGAAGGCAAAAGCCGTCGCAGCCAGAATCAGCGCCAGGAACATGGGATAAGCGTCGGCGAAGGGCCCCCAGTGCAGAAGGTTCAGGGACTTTTCCAGCAGATTCAGACTGTCGAAATCCTTGGCCGGAATGTAAGCACTGCTGGAATAGAAGTAGGCGGCCTTTGTCGCAAGGATCGCGTAGTTGATAAATGCCCAGGCATACACCAGGCGGCGGGCAAAGCGCAGTGCCTGCAGAGACTTCACTTCCAGATGCAGTTTTAGATAGAATTCCTTAAGTTGCTGAATCAGTTCCATGCGAAGGACTCCTGTTTGATGCCGAAGGTGAAGGTTTCAGTGCGGACTTCCGTGTTGGAAAAGCGCTTGGAATAATCTTGAGTGAACACCCGCTGAATGCGCACCTCGGCTGCGGCTTGCTCACCGCACTGGTCTTGCAAATATCTTTGTAGGATGTGCAGTTCATCCATGGCCGCGTCTGTTTTCTTTAGAATCTTGCTGTTAAAGATCTCACGCGCCAGATGTTGCAGAACGTAGGATTGTTTCCCCTTGGCTGTGACCGGCAGGGATTTGTGGGCTTCAAGCATGTCGCTCAAAGGAAACTTCCACGCTTGCAGGCTGTCGCAGCGATAGGAAAGTTGCAGGCTGGCGGTTGCCGGTTCCGGTGCGAACAGGTGCCAGTTCTGAGTAAAGAACGTTCCCATGTAAGTGTCGACGAAGCTCATATATTGGGGAGTGGCGGGATTGTTGGGTGCCAGATAAAGGGCATGAATTCCCAAATGAGCTATCAGGGCGCTCAGCATGGTCAGTTTTAATAGATGTAAAAGCGGCATTTTCATTTTATCTCCTGCGGATGTCCTAAGTCGGATAGCACCGGACGTGCCGCGGCCATCTGCAATAGGTTCTTACTGAGGGCAGTTTTCCAGACCCACTATCTAAAAATCGAGATTCGTTCCAAGAACATGGAAGTGGGCCAGTGGCGGTCGGCACGGGCGAGGAGAGGAATTTGAGTGGTATGCCGAACGGGCGTAGAATGGGTTTTAGGAGGTGACTATGGCTACGCAACAAACTTCCGCATCACCGCAAAAGCCGAATCCTTCGACGGTCTTTGCAAAGGTCAGCGGAACGCTTAAAGCTTTGAATTTCAGTTCTGCAGATGAGGTTCGCGAGTTTCCTAACGGCCGTTTGGAGCTGGTCCGCTTTGGCGAGGCCGTTGTGGGCCGGGCGACCCTGCAGCCAGGCTGGCGCTGGTCCAAATCAGTGAAAGAGATCGCACAAACCGATAGCTGCGAAGCTCCGCACTTTCAGTACCATGTTTCAGGAGTACTCAGAATCAAGATGGATGATGGAACAGAGATAGATTGTAAACCCGGGGATGTGTCTTTGGTTCCGCCCGGCCATGATGCCTGGGTGGTGGGCGATGAACCCGTGGTGATCGTGGATTTCCAGGGAATGGTGGACTACGCAATTCAAGCGCACAAACACTAAAAGGAAATGTCCACCGCCAGAAAAGCAGTGGACATTTTTTTGAACTATTTCTTTTCTTCTGTTTTCGGAACTTCGATATAGTCCGGGGTTACGAAATCAACAGTGAACGGATACTTGTAGGACTTGTAAGCGCCGATTTTTGGTTTGCCGGCAGAAACATAAGCTTCATCCCAAAGCGCCGCCAATAGAACTGCGCCACGAGCCATTTCCGTCACGATCATCGGTTTCATTTTTTTGAAGGCCACAGATGCCGGCTGACGTTCCGCTGCGGTTTTAAGTTCCATGCCTTTTTCTTTCACCAGAGTGGACTTCTTGATGACTGGATCCATTTTCAGGATCTTCGGGATCTCTTTGTTTGAGATCACACTCAGAACTTTCATTTTCTCAATGGCTGTTTTTGGCTTCATGAATTCCGGATTTTTCATTCCGCGAGCCGCTTTCAGCACCAGATAGTCAAGGTCGCCATCGAACTGGCCAACAACCTGATCTTCAAAGTAAGCATGGATGCCACCGTGACCGGCGGCATAACCGTCATAGTCCGCCGTGGTGTGGAATGGCTGGCAGTTGTCGCCAACAAAGTGACCCATCAGCCCCATGGACACGACCATATCATAGGCCAGCTTGTTGTAAGGAAGCTCGTTGTCCTGTTCTTCTTTGAAGTTCGTTGGCGCTTTGGCTTTCGCAAACTCCTCTTTCAGGCCAGCGATGTGGCGCATGAACTGGTCGGCTCTCCACCAGGAAGAACCGAATTCCTGCGGGATGGATTTGATCGTGGAGCCGTCGTTTTTGAACTTGTTTGGTTTGCCGGTGAATTCAGTCATCAGTTGTTTGTAATCAACGGTGATATCTTTCACATCCAGGCCAATAACTTCAATATCGATGAAGTGCGTGGAGTTCCCCAGTTTCGCAGCGTCGCCACCCAGGCTTTTCCAGTAAAAGTCCGGCATATTGCACAGGTGTCCCATCATCTGGGGTTTGTGTTGCATGTATTCTTTCAAGCCCGGTTCTTTCACCAGGAAGGTGGCAACACGGCAGATGGTGTCGTGACCGCGGCCGCCCCAGGCAAATGCCTGAGAAGATCCAAGAAGAAGCAATGCCAACAGAATATTTCTCATAGAGACCTCTTAAATTATTGGTGACCCAGTGCCTTTGGAGCCCGGCTTTTGCCGATAAAGCCCGCAAGAGCAATGACTGTCACGATGTAAGGTAAAATCTGAACAAACTGAACCGGAACTTCCACGCCGCCGATTTGCACACCTTGCAGACGGATTTGCACGGCATCAGCAAAGGCAAACAGCAGGCACGCCGCAAAGGCTGGTACCGGCTTCCATTTACCGAAGATCAGCGCCGCCAAAGCCATGAAACCACGGCCGCCGGTCATCATCGGGGAATAAGACGAAGCCAGGAACAATGAAAGACTGGCGCCACCCATGGCAGCAAAAGCCCCGCTCAACGTCACAGCGGACCAGCGGACTTTGCGAACACTGACACCACTGGCGGTCAGGGCTTCAGGATTTTCGCCGGCAAACAAAACCCACAGACCTGAACGCGTGCGGAACATCCAGAGGCTGATCGCGGCGACCAGCAGCCCGGCCATCAACAACGGTTCAAAGGTAAAGCGGTCTTCCACTAGCAGCGCTGGGGTGGAGCCGGTGGAGCTGTAAAGAATCTTCGTCACAAAGGGGATGAAACCCATCACAAAAAGATTCACGGCCATGCCCGTGATGATCTGATCGGCTTTAAGCTCAATCACAAACAAAGCGTAAAGAGCGCCAATAACAAGGCCTGCGAGAATGGCAAAGCCCCACCCCATCCACGCTGAAGCGAAATACTGACCGGCAATGGCGCCAGCAAAGGCACCGATCAGCATAAAGCCCTCAAGGGCGACATTCACGACACCCGAGCGTTCGCTCATCAAACCACCCATGGAGGCAAACACCAAAGGTGTTGCCAGTCGCAGGGTGGCCAAAGTCAAAGCCAGAATCCAGGTCATAGTTTCCATCTAACCTTTCCTCCTTTTGATTTTGATCCATTCCCAATAGCCTTGCGCCACCACACCCAAAATCACCAAAGCCTGGATGATGCGAGAGAAATCACGGGTGATCGTGGTCGTTTCAAGATCCAGATCCGAAGCGCCCTTGTGAAGCGCACCCATCAGGAAGGCCGCCACGATAATTCCCAAAGGGTTGTTGCTGGCAAGCAGGGCCACAGCGATACCGATAAAACCATAGTCCGGAGAAAAGCCAATGCGGTATTGCCCGGCGCTGCCCAGAACCTCAGACAACGCGACAAAGCCTGCCATCACTCCGGCCAAGGTCATCGCCAGAATGCGCACTTTCTTTTCTGAAATTCCCGCACGGTGAGCGGCTTCGGGATTAGAGCCCACCGCCCGCAATTCAAAGCCCCACGTGGTTTTCCAGAGGAATATCCACATCAAAACGGCCAGCACAATCGCAAAGCCCAACGAGGCATTGGCCGGGGTGTCCGGGAACAGACGGGCAATCAGATCATAGTCCTTAAACATGTACTGAGGTGCGACCATGGCGGTTTCAGGATTCTGGGATTCAGGATTGGGAATGATCTTCAGGGTGAACCAGCTTGCAAGGCCTGCGGCGATAAAGTTCATCATGATGGTGATGATGACTTCATGACTGCCACGCACGGCGCGCAGCCAGCCCGCAATCCAGCCCCACAACCCGGCGGCCACCAGACCTGCCAGCAGGGCAATCACCGGAGCCAGCGGGAAAGGGATCTGCGGGAACAGCACGCCAATGGCAGCAGTGGTCACCACCGCCATGGTCAGCTGACCTTCAGCGCCGATATTGAAAAGACCGGCATGAAAGCCAATGGCCACGGAAAGGCCACAGAAAATCAAAGGCGTGGTGTATGAAAGAGTCAGGCCCAGATCGTATATGGAGCCAAAAGCACTGCGCACCAGAATCATAAAGACATTCCACGGGTTTTCACCCGCGAACAAAGTCAGCAGCAAAGCCAGTGTCAGTCCCAACAGGAAGCCGAAGACACGTTTCAATGTCCACCTCCCATGGCTTTCCCCAAGGCGATTTCATTAAAGGCGGAGCGTGGGAATTCCGCCACCAGATGGCCTTTGTAAAGAACAACAATGCGATCAGAAAGGGCCATCAGTTCATCCAGCTCAGAAGAGATCAAAAGCACGCCTGCACCTTCATCGCGGCAGCGGCGCAGTTCATTGTGAATAAATTCAATAGCCCCGATATCCACGCCGCGGGTGGGTTGTGCGGCAATGATTACATCCGGCTTTTGAGTCAGGGCACGGGCCACGACTAATTTTTGCTGGTTTCCGCCGGACAGCTTTTCAAACGGCAGATGTTCATCGTGGGGACGAACATCGTATTCCTTCATGATTTCGCGGGTGCGCTCAATCAAAGCACGGGTTTTTAGCAGAAGGCCGGAATTAAACAGGCCAGACCGCTGCTGCCCCAGCAGGAAGTTTTCATAAACAGGACGGGAAGGCAGAACACCAAAGCGCAGACGGTCTTCAGGGAAGGCCTGCAATTTGCCTTCACAAAGAACCTGTCCCTGCAAGGAGTGTTTGTTCAGCGATTTTTGATCCAGCAGGGCGCGGATCAGGATGTCCTGTCCATTGCCCTCAACGCCCGCCACACCGACGATCTCGCGGGCGTGAACTTTCAGTGTGATGTTTTCAATGCGATGGTTGCCCATTGCTGCAGAAAGCTTTTCAAAATTCAGCAGCACGTGATTCTGCTCAATGGTGGAGGTTCGCTCTTTCGGATCTTGCAGGCAGCGACCCACCATCAGTTCGGCCAGTTCTTCCACGGAAGTTTCGCGGGTTGCTTTGTGGGCGACCATGCGACCGGCACGGAAGATGGTCACGGCATCAGAAAGTGCCATCACCTCTTTCAGCTTGTGGGTGATGATCAGAATGGTTTTGCCTTCGGCTTTCAGTTTGCGAAGATTGGTGAACAGTTCCTGCACTTCCTGCGGAGTCAGAACGGCTGTGGGTTCATCCAGAATCAGAATTTCGGAGTTCTGGGAAAGGATTTTCAGGATCTCAATGCGCTGCTGTTCACCGACAGACAGATCCTCGACCTTGGCATCAAGGTCAACATGAAAGCCATAACGACCGGCGATTTCATTCAGACGCTGACGCTGTTCTGCGCGCGGAAGCAGGGAAAATGCCGAACCTTTTTGTTGCAGCAGAATATTATCCAGGGCCGTGAAGGGTTCAGCCAGCATGAAGTGCTGGTGAACCATGCCGATGCCGGCGGCCATGGCATCGATCGGGGTTTCAAAGGTAACAGGGTTTCCGTGAATCAGAATCTCGCCGCCATCAGGCTGGTACATTCCGAACAGGATTTTCATGGCCGTGGATTTGCCGGCCCCGTTTTCGCCTACGATGGCATGAATGGAGCCCGACGGAATGGCAAAAGAGATGTCCGAGTTGGCGCGAACGGCGCCAAAGTATTTGCTGATCCCTTTGAATTCAACCGCCATGGACATATTAAGAGGCACCTATTTCTTTTTGTAGTAATCAGGAACCTGGATTTGGCCGGCGATGATTTTCTTTTTGATCTCTTCGACCTTTTTCTTCATGTCGGCGGTGATCAGTTTTTCATTATGTTTGTCCAAAGTGTAGTTCACACCCTGGTTTTTCAGGCCATAGCGGATTTCACCTGCGGTGAATTTGCCGGCCTGGGTTTCTTTGATGGTGTCATACACCGCCACATCGACGGCTTTCATCATGCTGGTCAGAATAATGCCGGGCTTGATCCAGTTCTGATTGGAATCCACACCGATGGCGAATTTCTTTTTTTCTTCAGCAGCGTCGAAGACACCGGTGTTGGAAGCTCCCGCCGCCACGAAGATCACGTCGCCGCCTTTGGCAATTTGCGCCAGCGCCAGTTCTTTGGCTTTGGCCGGGTTGTTCCAGGCTTCACCTGTCACGCCCACATAGTTTTCAGTGACATTGATTTTCGGGTTCACATATTTGGCACCTGCCACATAACCCATTGAGAATCTGCGGATCAACGGGATGTCCATGCCGCCAACAAAACCCACCGAGTTCGACTTGGAAGCCATTGCCGCCAGGGCCCCCACCAGGAACGAGCCTTCATGCTCTTCAAACAGCAAAGAACGCACGTTTGGTGCTTTGACATCACTGTCGATAACAGCAAACTTAATTTTCGGGAATTGAGCTGCTACCTTTTTAACCGCTTCCTGCTGGGCAAAGCCCACGCCGATGATCAGATCAAAATTTTTACGGGCAAAAGCACGGTGCAGATTTTCAATGGCGTTGGTGTCTGTGGCTTCAACGTATTTCAGGTCGATCTTCAAATCCTGCTCGGCTTTTTTAGCTCCCTGATAAGCCGCAGAGTTAAAAGACTTGTCGTCTTTGCCGCCTTTATCGAGAACCAAGCCAACTTTGAGGGGATTTGCGTGGGAAAATGTGCCGACTGACAAGAATAACAGCATCGTAAGGAAGCTTTTTGCCATTTTAGTACTCCACTTGAACCACTCTTGCAGCGCCGTCATATGCTGAGTAAGAGCATGAAATTACGAAAAAATTCCATTTTTGGATGGGGCTGAAAGTAGGGGAGGGGGCATTGTGAGTCAAGTCATAAGTATGTTTGTGCGTAAACAGGAGGCCGTTACAAGAGTGTTATGTCGAAATTTCAATTAGGAGGCTGTATAATACCAGTTTAGGATGACCTCAACAATTAACCCAACGAAGAAAGCTCGGAGGTAAAAGAGTATGGAATCTCAGACAATACTCAACGGCGGAGTAAACTCCCTTGGTTTTATGGGTGGTCAAAACCTAAGTATTCCGAATACTTCAAACGTTCCCTATGAAGTTATTCATCTCAAAGAAGAGGAGATGATCTTCAAAGAAGGGGAGCCGGCGAAGGGTCTGTATTACGTTCAGTCGGGATGTGTAAAAGTTGTTGTAAATCGATCCCACGCGCGCGGCCGCACCACGACTAACGAATACGTGACGAAGCTTGTATCACCAGGTGAATACTTTGGCTACAAGGCACTTGTGAAAGGTGCTGTAACACAAAGTCATGCCAAAGCTGTGAAATCCACAGTTCTTTGGTTGTATCCACGCGAACTTATTCAAGTGGCGATGGCACAATCCAGCCCGCTGATTAAGTTGCTTTTGAATCAGGCCGTTAACGACCTGGAATCTTTCGAAACCATCAGTCAGCTTCACTACCTGGCCTCTGTTCAGGAACGTATTGCTTATCAACTGGTGCTGTTGGCAGACAGATTCGGGGTTCAGACACCGAATGGTATTTCTTTGAATTTGAAACTGACAAGAAATGAGTTCGCTCAACTTGCCAGCACGATCAATGAGTCCTTGTCTCGTCATTTGACAGAGTTTAAAAACGAAGGCCTTATCGACCTCAATGGTAAAGAAATCATCATCAAGAACAAAGACGGTCTGATGAGAAGATCTGGCAATTTCTAGTCGCAACGCTATCTGCTGACGAAATTGTGAAGACCCCGGGTTGAAAACTCGGGGTTTTTTTATGCCCAAGCTGCCAATCACAGCCAGGATTCGGGAACGAAGATCCCGCTGAGCCCCGCTTTCAGGCGCTTCCACCAACTGGTTTCAGGTTCTTTGGTAAAGACCTGTTCTTTGCCATGGTCATCGGTGGTTTTCCAAATCAGGTTCTTTCTGTCATCCAGTAAAACCTGATAATTGTCTTCGCGAAGATTGGCGATCAGGTTCTTGCTGATCGCTTCGGCCAGTTCGGGGCTGTCGACAACCACGCCCATTTCGCTGTTCAAAGTGGCCGATCGTGGATCCAGGTTCATTGACCCGACAAAGACCTTCCTTCGGTCGAAGACAAAGATCTTTCCGTGCAAGCCTGCGCTGGAGAAGCTGGCGCCCACACGGCTCTTTTTCGGCATGGTTTTTTGCGGGGTGGGTTTTAGCTCATAAAGCTGAACCCCCTGTTCAAGAAGATCCTTGCGGTAACCCTTGTAGCCTGAAAACACGGTGGCCACATCACTGGAAGCAAGGGAATTGGTCAGAACCAGAGAGGCAACACCACGGTTATTTAGACTCTTAAAAAACTGCACTCCTTTTTTGCCGGGAATAAAGTAAGGGGAAACCAGAATCAGTTCTTTCTGGGTCTTTTCGATCAGAGGATAAAGCTGATGGGCAAGGTTGTCGGTCTGTTCCTTTGAATGCTGGCGGAATTTTTCCGGCGGATCAATCACGACTTCGGCCTTTCCCCAATAAAGTTTTAACGGCTCGCGGGTGAACTTTTTCACCATCGGGGTTTCTTTGAGGGCGGCGGCATACTGGGTTTTTTCGGCTTCCTCGATGGCGGCTGCGGCATCGGCTTTCAGTTTTTGCAGGTCCTCGGCGGTGGGCTTGAATCCATTGACCAAGACAGAAATAGGATAGGCGATTTCGCTGTTCCAATAAGAATCAAATTCCCGCGAAAGATCCTGAACCACCGGGCCGATGGCCCACAGATCGAAGTCACCAAAGTTCATTTCTTCGCTGGCCCAGAAGTATTCATTGCCAATGTTGCGTCCACCCACAATCGCCGTTTGATTGTCGACCACAAAGACCTTGTTGTGCATGCGACGGTTGACGGTGGAAAATCTCATCGCATCCAGAATGCGCCAGCTTCTTCCGGCGAAAGGATTGGCCATGCGCACTTCGATGTTCGGGTGTGAATCCAGAATGGCAAGGCCTCGCTCATAGCGTCCCTGGTTAAGATCATCCAGCAGAACACGCACGCGCACGCCCCGATCGGCTGCCAGCAGAACTTCATGCATCAGCATTCGGCCGGTCAGGTCATTTTCCCAGATATAGTATTGCAGATCGATGCTGCGATCAGAAACGGCGACCGCCGCCATACGGGCGACCAATGCCTCCAGACCGGACGCCAGGGGATAGAAGCCTGACAGACCCGGATGTTTTTTGAGCTGTTCTTCTGTCGCCTGGGCCAGTTGAGTCTTTGGATCAGGAGGCAGGGCTTCAGAATAAGAACGATTTGTATTGGGTGGGAGCGAAGCGCACCCTAGGTAAGCAAGAACGACGGGAATGGGTATGAATTTTTTAATCAAAAAGAAAAACCCCATACCGCTAAGGGTACGGGGCTTTCCGTGCGGGCTCAAATTGTAAGTGAGCAGGTGTTTAGTACTTCACGCTGCAGCCGTAGGGCTTGCTGGTTTCTTTGGCGATCTTTTCACCTTTTTCTGCGCTGGCGACGGCGCGGATGATGTAGTTTTCGGCTGAAGCAATCGTCGCGGGATCCGCGGAATCGTTGCTGTCAATCGCCCCGTTGTAGCGAAGCACACCCTGGGGATCAATCAGGTACATGTGCGGAGTCGTTTTGGCGCCGTAGGCTTTGCCCATTTTACCGTTTTCGTCGACCAGAATGGCGGTGGCTTTCGAAGCTTCTTTGGTTCCGTTTTTCACCACATCCGCCGCGGGCATATGGCCTTGTTTGCCCTTGGCGGAAGAGATCACCGACAGCCACACGATGCCTTTGCCCGTCATTTCCGACTGGATGTTTTGCATGTTCTTGCTGTCATAGTGTTTGCGCACATACGGACAGTCCTTGTTGTACCACTCTAGCACCACGTATTTTCCCTTGTAGTCAGAAAGTTTGTGGGTTTTGCCGTTGGCATCAGTCACATTGAAGTCCGGAGCTGGTGCGCCGACCTTCGCATCAGCGAAGGCCAGTGTTGAGGTAAAGGTCAAAGCCAGTGCAAATATCAGTTTTTTCATGGTTCTTTCTCCTTGTTAAATAAATCGAGCACGATGCCTTTGGTTAGTATTTCAGGCAGCAGCAGGGCCTTGCGACTGCCTGATGGGTAGAAGACATACAGAGGCAGTGAATTGCGACCATACTGAGCCAAAGCCTCCGTGATTTTGGGATCCTTGTCAGTCCAGTCCGCTTTGTAAAGCTGCACATTGTTTTCAGTGAAGGCCTTTTGAATTTCGGTCGTATGCAAGACCAGCTTTTTATTCACCTGACAGGTGATGCACCAAGCGGCGGTGAAGTCGATGAACACGGACTTTCCTTGTTCCAGATCTTGTTGGACTTGCTCGGCCGTGAAGGGTTTCCATACTTCCGCGGCAGCCGTGTTTGCGGCAGAAACAGATATGGATTCTTGCGGAAGGGCTGCCAGCAGCACAAACGACAAAATAAATCCGGCAAGCAGTGTCAGTTGACGGGCTTTTTCATGGCGGACCGTGTGGGTAAACCACACCCACAGCGCGACCAGCAGAAATACGCCCAGTAAATAAATTATGGAATCCACCGCAATCTGATGAGACAGCACCCACAGCAGCCAGAGCACAGTGGCAAAAAGAGGGAACGCCAAAAACTCTTTCAGGGTTTGCATCCACATTCCGGGCTTGGGCAGAAACTTCAAGGCCTGAGGTGTATAGGACAAAATCAAGAATGGCAGGGCCATGCCCAAGCCCAGGCCTGCAAACACCATCAGCGTGTTCATCGCCGGCAGAGCCAAAGAAGCCCCCAAAGCGGCCCCCATGAAGGGTGCCGTGCATGGGGTGGCCACCACGGTGGCCAGTACGCCGGTCATGAATGAGCCCCACAGGGACTGCGAAGTTTTCTTTGCGCCCAAATAGCTTAACGACTGGCCTATTTCAAAAGTGCCCAGGAAATTCAGGCCCAGCCAGACGAATAAAAGCGCGATACCTGCTGCGATCAACGGCGACTGCAACTGAAAGCCCCAGCCGATCTGCTCGCCCCCTGCGCGCAAAGCCAAAAGCAGTCCGCCCAAAGCAAGAAATGAACACATCACACCCATGGTGTAGTAAAGGCCCGAGATGCGAAGCTTGTGTTTGTCCTGATCCGGTCCCAGAAAGCTTAAGACTTTGATGGAAAGCACCGGGAACACACACGGCATAAAGTTCAGAATGAACCCGCCCAGCAAAGCCCAGATCAGAATCGTTGCCAAAGCCGCAGGAGCCGCCGCGGTAAGCTCCATCTCGTAGCCTTTTTTGTTGCCGGCAGTGTCTTCCGTGACCAGTAAAAAGCGTGATCCGGTAAAATCAGTTTTGGAAGTATCCTGCAGCGGAAGTTGAATCAGATATTGCGACCCTTGAGGTTCCAAGGCAGGAACGCTGCTTTTGAATGTCTCGCCATCTTCGGGGAAGACTTCGAGATTCTTAAGATTCAGATTTACAGGCAAGGACAGGGTGGTTTTCAGAATCTGGTCGGTGCGACCATCCACGGACCAGCGGAATGAAGAAGGGGCTTTTTCGGGGTAAATAAATTTTGAAAAGATCGCCGCCGGCGGCCCCGTTTGGGCCGAGAAGGGAATTTCCTTTCGAAGTTCTGTAAAATAGGGAATGCATTCGACTTTGCAGATCAGGAACTCCAGATTCAAAACCACACTGACGGGTTTCGCCGGGTCTTGTGGCTCAAGATCAAAGATAAAAAGACTTTCGTGGGAATAGCCCAGGTTGGTCAGCCCTTCGACATGGATTCGCTCTGGCAGGGGCCATTGTTCACCAGTCAGCCTGGCATTTTCAACGGTCCACTTCCATTTGGGGGCAGCCCCCGAGTCGCCGGAGTTCTTCCAGTAGATATGCCAGTGCTCTTTCATTTTGAAATGCAGACCTAAAGAATTCTTCTGCTGGGACTTCCAGCCCGGGTGCGAGCTGATAAGGTCCACTGTGCCTTGCGGAAAATTAAATGAAGAAGAGCCCGCTGCGAACGCAGGGGAGACTCCGATGCAGATCAAAAGAAGAAAGCCCATCAGAAATGTCATTCCCGGATTATATGGAAAAAATCCGGGAAATTAAAAACATAAGTGCTTAGGTCTGCATCGTATGGTGGCGAACAGCAATTACAGACGGAAGTTCTTGCCGTTGACCGGAGTCGGACGGCAAAGACCTGCCTCCAACGGACGCTGGAAGACTTCCACCGCACCCGGAGGAATCATCGCACGACGATTGAAAATGCCGTATCCGCCCTGAGGCAAAGCCACAATCATGTCATTCAAAAGCTGACGGCTCAGTCCCGGAGTCAGCAAGATGGGATCAAATGCCACCATCACACGAATGGCTGCCGTCGTTTGCACGGGCACACCCCCACGAGCAACGACATCACGGATTTGTTCCGGGATCGGATTGAAGGCCACATCAACAAAACAGTTGGGACCTGTTGGACCAAAGCCCAACAAGTTCAAAGACAATCCACGCTGTTCCCAGTTGTGTTTGGAGCTGACTGCATCCAAAAGATCTTTGCGAGTCATGCGCGGTTCACGGGATTTCAAAATTCCCAAACCGGCAGCCACGATTGCCGCCGAGTTGGAACTGCCACGATACTCAGTGCCATCAGAAAGCTTTATGGAAGAAGGCGCCAGCAGATCGGGTTTGTCTTTAAAGAACGAAGTCGAAGAACGGTCCGAATCACTTGCACCCACCGTGATCACCGTCGGGTTGTCAGCAGGATTCAAGATACTTTCGCCACGGGAATGGGAAGGCATCACCAAACCATCACCGTCGGCCGTGATACGCAATTGATCGCGGTTGGTGAAATTGTTGGATCTGTTTTTCACACGCAGGAAATAAAGCCCCGGTGAAAGTTCTGCGGAAATGATTTCACGCGGATACTTTGAAAACCCGGGACGACCTTCATTGCGGTTGTCCGATTGTTTCAAAGCACTGTTCTGAATCACATTCAGCATGTCATCAGTCAGAGCCAGATCCAGATCCTTGGTGGTGCCTTCTTCAACATCATCTTTGAAGTCATTCCAGGAAAGAACAATCTTTGCCGAACATTTTTTGCCTGCCGCCGCCTGACAGCGCAAAGCCAGAGCATTGTTCTGATCCGGCAACAAAATCCAATTGTCCTGAACCGTCGTCAACGGCCCATTGTAAGTGGTCAAAGCAAAGTTACCAGCCGCATTCACCCAGATCACGCCCGCACGAGTGGCGCGGTTGACCTCAGCATTGATAAAGCCACCACCGTCCCCATTGCCGCCGTATTCCCAGACCTCAGAATAAAGAACCAGATCATATTGACGAGCAATCACATCATCAATAGCCGCCTTGAAATTGGAATACCCAAAAGCATTGTACAAAGTCAGCTCGGGCATCCACTGAGAAGCACGCATATCATTGGTCATCATGGCCGTCAGAATCTGCGCCATCTTCAACCCATGCACGACCTTCATATTCTCAGGATTCGCCACCGGCCCGGCTACATAACGAGTCCCCGCAGGCAAAGTACGCCCGATTTCTTTCTCGTACCCAAAGAAACCTTTATCCAAAACCGCAACCTTCAACTTGCGCCCAGGATTCTGCGAAGAATAATACGGCGTAAACCCCAATGAATTTTTCAAAGAATCCGTATTAGTGAATGGAGACGCAAAGGCAGAGGTCAGACCAAAAGTTAAAGCGAGAAAAACGAATGCTTTCATACATCACTCCTCAAAATACAAAAGGTATTCAACACGAGTTTGGTTGAGCCCTTAGGAGGAGATTTAAGCTGGAGTCGACCTCCGGTCAGCGGATGCGTTGGCCGCGAAGCGGACAGACCGGCGAGGGCAGGAGCCCGAGTCGACGCAAGCTTAAATCTCCTCCTAAGGGCGGCTAGCAAGAGCCGCCGTCCGGAAACTACCAATAGTAGTTCGAGTAGTAGTAGTAAGAATAGTACCCGTAGTTATACGTGTAGCATGGTGTGTACCAGTTGCCGTACCAGTAGACGTAGCTGTAGTAGTTGTAACCGCTGTAGAAGTACCAGCTGGAAGCTCCACCATCCTGATCAAGTTCGTTGCGAACGTTTGCAGATTGGTCGAAGGATCCTGTTTTTGCCAGAACCTGCGCCTGAGCGTCGCTGGTCACGGCTTGTTCAGTTGCCAGTACCGCTGTTTGGTTGTTGCGGTTATCAACACGGATCACCACAGTGCCGTTCATGGACTGATTGGTTACGGAAGACTCGTTATCAAGTTCGCCCGCAAATGCAGAGCCTGAGCCCAACACAAGAGCTGCTACCAAAATAAGGTGTTTCATCAATGCCTCCTAAATGGCTGTTAATTTGCCTCCGTTTTATGCTTTCAGGGGCTCATGTCATCTGAAAAAGCCTTGTTATTCGAAAGTCCTTGACGCAGGAAGACCGCGAGCGGTACGGGCTAGCTTATGGAACCTATTGGCTACTTGGAGTCTTGCTTTAAAGATAAATTTGGAACGCCGCGACAGCCCGGGCTTGTTAAGCGGGCCGAAGCACGTCTGAAAATCCGCGCGGATCTTCAGCCTGAAGAATCTTTGCAGGGCCTTGAGGGCTTCAGTCATGTGTGGCTGATTTGGGTCTTCCATCAAAACAAAGTGGCGCGCTTCCATGCGAAAGTGCATCCGCCACGTTTGGGTGGGGAAAGTATGGGGTTGTTTGCGACCCGCACTCCTCATCGTCCGAATCCGATCGGGCTGTCTTTGGTGGAACTGGTGCGCGTGGAAAAAGACGGCATCGTGGTCGCCGGAGCAGATCTGGTGGATGGCACTCCGATTTTGGATATCAAACCTTACCTTCCTGAGGTCGAAGCCATTCCCACGGCCCGCACGGGATGGCCGGCTGAGATCGCCAAGAACCCAATTGCAGTGACGTTCGACGACAAGGCCGAGCAACTTTTACAAGAGTGGCAGATGCGAAATCCCGATAAAGCTCTGCGCGAAGTGATTGAAGAAACTCTGAAACAGGACCCGCGTCCTGTCGTTTATCGTGGTTTTGAAGAGGGCGATTCCCCCTATAGAAGCTCGCATGCAGTCCGTCTGTACGACGTGGATGTCCATTTCAAATTTGAAAGCCCCACCCAGGTGCGCGTATTCGATATTCTTTTTATGCATAATTAGTTGCAGTTGCCTTTTAATTGCGCAGCAGGCTACTCTCCGGATGAACCAATACAAGGGAGGATTCGTGAGAACACTGGAAACTGCTTCTCATTCTGAAAACAGCACTCTTCGTAAAGTGCCAACATTGAGCCTTGCAAGTTACACCAAAGGAACTGGCGCCGAACGCTCAGAGTTCATCGACAAACTTTTCACTGGTCTGAAAGAATATGGTTTCATCATTCTTAAAGATCACAACGTCCAGGCTGCAGATCTGCACAAAGCTTACGACATCCTTAAAAACTTCTACGCACTTCCGACCGAAGTTAAAAAATCCTATATTTCTCCAAAAGCCGGCTTCCAGCGCGGTTACACTCCATTCGGTCAGGAACACGCCAAAGATTCTCCGGTGATGGACTTGAAAGAGTTCTGGCACGTGGGCCGTGAGCTTTCTGAAGGCAACCCTTTGAAAGCTGTTTACCCTGCAAACGTATGGCCGTCTGAACTGCCGGAATTCCAGTCCCATTTCTCCAAGTTGTATGCAGCTTTGGAAGAAGCGGGCGATGTGATGCTGGAAGCGTTGACGATGCCTTTGGAAGTTGAAAAAGACTTCTTTGCCAAGATGACCAAAGATGGAAACTCCATCCTGAGACTTTTGCACTACCCACCAATTCCTGAGGGTGTGGATCCTCGTTGTGTTCGCGCGGCGGCCCATGAGGACATCAACTTCATTACAATTCTTCCAGCTGCAACCGCTTCCGGTCTGCAATTGAAAGATCGTGACGGCACTTGGTTGGATATCGACTCTGAACCAGACACTTTGATCGTGGACGTGGGCGACATGCTGGCTCGTCTGACGAATGACGTTCTGCCAAGCACTACTCACCGTGTGATCAATCCACAGGATGGTACAAATCAAAGTCGTTATTCCATGCCGTTCTTCATGCACCCGCACCCGGATGCTATGCTGAGCTGCTTGCCATCTTGTAAAGGGACAGGCGCCAAGTACGCTGATATTACTGGACAGGATTTCTTGATGCAGCGACTGCGCGAGATTGGTCTGTTAAAGTAAGCCCAAACTTGTCACCACAGTTGAAATGACTTCAAGAAAGGGATCCACGTGGATCCCTTTCTTGCGTTTTGGGCCCCACGGCCACTAGAACAAAGTCACCTGCGAATTTCACATGAGGGGGAATCATGCGATATTTGATGTTAGTGGTGATGGTCCTGACGGTTCTGTGGTCGGCGTATGGCCAGGCAATGCAGACGATGGAAGCCAATCGTATGAGCTTCCGCATTCAGCCCTTGGGCGGCAAAGGCTATGACTATTCGGCGATCTGGAATCCGCTCAGTGAAACAGCGATGTTGCGCATCGGTCTGGTGCTGAATGCCGCGGATGCATTTCTGGTGAATAAATCCATTTCTTTTGCTTCGGCCAGTGAGGTTGATTTTGAAACCAATCAGGGCTCGACTGTGCGCGGATACTGCCTGGTGGATCAGTGGTATCTGGAATACGAACCCGGTTTGCCAAACTATCTTATGTATGTCGGAATGAAAGGCCCCGGATGTGAAGAAGTGGCCAAGAAATTTGATATTATGCAGGTTCGTTTCAACTTCAAAGGAATTTCCCTGCCGCAGTTTGTACCCATTGACGTCGCTGTTGATATCAGTCGATAAATAAGGGATGAGCAAGAAATCAGCTTTGATTCTATCCCTTGTTGCCGCTGTCCTTTTGATTTTTACTTTCTGCCATTTCTATGGCGGTTCTCCTGATGAGACCGCTGATGAAACGCTTGCGGTTCAGGAAACCACAGGTGTCCCTGCTGAAAGCGTGGCTCCGCCCGTGAAGGCAGAACCGCCACCGGTGGACGTCAGTGCGGCTCCACCGTCTGCGGGCTTTTTGCCGACTGAGATGGAAGATCCCGGCAAGTTTGCAGCTTACCAGCAAAAACTAAAAGAGATGGCCGTCTGTCTTAACATGCAGATGAACACCCTGGATCCCAATGTGGAGATCAACTTTGACACTTTCAATCAGGTGATCAATCCGGATCTGGGTGATATTGTCACACAGACCGAGGAATGGACTGCAACCGACATCCGCACCAAAGGCGGCGAGCTACGTCGTATTTACATTGAAAATGCACCCAGCATCGAGGCGGGGTCTTCGCGCACCTTGAAGTACGAGGCCTTTTCTGCCGATGGCACCGCCAAAGCCTTGCCACTTTCCAAAGAGCAGATGTCGAATCCTTCTGATGCCCTGGTGGCCAGTCTGGAGGCGGACGGGGAGGTTGTCAGTCGATCGATTTCCCGCCGCATTTACTATCAAAATGGTGATGATCTTTTGCTGGTCGAAAAAAATGGCAGAATATTTTCATTTGAGCTGACTCATGACGGGGCGACCTTCCGCTGCAGCGGAGCCGACAAGGCCTCGTCATTCCAATGTCAGTGTCGCAACAACCCTTAGGAGAAAATGATGGAAACGAATGAATTGCACCGCGGGCGTCTGATTGATCACTTGCAACTGGTAGTGAAAGACCTGGAAAAAACCAAAAAGTTTTATTCCGCAGTTTTTGAATCTTTGGGTGTTCCGATGGGTGGGGAAGGACCGGGCTTTTTCTGGTGTGATGAACTGTTTATTTCGGCAGTCGACAGTCCGGCCAGCGCGGGAAAATTGACGGGGCGAACGCACCTGGCATTTCAGGCTAAAGACCGCGATATGGTGAAGAAGTTTTACGAAGTGGCTTTGAAGTCCGGTGGCCAGGATAACGGAGCCCCGGGGGAACGTCCTTATCATCCCGGATATTATGCGGCCTTTGTGCTGGATCCGGATGGAAATAATATTGAAGCGGTCTTCCATGGTCCCGCAAAAAAATCTGCGGACTCGGTGAAGATCACCTTCTAAATGACAGAGACATGTTGAAGTGCACGAAAGGCTCTTTGCTTTGGCAAAGGGCCTTTTGCTTTCTTGAGGGTGAATGGGGCTGAACTTAAAATAAGTCGTTCACCACAAGGAGGATTTCATGGAAAGAAATCGATTCAGACAGGATGAATACCGCCGGCGTCCAGAGCGGGAACCTGATTACAGTGAATTTATTGATGAATACGACCGGTATCAGCCGCCTCCTCAGGCCACAGATGAAACGGCCCGTTATCGTCGTGAATCCCAGGCGCCGGATGATTATGTGGACTATCGCAGCCGCAGTCGGGGGGACAGCCGGGAGTACCGCGAAGAGCGCGAGTATCGTCTGCGCCGCCGGGATAATTCTGACAATCGAGATTTCGAAATGAATCGGGACTATGAGCGCGGCACCGAAATGGACTATCGGGATTACGAGCCTCACCGTGAACGCTATCCTGATGAGCGGGCTTACGGTCAATCGGACTGGACGCCGCGGGATTCCTACGAAGCCGAACGCATTCGCAACGGCTATCGCAATTCTTATGAAGCGCGCCATCCGGAACTGGATCGCCACTATGACCGGCATTTTGACTATCGTTATGGCAGTGATGATATTGATTTCGACAGTCGTGAAGAGCGGCCTTTACGACGCCCTCGGCGTCATCCGCGCCATCGTGCGGGGTATTAGTTTCGGACATAAAAAAAGCCTCCGTGATAGTCACCACGGAGGCTTTTGAGTTTTCAGCTTACTGGAAGCGGGTCAAAGCATCACGCAATGAATCCAGTTGAACCTTGGACTGCGCCAGCAAGGCACGGTCCGCCGCTACAACCTCTTCGTCGGCGTTGGCGACAAACTTTTCGTTGGAAAGTTTGCCGGAAAGCATGCCGATATCACGAGTCAGTTTTTCGATCGACTTGTTGATACGTTTTACTTCCTCGTCGAAATCGACCAGGCCTTCAAGCGGGATGATCACCTTTACGCTGGCATCTTTCACCACCACCGGAGCCACGGCACACTTCATCATGTTGCCTTCCGGTCCGATTTCCATGTTTTCCAGACGACCCATGGTCATCAAAGCCGTGCGGTTGTTGCCAAGGATCTTTTGTGTCTGATCGTTGGTCACACCCAGGCGCACGTTCAGTTTGACCGCCGGGCTGATGCGGTTTTCACCACGGATATTGCGGATCGCGGTGATCACTTCTTTCACGATGTCGATTTCCAAAGCGGCTTGGGCAGAACCCAGGCTTAGGAATTCTTTGTCGTTACGGGCATTCGGGTACTGATCCACGATACATGCGGTGCCTTTGATCGGAAGCTTCTGGTAAATCTCTTCAGAGATAAATGGAGCAAACGGGTGCAGCAGGCGCATGATACGGTTCAGAACCTGAGCAATCACCAGTTGGGTGGCGGCTTTTTCTTCCGCATTGTTGCCGTTCAGGATCGGTTTGGTGAACTCGATATACCAGTCACAGAACTGATTCCAGATGAACTGGTACAGAGCTGTGGAGGCATCAGAGAATCTTTCCTGTTCCATCGCTTCTTCAACAGTTTTGGTCACTTCCTCAAGTTTGGAGATGATCCACTGGTCAAAGACGCTGATATGGGCTTTGTTCGGCAAAGCTTTTACACCTTCCGCCGGAGCCTTGAAGTCAGCAAGATTGGAAAGCGCGAAACGAGCCGCGTTCCAGACTTTGTTCATGAAGTTGCGGTAGCCTTCAAGACGCTGTTCGCTGAACTTGAAGTCTTTGCCTGAATACAAGTGCGCCGCAAACGTGAAACGCAAAGCATCGGCACCGTGTTTTTCAATCATTTCCACCGGGTCAATGGAGTTGCCCAAAGACTTGGACATCTTGCGCCCTTGAGAGTCGCGCACCAGGCCGTGGATGTAAACCGTACGGAATGGAACGTCTCTTTGGAACTCAAGACCCATCATGATCATACGAGCCACCCAGAAGAAGATGATATCGTGACCGGTCACCAGATAACTGGTTGGGTAGAATGTTTTCAGGGTTTCCGTTTCATTTGGCCAGCCCATTGTTGAGAACGGCCACAAAGCGGAACTGAACCATGTATCCAGAACGTCGTCGTCCTGGTGAAGTTTTGTACTGCCGCACTTTTCGCATGCCGTGACATCTGTTTCAGCCACTGTCTGATGGTTGCAGTCTTCACAGTACCAAACCGGAATGCGGTGACCCCACCACAATTGACGGGAAATACACCAGTCTTCGATGTTGTTCAGCCAGTGCAGGTAAACTTTTGTCCAAGATTCCGGTTCAAAGCGGATGGTGCCGTTTTCAGCAACACGTTTTGCCGGAACAGCCAAAGCTTCCATTTTCACGAACCACTGTTCAGACAGGTAAGGCTCTACCACCGCACCCGAGCGGGAACAGTGACCTACGGAATGAACGTGGGGTTCTTCTTTTTCCAGAAGATCCTGAGCTTTCAGGTCTTCCAGGATGCGCTTGCGCGCCTCTTGAACTTTCAAGCCGGCGTAAACGCCACCGTTTTCGTTGATCTCGGCTTTCTTCGTCAGGATGTTAATGAACTCAAGATTGTGGGACTTCCCGATCTTGTAGTCATTGAAGTCGTGCGCCGGAGTGATTTTTACCACGCCAGAACCGAATTCTTTATCCACGTAAGTGTCAGCGATGATCTTGATTTTTCTGTTGGTCAGAGGCAGCAGAACGTTTTTGCCAATCAGGTGCTTGTAGCGCTCATCTTCTGGATGCACGCAAACGGCAGAGTCACCCAGCATGGTTTCTGGACGAGTCGTCGCCACAATCAGGAAGCCGGAACCGTCTTCCAAAGGATATTTCACGTGATACAAAGAACCTTTGATCTGCTTGTGTTCAACTTCCAGGTCAGAGATCGCTGTTTCCAGAGGACCGGACCAGTTCACCAGACGCTGACCACGATAGATCAGACCTTTTTTGTGAAGGGATACGAACACTTTGCGAACGGCTTTGGAAACGCCTTCGTCCAAAGTGAACACAGCGCGATCCCAGTCGCAGGAATCACCCAAGCGGCGCATTTGTCCATAGATGCGGTTTCCGTACTGGTGTTTCCAGTCCCAAACTTTCTCCACGAATTTTTCACGACCCAGATCGTGACGAGTGACACCGTCTTTTTTCAATTCACGCTCGACCACGGATTGAGTCGCGATACCGGCGTGATCTGTACCCGGCAACCACATGGTGTTGTAGCCGTTCATTCTTTTCCAGCGGATCATCATGTCCTGGATTGTGTGATCCAAAGCGTGACCCATGTGCAGGAATCCCGTGACGTTCGGCGGAGGAAGGATGATAGAGAATGGAGGTTTTGTGGATTGATCCTGGGCTTTGAAGTACCCGTTCTTTTCCCACCATTCATACGTGCGCGATTCAACATCTGCGGGATTATAACGATCTGATAACTGTTCTGACATTTTCAACGACCTCTAAAGGTTTTAAGGATATGAAATTCTTAAGTTTTTAACCCCTAGAGGCTAACAAATTCAAGCACTTTGGGATAGGCCAAATCGGCAGAAGTTCAGGTGAAAATAGACGAGGGAAGGTGTGGGGATGGGGAGCGGTGCGAAATAAAAAAGGGAGGCTTTCGGCCTCCCTTGATCTAAGTCTGTATGAACAGTGCTTATTTTCGTTATTTTAGGAAGTCCGCCATCAAGCGGGCACCCAAAACGATTTCCTGGCTTGTGATGTCGTCGCCAGCTTCTGGTTCTTCCTTCACATTTGCGTAAGCAAGGTGGTAGCGGAAGTTGGTGTCAGCGTATGGTTTGTACTCAAGAACTGCACCGTAACCGATGAATTTGTTGGTAGCTTCGCCGCCGATTTCCAGTTTTTCTTCAGAAGTCTGGAACTCAAGACGCGGGGTCCACTGTTCCCAACCAGTGTAAGCGAATTTCGCCACGATGGAAGTTACGGTGTCTTTCTCGCCAGCATCCAATTTTGCTTCAGACATCAAGTAGTCTACAGAAACCATAGCTGGTTTTGCATTCCACATCACACCTGCAGTCATGAACTGGTGTTTGTCACCGTCAGAAGGGCCGTTCAATGTGTGGTAAGAAAGGTTTGTCATCAAAGCTTTGTCCTCTGTCCAAGCGCCTCTCCAAACAGCACCCATCATCATTGTATTCTGAGTTGCGGCAGGTCCAACAGCCGTTGCGTTGTCAGCTTCGTTTGTCGCCATTACGTAAACATTGTGGCCACCGAAAGTGAAAGTCCCTTTAGCACCAGTCATGTATAGAAGATCAGAAGTACCCAGGTTTGCGCCACCCAGAGCTCCATCAGGTCCACGGCCTGTGTAGAATTGGGAAGTCAGGTACAAGTCTGCACCGCTCGTAGCACCTTCGAAACCACCGAATTCAGTGTTGAAGCGACCTACGGACAACGCGAACATATCAGACATCTTGTGAGTCAGGAACGCGTATTCAACCGCAGTTTGAGCGCTGTCCACAAGCTGAGTTGCTGATTTATTGAAAGCCAAGCGAACGCGGAAAGAAAGATCTTCCGTGGCTTTGCCCATATAATCCAAGCGACCTGTCTTGAAGTAGAACTTAGAGACGTCCGGTTGAGAAGACTCGTCATAAGTGGTTGAGTTGTAGTCTGCACGCAGGTCCAAATTCAAAGTTCCGGCCTGAGCTGCAGAAGTCATCGTTGTTGTAGCAAGAGCTGCAATCAAAAACTTTTTCATGTTACTTCCTTGTTTAAAGTTCTAAGTTTTGATGTTGCTAGTATGGTATAAAGTCTTGCCTTCAACAACAATGCTTTAAATTTTTGTGTTGGTTCTGTGTCAAATTATTGTTGGCGTTCGATCAGGAGGCCTTCAAAACCACCTTTAACATAGAAACTGTTGATGAATCCGGCTTGCTCCAACATGGCCGCAACCTGGGGGGCCGACTTTTCATCGCGATCCAGAACCACCACGGCAAAGTGCGGAGGCAGGCTCTTGCCTTTAACCGCCTCCAACGCCCCCTCGGGGGTGGATGGCAGACTGATGTTATCCAGGTGCATTTTGGTCACGCTTTTGTACCAGTCATTCAGATCCACATTGTCCAGGATCACCAAAAGAAACGGCGTGCGGGTTTGAATCAGATTGTCGAATTGGAAAAAGCCGATTGAATTAAAGTCCATGATCTATCCTACACGCCCGTGTTCGGGGATGAATTTATAAATGATAATAACGATGGCAAGCCCAAGGAACGCCATCAAACCTGATGCCCAGAAGGGAGCCGTGATGGCCACCGTTCCGTAAAGTGCGCCTCCCAAGGCTGGACCCAAAATGCGCCCCAAGGAAGCCATGCTTTGTGTGACTCCCATCGCAGCCCCTTGTTCGTTGGCCTCAGACAACAGACTGATACTTCCCAAGGTCGACGGATTGGCCAAACCGTTGCCCAGTGACAGCAAAGTCATGGTGATGGCCATGCCGGTGATAGAGTCAGCAACGGCGATCCCGGTTAAACCCACTGCCAAAAGCAAGATGCCCAGGCGAAGCACTTTGCGCTCGCCCCATTTTGGCAGCAGTCGGCGCACCAAAAAACCCTGAGTGAAGATGATGATGACTCCGATATACGCGAAGCCAAAGCTGACCTGCTTAACGTCCCATTGGTACTTTTCGCCCATGAACAAAATCAGTGTGGCCTCCATCGATGACATTGCCAAGGAGGACAGCAAGAACACAGTCATCAGGGGGCCGACAGTTTTTTTGTTCAGATACTGCCACATGATCGAGAAGCGCTTTCTTTTTGCGGCGGATTCGCTTTTCTCGCTTAAGGATTCTTTCAGGAACTTCACGCCGAACAGGAAGTTAGCAAAGCACAACGCCGCCACCCAGTAAGACGCAAACGAAGTGTCAAAGTGCGGGGCCGGATTGATGTGCTGACCCCAAACCGCAAGACCGCCCCCCAGAGCCGGGCCGACAACAAAGCCCAAACCGAATGCGGCGCCAATCAGGGCCATGCCCTTGGAGCGCTCATGTTTCGGAGTGATGTCTGAAATATAAGCCGAGGCTGTGGAAAGACTTGCACCAAAGAAACCCGCCAGAATACGCGCAACAAAGAGCCACTCTAAAGACCTTGCCCAGGCAAACATGATGTAAGAAAGAGTTTCGCCCACCAGACAGAACAGTAAAATCGGACGGCGACCCAGTCGGTCGCTGAGGCGGCCCCAGAACGGTGCGAACAGGAACTGCATCAGGGAGTAAACGGAAAGCAGCAGGCCGGTTTCAAGAGCGGTCGCGCCGAAGTTGCGACTTAGGATGGGGAGGATCGGGATAACCACACCAAAGCCCACTAAATACAGGAAAACAGTGAAAAAGATGATGGCAAGCTGTGATTTGTTTGATGTCGCAGTCATAGGGTTGTTAATATTAGGAAGTTATGAAAATGGCAAATAATCTTCCGCGTTGGGCGTGTGTCGCTCTGTCTATTTTTTCGATTTCATTGCCGGCTCTGGCTGTGGATAACTACAAGGAGTTTCGCCGGGATCACTGGGATTTCGAGGTGAATGCCAACTATTTCTATTCTGAGGCCAATTACCCGGCTTCAGGGGGCGGCAGTCAGAGCCTGGTGAGTGGCAACAGCTACTCGTTGATCGACACTTCATTTGGAACCCGCTATGTTCCGAAAAAGAACTGGTCCATTTTTGGTTGGGGAACGATTAGCAACGCTGAAAGCAAGGATTCGGTTGCAAGCCGTTCCAACAGCTCCATCAGTGAAGCGGCCGTGGGCTTTGATTTCTTAATGTATTCCGACCTGTTTCAGTTGATTCCGGAAGTCATCGCGGTCATGCCTTTTGAAGAGGTGAACCCTGCTTCGGATACCGTATTGAATTCTGAAGGGGTTTTTGAGGTTCGCTCCCGTTTGATCGCGCAAAAAGATTTCGGCACCTTGCGCGGTTATGGCTGGCTGGGGTTTAACTATCGTGGCAGTGGTCGTTCGTTCCTGATGCCTTGGGGTGTGGGGGCGCAAATGAAAATGCAGCGCCTGCGTTTGGGGGCTGAGCTTTTTGGTTATCAAAGTGTATCTGATGACACGACGGATGTGACGGAAGCTTTAAGAACATCCTATATCAACAGCGTCAATGCCGGTTCCATGAAGTTCTATTCTGTGAAGCCGAATCTGATGGACAGCCAGTTGTACGCCACCTGGTTGATCAGTCCGAAGCTGAGTGTGCAGGCCAACGGAGGCATGACTTTGACCGGTTCTAACTCGGCAGCCGGATTCCACGTGGGTGGTTTCATCCGCTACAGCTTCGATATGAGTGAAGGTTATTCCGAGCCTGAATACGCTCCGCCGGTTGAAAACCCGGTGCCGAACTATCGCTCCAACATGTATGAGGAAAGCGACCTGAGTTCTGAAAAGAAAGTTCGCCGCTTCAAAGAGCAAACCAGCGACGGAGTGGATCAGAATCTGTTCAAGCCACGTCCGACGCAGCCGAAAAAGCGCCCGCGTGTTGATGATGAACTGCAACAGCAGCTCGATGATACGGAATTCCAGATCGAGCTGAAATCCAACAAAAAGAAACGTCGTTAGTTTTTGGGAAGCCTCAGTGCTTCCCTTGTTTTTTCGGCATCAAGGCCGGACAGTTCCACCACTTTGTGGCGCCCGGTTTCGCCTTTGATCAGATGTACATCGCGCTTGGGAATATCAAAAAGATCCGACAGAAACTCGATCAGGCATTCGTTGGCTTTTCCGTCGACAGGCGGGGCGGTCAGTTTGATCTTGAGTTCGCCGTTGTGGGGACCGACAACTTCGTTCTTGGATGACTTGGGCTGAATAAAAAGGTGGAGTCGAACTCCACCTTTTGTTGATTCAATCATGGTGTCTTTTGCGCTGCTTATTCGGCAGAAAGCGGGGACACGTTGGTGGTGCGGCCAGAGCCATTTCCATTCACGATATTGTGATTTGGAAGTTGCGCTTGCGGCATGTACTTTTCACCTTGTTCCAGCAGGGACAAATGCGCCTGGGCCAGAGCTTTCAGGTTGGCTTCAAACTGCATGCGCGCACGCTTCAGTTCTGTCACTTCCTGGTACATTTTCTTCAAAGAGTCACGGGAATCACGGGTGATGATTTCAGCCTTTTGCTGAGCATCGGCGATGATCAGTTTCGCTTCACGGTCGGCATCCTGGCGAAGGCGGTCTGCCATCTGGGTTGCTGTGGCGATGGTTTCTTTCAAAACCTGATCGCGCTCTTTGTATTCCATCAAAGAAAGTTCTTTTTCGCGGATGGCTTCTTTCAGGGTGTTTCGTTCCTGAATGTGTTTCGTTCCTGAATTAAAGACTCCATCTGAGCGGCGATCTGCTGAAGGAAATCCATAACCTCGTCAGCATCAAGACCCATCATCTTTTTACCAAAAGATTTGTGAGCGATATCGATAGGAGTAATTCTCATTTTGTTCCTCCTTGAACAACATGATTAAGGATAAAGGCCGAGTCTGTGCCTGGGCAAGGTTATTTGATTTCCCGGGCCATTTCTTTGTTTCTCATCGCTGCTTTTTCAAAGCTGATGCGAAGAGCGCGTTCAATCTCAAGCTCTCTCATGGACTGAAGTCCAGCCGCCGTGACACCTTTCTTGGAGGTGACGCGGGCCTGCAGGTCTTCAACCCCTTCGCGGGCTTGCGCCGCCAGCAATGAAGCGCCGACAAAAGTTTCAATCGTCATCATGCGCGCCTCTTCAACAGAGAAGCCGTGCTCTTCGATCCAGTCCTGCCAGTACATCATCATTTCAAAGACAAATCCGGTTCCGCTGGAGCAGGAAACCATCAAAGCTTCAAACTGATCCTCGTCGTGCACCTGAATCACGCGACCCAGTGGCTGGAAAAGATCTTCCACTGTGCTATCCAGTCCGCCGTCGTCTTCATCATTCAAAAGATAACCGATGACACCGCGACCGATCAGGGACGGGGTGTTGGGCATAACTCGGGCAAGTCGGGCGCCCTGAATGTAGCGTTCCAGTTTCTCCATGCGGATGCCGGCAGCGACACTGATGACGATCTTGTGTTCGTCAAAGCTGCGGGTCACAGGCTCCAGAGCCTGCAGAAGATCCTGAGGCTTGATGGCCAGAATGATGATGTCGCAAGTGTCGACCAGCTCGTCATTGCTGAAGACCGGATTTATTTTGAAAGTTTCAGCGAGCTTGTGAAGTTTTCCTTCGGAGCGGTTGGAAGCGAAGATGTTTTTGGCAGGAAAGCCTCCTTCGACGAGACCTTTGATCATGGCTTGCGCCATATTCCCTGCACCCAGAAAGCCGATTTTTTGCGATTTCAACAAGGGATTCATATAGTGATCCTACCCTTTGGCGGGACGTTCGCCAAATAAAATAGTCCCAAGCCGCACGATTGTGGCGCCTTCTTCGACCGCGACCGGATAATCGTGACTCGTGCCCATTGACAGCTCATTCAGTGGGTGAACTGTCGTGTCCGTGGCCGCTTTCAGTCGGTCGCGCAGTCGGCGCAGCTCTGCAAAGTAAGGACGTACTTCGGCCCCGGTTTCGGTTAATGGGGGCATGGTCATCAGGCCATAAATATGAAGATGCGGCAGTTTTGTCAGGTCCGCCCACTGGCTTTCCAGGGTTTCAGTGGAAAAGCCCTCTTTGCTGGCTTCGCCCGCCAGATTCACCTGGATCAGGATATTTTGTCTGACGCCTTTTTGTTCGCACTGCCGGCTGATCACCTGGGCTAGTTCCAGAGAGTCCACCGAATGGATGAGGTGGAATTTTCCAACCACCATTTTTGCTTTGTTCTTTTGAAGGTGTCCAATCAGATGCCACTGAATATCAGGAAGGTCAGAAAGCACACTTTGTTTTTCAAGGGCTTCCTGAACGTAATTTTCACCAAACAGGCGCTGACCCTCGGCGTACAGGATACGCACCTTTTTTGCCGGTTGAAGTTTGGAAACGGCCAGGATCTTCGCGGGTTTTGCTTTTTCTATGATCTCTTTTAATGCCATGACCGGAAAACTATCATCCTCTTCGCAAAAATGTCCAGAAAAATACCATCGCTACTTTTTTGTTGACGACATCGGAAATGATGGTAGAACATGGTTCATGAGACGCTCCTCCCGAAGAGCCACAACCCGTATAGATAACCCCCGTCTGCAACTTACGAAGCAGTTCGGGGGTCAGCTTTTAAAGAACAGCCACGCCAAAACGGCGCGACCGCTTTCTTTGAAAAACATGATGCATGTTGTGTTGTCGTCAGAATCAGCCCGGGGCGAATGGGCTTTTGAAAAATCAAAGAACAGAAAAATCATCGATTCAGTTTTAAAGACTCAGGCAAGAAAATACGGTATTTCCCTCAGGGAAATCGTCTGCTCCGGCGAAAGCCTGCATGTGCTGATTCGCCTGCGCAAACGGCGCACCTTTGCGCCCTTCATTCGCGCCGTCAGCGGAATGTTGGCCCTGATGATCACCGGGGCAGCTAAAACACGAAAATTGAAAAAGAAATTCTGGGATCAGCGCCCGTGGACACGGGTCTTGGAAGAAATTCGCGGCTATTCCATCATCGCCGACCGCGAAATACTAGAACATTTAAAAAAAATAGGACTGCAATCCCAGCCCTATCCTCTAAGAATCTAAAAGGTACCTGCTTACTTTTGCAGAAGCGCCGCGTTTTGTGCAGGGCTTCGGAAAAAGTAAGCAGATACCTTTTGGGGTTAGCGGCGGTTTAGTTTGGGGAAGATGTTGCGGTCGGTGAGGGAGACGAAACGGTAGCCGTCTTGTTCCAGCATCGTCATCAGGCGATCCAGGCTGTGCGCGGTGTTTTTGTGAATGTCGTGCATCAGCAGAACGCCGCCTTGGGTTTGGGCCACCACGTTGGCGACGTAGCCCGCGTAATCGCGGCGCAGGTGCTGTGGAGCCTGGCAGGTGGCGTTTTCTTTGTCGCTTACTTGGCCATCAGCAAAAGCCCAGTCACAGGTGTCGATATCCCAGCCTACATTCACATAACCCAAAGAGCTGACCAGTTCGTTGCTGGAGCATGTGGAGTTTCCGTAGGGATAACGGAAGAAGCGCGGCGTGCCCACAGTGCGAAGCAGACGGTCGGTTTGCGAGATTTCTGAATTCATGCGTGAAGAACTCAGTTCATGGAAGTTCGGATGGCTGTAAGAGTGATTCGCCAGTTGATGACCTTCGGCGACCATACGGCGCAGGATGGATTCGTTGCCTTTGATTTTGCTTCCCAAAATAAAGAAAGTCGCCTTGGCGCCATGCGCTTTTAGCACATCCAAAATCACTGGCGTCGTTTCAGGATTTGGTCCGTCATCGAAAGTCAGGGCGATGGTGCCGCGAGTGACAGAGTCAGGAATCTGAATGGCGTACTTGCAGCGGTTCGGTTTGAATTTGTCGAAGATGCCCCATTCAGTATCGAGGTTCAGGACTTTCTCCACCGCCCGTTTCATACCCTGAGTCGTCTGCAGTTCAATCAATTTTTCGTTGGAAGGCGCCTGAGGCAGAACTTCTTCCTGTGCGTGAGCCAGGGCAGCCGTAAAAGTCAGCGCAGACAAAGCCAAAGAAATAGGACGTTTCATGAATCAAGACCTCCGGTTAAGAGCTGAAAGGCGCACCATAACAGAAGGTGCGCTGAAGGCCCCAGAGATCTTTCGCTGTTTAAAATTTGGACAGTAGATTTTTCACCAGCTCGACGGGAAGTCCCACTACGTTGTCGAAGGGCCCTTCGAAGTGATCAACGAATTTCCCGCCCTGGCCTTGAATTCCATAAGCGCCGGCTTTGTCCATCGGTTCGCCGGTGTCTATGTAGGTCCAGATTTCATCGTCAGTCAGCTCCCGGAAATAAATTTTGGTGGTCTCAGTCTGAGACACTTCCTTGCCCGTGCTGGACTCGACCAGGCACACCGCCGTGATCACCTCATGATATTTACCCGACAAAAGTTTAAGAATGCGGTAGGCATCCTGACGATCGGCGGGCTTCCCCAGGGGGGCCCCGTCGAAAATCACCTCCGTGTCCGCGCAAAGCACGATAAACGCGTCTGTACGGCTGGACTTTAGCAGGGGCAAAGCGGCACTCGCTTTTCGTCTGGCGATATCTAAAATCTGATCGTTTACATTCAGGTTTTTGTTAGGAATTTCCGATACTTTAACTGGAACCACGTCGAATGAAAAACCCGCTTCGCTAAGAAGCTGTTTTCGGCGCGGTGACTCTGAGGCCAAGATCAATGCTGGTTTCATGAGGATACTTGAACACGAAGAGGCGAAAATGGGAAGTGCAGAGTTAATGCTGATTCTGGGATTGCTGCTCGCAGGAGTGGCGGTCTTCCTTTTTGTCAGTTCCATCTTTGCAAGTAACACGGACAAGCAGCAGCTTTCATGGGCGAACAATGATGAGCCGGTGAAATCCAAAAATCCGGTGATCAATTTCTCGCGTCCCTTGGTGCATCAGTTCACCTTGCAGCATGCGATGAAGATTCGCAGCGAGTCCTATCGCAAAAAAGTTCGTAAATACATCAAAACCTCGGGCCTGTCTTCAGAGCTGAACGAGGATGAATTCATCGGGTTGCAGTTCCTGTGGGGGATCATGTTCCCGATCTTCTTGTTGATCATGAACTTCTCACTGCAGTTGGGTTTGTCCCCGCTGGTGGTGGTGGGCATGGGGCTGATTGGTTTCTATCTGCCGCAGATTCATGCGCGCGGGGAAAAGAAGCGCCGCGAGCTTTCTGTGCGTGCGGATCTGCCGTTCTTCATCGATCTGCTGGCGCTGTCGGTGGAAGCCGGTCTGGACTTCTTCTCGGCGATTCAGAAGATCGTGGATAAAGCCAGTGGCACGGACAGTGTGCTGGCCGAAGAGTTTTCAATTGTGCTGAAAGATATCAAAATCGGTTCCTCCAAGGCTCAGGCTTTGAAGGAAATGGCGGAGCGCCTGGATATGAACGAGATCACAAGTTTTGTGGCGGTTCTGGTGGATGCAGAGGCTACCGGTGCCAGTATCTCGCAGGTTCTTAAGGACCAGTCGGTGCAGATGCGTCTTGAAAGATTCGTCCGTGCCGAGAAAGCCGGTGCGCAAGCCTCCCAGACCATGCTGATCCCGCTGATGCTGTTTATTCTGCCGGCGGTTTTCATCATCGTCTTCGGTCCGGTGGCGGTTTCGTTCATGTATGGTGGGAAGTAGAAGTGATGGCTAAGTTGATGAACACAACCAACAACCAAACTTTGATTGCGGATCTGGAAGTGGCCTCCACTTTCCTGAGCCGTGGCAAAGGTCTTTTGGGCCGCGAAAGTCTGCCGGCTGAAAAGGCGTTGTGGATTCATCACTGCAACAGCATCCATACTTTCTTTATGAAGTTTGCGATTGATTGTGTGTTTGTGGATAAAAATTTGAAGGTGCGCGCGATCCGCAGGGATGTGCGGCCCTGGAGACTGGTGCTCCCGGTATGGGGAGCCGCTTCGGTGATAGAGATGGCATCAGGGACAGTCAGCAACGGGAATGTCAGCGTGGGAGATCAACTTTATGTGGGCGCTTAGAATCTTGACCGGCCCGCAGGCGGGTTCAGTGCTGGAGCTGAAGATGGGGAAAAACCTCATTGGACGGGCTCCTCAGTGTGACATAAAACTTATCAGTGCCGGTGTTTCCAAGGAACACACCGAGATTGCTGTATTTAAAGATAAAATTGTTGTGACGGATCTTCGTTCCAGCAACGGAACTTATTTGAACGGTGTCCGCGTGCAAAGCGGTGTGATGCGCCTTGGAGACAAGCTGGGCATTCACGACGTGATTGCCGATGTGATCCCGGCGCAGGAATCCCGGGCGCAGCGTCCGCAAGGACAACCAAGCCCGCAGGCGCCAATGCCTTATTATGGCGGCGGGGCCGCTCCACAGATGCCGCAGCCTATGCATATGGGTATGCCTCAGCAAAACATGGGCATGCCTCAGGGAATGCCGCAACCGATGGCGGGCATGGGAATGCCGGGCGCAGGCCCTGCACCCGCGCCAGCTCCGGCTTTCCAGCAGGGTGGCTTTAAAGGCCTGGTGGATAAATTCAATGAATATATGGACCGCGTGGCTTTGCCCGGGGTTTACAAGCTGCCGCAGTTTGTGGAAATGAAAATGGTTCTGCTGGGCTTTGTGGTGTTGTTCATCTTCTCCACGACCCTGCTTTCCATGATTCCGATGGTGCAGATCACCCGCGCCAGCATCACCAATGAAAGTAAACGTCGGGCGGCGTCGATTGCCCGCACGGTGGCAACTTTAAATCAAGCGGCGCTTTTGCAAAACAGTTACTCTTCTTTAAGCACCAACGCGGCGGAATCCGAGGACGGTGTGAAGCAGGTTCTGATCGTGCAGCAATCTGATGGTATGATCCTGGCGCCGGCTTCGCGCGCGGGGACCACGCCGGATCTGCCATTTGTGCACTCGGCCCGCCGGGAAATGCGCCCGCAGTCCGTGGAAGTGGACTCATCCACTATCGGGGCCAGCTTCCCGATTGGTCTGTTTGACCCGAACACGGGGGAGCAGTCGGTGAAGGCTCACGCCATTGTGCTTTATGATATCGGCAGTCTGGCCTTTGATGACGGACGGGCGATCAGTCTGTTCATGCAGACTCTGGTGATTGCATCTTTGATTGGTCTGTTGTTGTTCTTCTTCATGTACAAGCTGATTGAATATCCGCTGGTTACGTTGAATGCACAGTTGGATACAGCCATGCGTGAAAAGACTGATAACACGGTGGTGGACTTCCAGTTCCCGCCACTGCAGGCCCTGATTGGCAATATCAACAGTCTGCTGACAAGATATATCAATGGTGACACCGACAAGGGCGGTGGGGCCGCCGGATTTGTGAACAAGGACGGCGAGGCTGAAAATCTGATGCAGATGATTGGTTACCCGTGTGTGGCGATTGCGAAGGAAGGCCGGATTATTTCCTGCAACCCTTCGTTCCTGCAGGTGGCTCGTGCGGAAATGGCGCAGCTTCAGGGGCAAATGTATAAAGCCATTCCGGATGTGGCTTTGCAGCAGAACATCGAGGGTCTGGTGGTGCGTTCCCGTGAAAATCCACGCGGCATCCATACGGACCAACTGGAATTCAGCGGACATCTTTGCATTCTGAGCTGTCAGGCATTCTGCACAGGTCAGGAAGTGGACTATTATGTGATCACTGTATCACCAACTGAAGGAGGCTCGTGATGAGCGCAGCCCCTCAGGTGAAGGATTCCATGAAGTTTGACATCGAGATCATCAAAGGCCCGCATATTGGTCAGAAGCTTACTTTTGAAAAGGCTTCTGTATCCATGGGCCGTGGTCCGGAAAACGACATTGTCCTTTCCCAGGATCCACGAGTCAGTCGTCAGCACGCTGAAATCAAACAGCGCGGCAATGAATTTGTGCTGGTCAATCTGAGTCAGAAAAACTTTGTGATGGTCAATGGCCAGAGCATTCAATCCGAAGTTCTTGCGAACGATTCGGTGATTCAGATTGGTGAGACAGAAATTCTGTTCAAGGTCGACATGCCGGTGGTGCAGGCACCTCCACCAACTCCAGCGGCGACGCCGTCTCCGCTTTTGACGCCGAATCCGTTCCCGGCTCCGACTCCGCCGCGTCCGCAGCAGATGCCGGTCAGCAATCCGTTCCCACAGGCGCAGACGCCGGCTTATCAACAGCCTCGTCCGATGCCGGCGATGCCGAACCCTTCGATGCCTCCGGCGCAGCCGATGGCTTATGGCGGTTACACTCCGCCTCCGAATCACGGCATGCCCAATATGGGGGCGTCGATGGGTGGGCCATCCGGTGGCGGGGGACTGCTTTCCAATCCGAAGGCAAGATTCTATGGAATCATCGCGATCGTGGGCCTGGCGGCGTGGTTCTTCCTGTCGGATTCCGGCAACAAGAACAAAAAAGATCCGAATGCTTTCAGAACTTCAGCGCTGTCCATGGCGGACGTGGCCGAAGCCGAGAAGCGTTCCCAGGAGCTTTTGACCATCAAGAAGGAAAAATATGACTCGGTTCAATACCGCCGGGCTCAGGAAAACTTCATCAAGGGCTTCCGCGACTTCCAGCAGGGCCAGTATGCCCGTGCGCGCGAGGCGTTCCAGGTTGTTTTGAATCTGGATCCGGACAACGAGCTGGCAAAACGGTATTTCCATCTTTCGAAGATCAAGTTTGACGAGCTGGTGAAATTCAACATGATTCAAGGCAACCGATACCGCGAGAAAAAGAACTGGAGAATGTGCCAGTCGAATTATTCCAACGTGATGACCATGCTTCAGCACCGCAAGGACGATCCTTCATTCAAGGAAGCCAAGCAGTTCTATGAAGAGTGCACGCTGAATCTGGAGGGCAGGTTCTAATGGCTCTTCTGCGTGTGCGCCTGCGTGGCAAAACAGTCTGTGAAGTGAACCTGACGGAGGACCGCTCTTACGTGGCCGGCCGTAAGGAAGACTGTGATATCGTGTTGCAGCCTGAAAAAGGCATTTCCCGCGAGCACTTCAAAGTTTCCTTCAATGGCAGTTGGAACGTGGAAGTTGTATCCCGTTATGGTGAAGTGATTCATAACGGTGAACAAGTTCAGCAGTTCCAACTGGAGCACGGGGCGATGTTCACCGTGCCTCCTTACGAATTTGATTTCCTGAACACGGTGGCGGAAGCCCCGGCGTATCAGGAAGCTCCCGCCATGAGCGGTGGGGAAAACCTGCCGGCCGTGATGGGTTCTGCACCGGATTCCTTCGATGGCAGCGATGAAAAAACCATGATTGGTGTGGCGCCGACGGCGGCCTTCATCAAGATTGTGGATGCTCAGAATGAAACCAAGGAAATGATCCGTCTGGATGCGGGCGATGCCTGGATTGCGGGACGGGATTCCACCTGTCATATTCAGATCCGCGATCAGCGGGTCAGCCGTCGTCAGTTTGAAATCCGTCGTGCCGGATCCCAGTTTGTGATTCTGGATCTGGGCAGCGTGAATGGGACGCTTTTAAACGGCAATCCGATTTCCTCCACCGACATGACTCCGATCAAATCCGGGGACGCGATCAGTGTGCTGGAAAATTATTTGTACTTCGAATTGCACGATGCGAGCTTCCAAAGCCGTCTGGAGCTGGTGAACGTGGCACCACCAAGTCCTTTGGTGCCGACCAGCTATGACAATGTGCCGATGGAATATCAGCAGCAGTCCCACGAAATGATGCCGTATCAGGGGGCCATGCCGCCAATGCCGTATCAGCAGCCGATGCAGTATCCGGGTATGGGCGCACCGATGCCGGGCCCGATGCCACAGGCTTCGGGCAAATTTGATTTCCAGAAGCATCGTCCAAAACTGATTGTGGGCGCGGTGGTTCTTTTGGCCGTGGCTTATTTGTTCAGCGGTGGTGACAAGACCGCTCCTCCTGCACAGCCGGGTCAGGTGATGGCTCCGGGGTCGCCACAGGAACTGTTCTCGAAACTGAAGCCGGAGCAACAGGCTCTGGTTCGTCAGCGCTATAAAGATGCGAAGAATCTTTATATGCAGGGTAAATACCAACTGGCCCAGGATGAAATCGTGAAGATTCAGGAGATCATCCCGGACTATGAGGATATCCGCGAAATCGAGCGTCTGTCCAAAGAGGCCATCTTCATTCAGGAACAGCAGCGCCGTCAGGACGAAATTGAAAAAGCCAAAGCCGAAGCTGAGGAAAAAATCCAGAAGCAGGTGGTGGAATGTCAGAAAAAAATCAATCCTACCATCACGGCCGCCGAGATGGAGGACTGTCTTAGCCCGGTTCTGCAGTTCAACCCGGAACACCCGCGTATTCTGGATCTGAAATCGCAGGTCGATATGCTGAATGCCCAGCGCGAGGCCAAAGAGGCTGAAAGAGCCGCTTACCAGTCGCTGGTGGCGAAGATGCGTGGTCTTTACGGCTGGGCGGAAGGGGTGCACAAAAAAGGCAAACCTCTGGATGCCATTGCTGCTTATGAAAAGGTTCTGGAATCAAAATTGCCGGATCCAAGCGGCTATAAAGGTCAGGCAAAACGCAATATTGCCTCTATTCGTCAGATGATGAATTCGAAAACGGCCAGCCTGCAGTCTGAGGCGGAAAAGAACTATCAGGCGCAGAACCTGAAAGGGGCTATTCTGGCTTTGCGCAAGGCGCGCAGTCTGGATCCGACAAATGATGAGCTTCCGGATCGTATCGAGCGTTATACCACTGAACTGCGCAAGCAGATGATGACGCTGTATCAGGAAGGCATCCTGGAGGAAAGCTTTGGTAACGTCGATGGTGGCGAGTCCAAGGCGGGCGCCAAGGACAAGTGGAAAAAAATCCTGGAGCTGGATATTCCGGATGGTGAGTACTACAAAAAGGCCTACATCAAGTTGAAAAAATACGGAGCATTGTAAAGTGAAACTGCAGGAGCGCTCGTACAGCACCAAGATTCTTCGCCCCAAGCCGCTCATTCATCGCGAGGACGACGGCAGTTTGATTGTGATTGCCACGTCCTGGGGACAGCCCGAGCACGCCCAGCGTGCTATGGACGAGGTGGTAAAGTACGTCAGCGCCGCCAAGGCCGACGTTGAAGTGACCTCTCCGTTTGAGTTTCTGACCTGTCTGTCGGACGAAGTGAACTATGTGCGTACCGGGATTCTGATTGCCAATGATCTGCTTTATCGCGGTGAAAACCGCGCCGAATATTTTTCCGGTGTTGAGCTGATGGCGATTTTCAAACGCGGTCCGCAAGTGGCGTGGGCCCATGTGGGTTGTCCGAGTTTGTTCATTCAAAGAAGAAATCAAAGACTGCAGCCGCTTTCCATCGGACAGGATCTGTCCAGTGAACTGCCAAGACCACAGGCGCTGCCGCCGTTGCCGTCGCAATTGTTGGGGCTGGATCCGACTTGCTATATTCAGTGCGGGCATACTTATGTCAGCGAAGGCGACCGTCTGGTGCTGCTGGCAAGTTCCAGCGTGGCGACGACACTGTGGACTCGGGAAGGGGATTCGCTGGATTTGGGTTCCGTCACCACGGGCATGATTCAGGAAGACCCGGATTCGCCATTCTGGCTGGGTCTGATCGACGTTTCCGCCGAATAACCGAAAAAACTAAAGCTCTTCGATCGTCAGGGACTTATAAACCTGATTGCGCAGTTTGGAAAACTCTGGCAACGCCAGTGCCAGTTCCACTCGTGACGGAGCAAAGATATTGTCACGTGACGTATCCCAGATCAGACCTGCGGCAATGTTATTGCGCTGAATTTGCTGATCCAGCATGTAATTGCGGAAGGATCTTTCAAAGCGTTTGCGCTGGGTTTCGCGCGAAAGGCCGCGGGCATCCGCGCGAATCCAGTCAATCCACTCCAGGAACAGACCATCATTGCAGTTTTTCAGGTTGTCCGTGCCAATGGTTTTTACGGTCACCAGGTCAAAGCACGGATCAGTCACTTTGGCGGTCTTCACATTGAGGTTCTTTTCCGCCACGAACTGCCAGGTTGAAATCTTATTTTTCTGACCCAGTTGCTTTAAAGTGTCCCAGTCTTTGCGGTTCAAAGCGATTTGAGCTGTCCAGTTTAGCAGGTCCAAACTGCCGGGCTGCTGCGCCTGCAGCCGTTTCAGGTCCTTCAACAGCAGATCCTCTTGGTCCACGCGCATCCAGCGGGAGTAAGGCAGGCTTAGTTTCGTGGTCCATTCAGAAAGCAGGGGAGGGAAGGAAACAAACTGATTTCGATAAAGCAGGTTTTGCAGCTTTTGCGTGGTTGGCAGAATACTTTCCTGCAGCAACGGCAAAGGGTTGGTTTCAAAGCGGTCCACCAGAGTGTTGTACAAGCGGGGCTTTTCGTCATTGATATATAGAACATGATTGGAGATCGCGGCCGTTTTCAGCGGACCGGCTTTGCGCCACAGGGCCCAGCCGGACTCCAGCAACAGCGGACGGTCTTCCGGCCATGTCGCCGTGGCGCTTTTCATCACCTCGGTCAGAGACTGAGCCGGGAAGGACTGAGGTCCTTGATCCACGATGCTTTCGCCCAAAAGATGGAAAAGCGTGCGCCCGACATCCACCAGGCTGACGTTTTGATCGATCTTCCAATGAATCGCTTCATCCCGTTTTTTCTTTTGAGAAGGTTTGATGAATAACGCCACCTGGGTGTTTTCACCGTGCAGGTTCATGGAGCTGAGTTCTTTCGGACGATCGTTCCCGGTGTGCCCGTTCAGTCCCACCAAAAAGATGGTGGTGCTGTCCCAATGACCGGTGGATTTCAGCTCTTGGAAAAGTTCAAAAAGGCTTTCATCCAGTTCTTCACGCTGACTTTCAAAACTCAAGTTTCGGGCTTCGCCCAGATCCGTCAGGGTCTCAGTGTTCGTGAACAGCAGATCCGGAACATAGATCACACTGAAGAAAGACATGCCACCGACATCCTGGTGAACCCATTGTCGAAAAGCATCGGCATTTTGTTTAAAGGGACGAATCAGGCTGCGGAAGGTCGGAACTATATTGTCGTCGAATAGTTCGAAGCCTTGATTCAACCCGCTCCGACGAAAGACGGGGGCGCCTCCGGAAAAGAAGCTCGTGCGGTAGTCCTGATCCAGTGCCACCTCGGAAGCCAGCTCGACTTCCGCCGTCAGTCCCGGACCTCCATTGTGGCGAACCTTGTGTTGATAAGGATAAAGCCCCGTCAGCAGGGAGGCCAATGCAGGAACGGATAAGGGTGAAGGGGAAAAGGCGTGGGTGAATCGCACCGATTCACTGCAAAGCAATTGAAAACCAGACCTCTCGGAAGGATCCTGACTGCAGTTGACGTCGCTGATGGTCAATTCGTCCACCGCGATGATCAATATAGAGTTCCTGTCTTTTGTTTGGCAGGAGAGCTGGACCAAACTCAGAAGGATGAGTGTGAGAGTTAAAATGATTTTCCGCATACCTTGACCGTATGTAATGGTTTTAGTGATAATGGATCAATTAGACAGCGCAGTCAAAGATTTGGAGGAATCACCCATGCTCACGGAAAAGATATTTACTATTGCTCACTTGGCGGATCAGGTTGTTTTGTGGATCTTGCTTGTTCTCAGCGTATTGAGCATCGGCATGATTCTGGAGCGGTATTTTGCCCTGAAGAAAGTTTCCGCTGAGTCGCAACGAGTGCGCGCTCGCATCAAGCTGGCACTTCAGAGCAACAGCCTGGAAGACGTGGAAGATCTTGCGAAAGATCCTAATTCCATCGAGGGCCGTGCAGCAGGTTACGCTTTGAAACATATGAGAGACGCGGGCAGCAAAGGTCTTTCTGAAATCTTCAACACCTTTGCATTGACCGAGCGTCCAGAGCTGGAAAAGTTCCTGGGTTTCCTGGCAACAGTTGGCTCCAATGCTCCGTATATCGGCTTGTTCGGTACGGTTTTGGGTATCATGAAAGCCTTTAACGATCTGGCGACAGCTCCGGAGGCGGGTCAGCAGACGGTGATGGCGGGTATCTCTATGGCCCTTGTGGCAACGGCAGCGGGTCTGTTCGTGGCGATCCCGGCGGTGGCAGCGTACAACTATTACAGCAAACAGGTTCGTGGTGTGTTCCAGAATCTGGAAAGCGTGAAAGAGTTGTGCCTGGCTTACGCTAAGAAAAAAGGTGTTTAAAAATGGCATTTAATAACAGCGACAATAATGAAGCCATAGCGGACATTAACGTCGTTCCGCTCGTGGACATCATTCTTGTGGTTCTGATCATCTTCATGGTGACAGCACCCATGTTTATGAAGCCCACGATCAACGTGAATCTGCCCAAAGCAGCCAGCGGTGATCAGACAGCTCCGAGCAAGCTGAATATTGCTTTGACTGCTGACGGACGCATCAACCTGAATGGATCCTTCGTGACGGAAGAGGACGTTCGCGCCAAAGCTACTGAAGAAGTGGGCAAGAACGCGGATGTTCAGGCCATCATCTCGGCGGACAAAGATGTGCCTCACGGGAAAGTGGTGGGACTTCTGGATATCGTCAAAGGTTCCGGGGTTAAGAAGTTCGCGATCAGTATCGATAAAAAATAGAAATAAAAAAGGGCTCTTCGCCCTTTTTTTATCTTCGCACCCATTTGCAGGTGTTTGAAATCAATTTCAGTTTTTTGTTCCGGCACTCAAAGGCAACGTTGCCGTCGTACTTCCATTCGGAGGTGTCGTCGTAACGGTCGCCATAATCATAATAGTTGGGATTCACCGCCGGAGAATGAATGCGCGGAATGGTTGAGCGGCAACTGATCCACGTCTTGTCCAGATAGTTCAAATTCGCAGGCACATTGAAGTAAGTCAACTGGCTGTAGCTCGGATACGGGAACAGCATGTTGTAGATGTCATAGCTTTGGTGCAGCAGGAATTTTCCGCGCGGACCATCAAAGTATTCGGTGAAATAGTTGTAGCCCTGATCGTAGGTGGCATTGGTGTAAGTGAAGTACTTGCCAGCGGTGCATCCCACAGTGGGCTCCAGAATCGTCACGCGCGCCATCGTGCTTTGCAGACTTTGACCTTTGTTGTCTTTGATAACTACATAGTAAGTGCCCTCGTTTTTCCAACTGTCAGCACGCCCGGCCAGGAACGCATAGTTGCCGAAGCCGCCTGTAATAGCCTTGCTGTTCACATACCACTGATAAGTGTAAGGCTGGGTTCCGCCGGTCACGGCCACGTCCAACTGGAAGTCGCCGTTTTCCTGAACACTGACACCCGTGGGCTGATTGGTGATGCGGAAAGTTCCGTCTGAAGAACCGCCTCCGGAAGAGCTGCCGCCACCAGTGCTGATACCCCCGGAAGAACCCCCGCTGCTGCCGCCGCCACCAATGATGACCGCGCCACCGCCGCCGCCCGTGGACGAGCCCGAACCTGAAGAATTGGAACCTCCACCCATGTTCACGCCGCCAGTGCCCCCAGGACGGGAACCCCAGATGTCGGTACGACCGCCCGAGCTGCTGCCGCTGCCTTTGGAAGCTTCCGTGGTGGAACCCTCTTCAGCGCAGTCACCACTGCAGAATGAATTTTGTGGAGCACAGTTTTGAAAGCTGACAATAGTAAGGGAAGCGATGATCAACGCCGAAAGGACGCGAAAATTCCGAATTTTCCGAAGAATACGGCCATTCATAGTTACTTTCCCCCAAGTACCTGGACTTTAATACGGAAGAAATGTGGAAAAACTAAAGCAAAATGGCTGTTTTTTGATCGGTGGATCTCAAAATGACACAGCTAAAGTCCTGCGCAGGGATTCCGATGATAAAAGGTATGTTTAAAGCACAACCTTCAGACACTCAGTTCATTATTGTCACTTTCGTGTTGGTTCTCCTTTTGGGAATTCCGACGTTCATGAATTTGACGGAAGATTCGTATGTCGTGGCTGAAGAGGAAGTGTTTGAGTCGGCGCAAGCACCTGCACTTGCCGGGGGTCGTGAGCCCGCCAGCATTCCGAGTGCGAAGGTCGCGGCGGTCAGCCGTCTGACGCAGTTTGATTTGAGCTGTGCAAAAAAAGCCCTGAGCCCGTTGAGCGTGGACAGCGGCTATGTCCAGTTTGAGGGTAAAAATTGTCTGCGTGGCTTTAAAGAAGGCGACGTGGAGATCATTAATAAGAGCAATGGCTACACGGCTTCCATTTTCCTGCGTGGCACTGACAAATATCAAACGGATCTGATTCAGCTTAAAAAGGGCGATAACGAAATCACGATTCGCTATCGTGAACGTTCCGGCAAGGCTGTTGAAGAAGTCCTTTTGGTTCGCTCCAGTCAGATTTAATCCTTTAAAATCAACATCTTAATGCGTCCAGCTAGAGTAAGATCAATTAAATTGATCTTCAGTTACTCTGCCTTTAAGTTAGCCACCGTCCCTGCGTTGAAGCGCGGACAATAAGTGGATTTATACTGATGCTCATTGAAGGATTGACCCAACCTGTGGATCTAAAAAAACGTTCGGACATTCATTATGCTCGAAAGATCTGGCATATGTCTGGAGTCTTCGCGATGTTCCTGGCTTATGTGTACATGCCACCGGCTGTTTCCATGACCGTGCTGATCGTCGCGTGGAGTCTGTTTGTTCCTTTTGATTTTCTTCGTTTGAAATACCCTGCTTTGAATGACTGGGCGATGCACGCCTTTAAGCCCATCATGCGTCAAAGCGAAGTGAAAAAACTGGCGGGGACAACCTTCCTGCTCAGCGGTGTTTTGATTGTTAATATCCTTTTCCCTCGTCCGATCGTGGCGTTGACGCTGTTGTTCCTGGCTTTTGCCGATCCGATCGCGAGCTACTTTGGGATTCTTTACGGCAAGGACAAGATCTTTGGTCATAAATCCATTCAAGGATTCATGGCGGCGTTCTTTGTTTGCGCGGCTGTCACGTTCATTTATCTGATCTACCATAATTATCTGATGGATCGTCTGATTGTGGTCAGCTTGTTTGCCGGTTTGGTGGGAGCTTTTGCTGAATTGATTCCTGTTGCCAAGCTTGATGACAATCTGACTTTGCCTCTGATGAGCGCTGTCGGATTGACTATCCTGTTTTATTTCTTTGGATTTTTCGCAGCCGTAAGCTAATGTCGTTGAGGTTGGAGACGGGTCTTTTCCGCCACTCCAACCGCATACATTTTCTAGCTTAGGTGGACGAAAAATGGCTACTGATACTCATCTTGATAAAATTGATTCTGACGATGCCAAAGCTCAGCGCTTGGCGATGTACATTTATATTCTTCCAAATTTGATGACCACAGGGAATTTGTTCTCTGGTTTCTTTGCCGTCATCCAATCCATCAAAGGTAACTATCTTTACGCAGCTTACGCGATTGTTGTCGCGGCGGTGTTTGACCAGTTGGACGGCCGCTTGGCGCGTTTGACCCGTTCCACCAGCAAATTCGGTGCGGAATACGATTCTTTGTGTGACCTGGTCAGTTTCGGTATGGCTCCGGGCACGCTGTTGTTCTTGTGGGCTTTGCAGCCGTTTGGTCGCTTGGGCTGGGTGGCGTGTTTCCTGTTCGTGGCTTGCGGTGCGCTTCGTTTGGCGCGTTTCAATGTTCAGGCGAACGTGGTTGAAAAGAACTACTTCCAGGGTCTGCCGATCCCAATGGCGGCGGGGATCGTGGCGTCTTCCGTTCTGGCATTCCAGGATCTGGAATTGGAACCGCTGGGCAACTATGGTTTGCTGGTGATGACTATTTTGCTGGCGTTGGTGATGGTATCCAACTTCCGCTTCCGCAGCTTTAAAGATCTGGATTTGAAAGAGCGTCTGCCGTTCCGTTACCTGATTCTGGGTGTCGGTGTTCTGGTTGTCGTGGCACTTCGTCCGGAAGTAATGCTGTTCGTTCTCTTCATGGCTTACGCGGTTTTGGGCGCTGTTTTCGGTGTCTTCAAACTTGGAAAAAACATCCGTAAGATCAAGCCAAGTGTGTACGCTCCTGCATCTGTGCATGAAAGCGATCTGGTCCTCGAAGAAGAGGAAGAAGAGGCGAAGAAAGATGAAAAGAAAACTTAAAGTCGGTGTGGTTGGCGCGACCGGAATGGTCGGCCAAACCTTCATGAACATCCTGTCAGAGCGCAGCTTCCCAATTGCAGAACTGCGCCCCTTTGCTTCTGAAAACTCTCTGGGTAAGAAAATTGAACTGCAAGGCCAGCAATGGCCTTGTCAGGTTTTGAAGGACGGCTGCTTTGACGGGCTGGATCTGGTTTTCTTCTCTTCCGGAGACGACATCTCTGCTGAATGGGCCCCGAAGGCTGTGGCGGCAGGGGCTTTTGCCGTGGACAACTCGGCTGCCTTCCGCATGGATCCCAACACCGTGTTGATCGTTCCGGAAGTGAACGGCGATCTGGTGAACAAGGATTCCAAACCTCAGATCATCGCCAATCCAAACTGCTCCACCATTCAGTTGGTGGTGGCGTTGAAACCGTTGCTTGAAAAATTCGGTCTGGAAGAAGTGCGTGTCAGCACATACCAGGCGGTGAGCGGAGCTGGTCAGGGCGGTCATGACGAATTGATCGAACAGACCTCCAACCATCAGAAACCGACAGATCCAAAAACATTCCCGCACACTATTTTGTTCAACTGCATTCCCCAGATTGGTTCCTTCAACGATGAAGGTTACTGCAGCGAAGAAGTGAAGATCATGAAAGAGACCCGCAAGATTTTGGGTCAAAAAGATCTAAAGGTGTCCGCATTCACCGTGCGTATCCCGGCTTTGAATGCTCACAGTGAATCCGTGTGGGTGACTTTGAACAAATCCGTCAGCCGTGACGAAGTCATGGCGGCCCTTCAGGGGCAGGAAGGCATCGTAGTTCAGGATGAACCCAAGAAAAGCGTTTATCCCTTGGCCCGCGATGTTTCTGGCAAAGACCCGGTCTATGTGGGCCGTGTTCACCGCGACCCGGAAAATCCAAAGATGTGGCTGATGTGGGTTGTTTCCGACAACATCCGCAAAGGAGCCGCCCTGAACGGCATCCAGATCGCGGAAAAGATCTTCTTCAGCTGATAAAAAGGCCATCTGACGATGGCCTTTTTAATTTGAAGCTGCTTCAGCTTGCGCGCCTGCCGGCGCTCCAGCACTGCCGGGCGGTGCCGACCTAGGTCGGGGCGGGGGGCATTTTTTGACTTCCGGACCTTAGCATGGTTCGATTAAAGGATGAGACTTCCATGGACGGGATATCAGCATCACCTTAGAACGTTTGCACTTTCCACCTTGCTGGGGGGACTGCTGCTTTCTGCTCCGGCTCTGGCCACGATCACACTTGTTTCTGTGGATGGGGCTTCTCGCATTGATCTGGCAACAACGGAAACCAAAACCACGCTGTATGCGGGCTTTGCCGGAACTTGCACGGCGGATGCGAATTCCACTGCGACTTGCGACAGTTGCAGTGGCGAAACGGTTTCCAGTTCCAAACTGTGGCCGTGCAATAAGAAAAATGCCTATAACAACCTTCGTATCACGATCCGTGTTCAATCCAGCAACACGTCGGCTGTCTTGGCTGATGCCATCATTAAAGTGGGTGAAGACACGCTGACCCCTTCCATCAATCCGACTTTGGCGGATGGTATTTTGAATGTGCAGGTCACCTGGGGTGAGCTGTGCCAGAAGCTGGGGCAAAGCGGTGGATGCGTGGCGGACTTCAGCGGTGAACTTTCTGTGGGCTTTAAAACCACAACGGATTCCACAACCACCAACGATTTGATGACATTCAAGGTGATGGGGCGTGTGGCAAAAACCGACGGCTCCGACTGGGTCTATACCAACTGTCCGACCGATGACATCACAATTCCTGCAGGCTCGGGTTACTGTTATTTCAGTGCCTATCGTGGGGATGAAAAGATTTATGCCGACCAACTGGCGCGAGCGGATGATTATCCTGCCAGCACGGCACCAGGCATTGAATACGCTGGTCCCGTGTTTTTCTATGAAAAGCAACTGGATGGCGAGGATGACAACACCACTATTGCGCGCATTTCAAATGCCTCCAGTTATATCCAACTGGTGGACCCTGAAAGAGACAACCGCATCGACGGACTGGATAATGACGTCCGCTATTGCATGGTCATGGCCAATCAGGACAAGACCGGTATTGTTTCTTATTATTCTCCACTGCCGGGGACTTCTGGCGGGGTCGATGCCATCAGCCTGTGCGCGACACCTTCGAAAGTCGTCGGCCTTCTGGATGACAAAAGCTGCTTTATCGCCACGGCGGCCTTTGGCAGTGACATGGCTCCGGAAGTTCAAAGCTTCCGTGACTTCCGTAACAAGTACCTTCTTAGCAACAGCATCGGGACGAAATTGGTGAAGCTTTATTATAAGCACAGTCCTTTCTATGCGAATCTGATCGCTGAAAATGAAGTTGCGAAAGCGGCAGTGCGCACGGCTTTGTGGCCTCTGCTGTTCTTTGCCCGCATGAGCGTGACTTTTGGTCTGTGGGTGACCTTGCTGTTTGCGGCTTTGGCAGGTGTGTCCGTTTATGAAATGTACCGTCGTTTTGTCGCCGGTCGCAGAACGCGGGGTGAAGCGTGAATGCCTGGCATAAGTATTTTGTAGTTCTGCTGGCCGTTGTTTCCTTCCACGCCGTCCAGGCTCAGGAACAGGGTCCGCCGCAAGAGCCTCCATTCGTTCAGGAAGAAACCGAATTCGAAGGTGAGGACCTGCAAATCGAGGACGAGATTCAAAGTGCGGCTCCCGGTAAAGAGTCCGGCACCGTGAACCTGAATGAGCAGACGCCCAGTGATTCCAAAATCGAAGAAGATCTGATGCTGGAGGAGGAAACTCCGGCTGTGGTTGAAGAGACGGCTCCGGTGGTAATTCCTGAAGAGCCTCCTCAGCAAGTGGCTCCGGTGAAGAAAACACCGCAGGTCGAAGTGGTTCGTCGTTCCAAGAGCGGTGGTGTGGAGTACATCCAGCACCCGCAGGCCGCTAAAGGCCTGATGACCATCACGAAAGATGGCGCCTACGTTTATCGTGTAAAGCCGCCTTCGGCTTCGAAAGAGTCCGGCACCTTCCGTGTCGGGATGATGGACCCTCCGAAGATTGATTCTGCTGACGGCGTGACCAACTATGATTCCATGTACGGTAGCTCGTCCCAGGCGATGTTCATGTTTGACTATGAATGGAAGCCGTTTAATGGCTATGGCAGTTTGGGCATCCAGGCAGGACTTGGGTTGCTGTATGCCACAGGTCAGGGAAGATTTATCACTCCTGATCCGCAGTTCCCGAATCAAGAGGCAAAAGAGGAATATTCCTTCCTGGCGGTTCCGCTTAATGTGGGTGGGGTGTATCGTCTGGAGTGGAGTGATCGTCAGTGGATTGCACCGTATGTATCTGCCGGGGGCACGTATATCGGTGTGGTTGAAATCCGTGACGATGGCAAGTCGCCGTCCGTGGTGGGTACGCCGGGTGTGTATGGGGCGGGTGGTTTGCTGTTTAATATCGCTGCGATGAGTGACGACACGGCCTTCACCCTGAGCTCTGAATACGGCATCAACAACCTGTGGCTGTCATTGGAATACCGCCAGTTGCAGACGTTCAGTGAAGATGTCGATTTTTCAGGCGGGATTATCGGCGCGGGCGTCACGGTCGACTACTAGGCTGGTGAAAAGGGCCCACCTCCGCGTGGGCTTCGCCTCAAAATGCCAGAGGCATTTTGTGCATCTGAACCCTTTTGACCAGCCTTTGGCTTTCGGTATGCGGTAAAATAAAAAAAGGCGCCTCTTTCAGAGAGCGCCTTTTTTTGTCTTCAATTTTGAAGAATCAGAACTATTTGTCAGAGCAAGCTGCGAAGTAAAGAGTTCTGTTGTGACGGTGAGTAACTGTCTGGCGGCAAGTTTGAGCGTACTCAGAGCAGTTGTATTTTACGTAAGTTTGACCTTGGCTGTCCTGGCCCATTACGTTGTTGGAATCGCACCAGCTGATGAAGTCTACATAGTACTCGTCAGTAATACGAGAGTAGTTAACGTCAGAAGCAACCGCGGAACCGGAAACAAGCATCAATACTGCGAACAATGTTTTCATGGAATAACTCCTTATTTTATTAATTTAAAAAAGTGGGACAGGAAATACGCCTTTCGCCGGTGCCGGTCAATTCCCAGTAAATGTTGTGAAAAAAGGGTAATTACCAAGTTTCGGGCGTTGCCAACAGAAAACTGGCGGAACACAGATGGTCCCGCTCTGCTTTGATTTCCAACAAGTAATTAGGGGATTTCAAAACTCTTTTGTATTTACTTCTTTGAATTGAGGAGTTTTAAGTGACCCGTCTGTATTGGATTCTGCCAGTCCTGCTTGCTTGCGTGTGTGCGCAGGCCAAAAGCTATCGTGTCCTTGCCGAGGACAACTGGCCGCCATTTTCCTATGTGGAGAAAGGCCGGCTGCAGGGCGTGTCCGTGGATCTGGTGCAAGCCGCACTTGAACTGGAATCAGCAGAAGTCGAGCTTTTGGAAGTTCCATACCTGCGCTGTTTGGCTTTGACCGCCATCGGGAAAGAGCCAGGCTGCTTTAACTCGGCAAAAAATCAGGAGCTGGTTGAAAAATACATCTTCCCGGATGAGCACCTGTTCCGCAGCCGCGGATTGATTGTCACCAATCGCCATGTAAAAAAGACCAAATCCATCCGTGTCGTCCGTGACCTTGAAGGGGAGACGGTGGCACTACCCAGCGGTTTTCCATTTGGGAAGGAATTCGACGATAACAAAAAGATCCTGAAGCACTTCACCGCCAATGACATGACTTCATTGAAGCTGGTGGTGACCGGCCGGATAAACTACGCCGCCATCGACGAAATGGTTTTGTACTATTACCTGCAAAGAAACCCCCAGTTTCGCGGCAAAGTGAGCACGGTTTTAGAGCTGAGCAATGAGCCCATCTATGTCCATTTTTCCCGCTCCCATCCGCAAAGCCGTGAGCTGCGTGAAAAGCTGGATCGGGGTTTAAGAAAGCTGAAAACCTCGCCGGACTATGCCCGCATCATGCAGCGCTGGCTGGGTAAGGATGTCCCTTTGGAAAACTTCCGCTAGGCGCCGGAAGTGCCTATTTTCGGTTTCCTGTCACAGGGCTGACTGGGGCCGGGGGTGGTTCTGGTCTTATAAGCAATTTAGCAGAGATAAGGGGATTTTTAGGGCTTTTCTCTTATTTGCCGGTTGGTATGCCCATTGCTCTTTTTAGCGGGAACAGGAGTTCCCATGGCCATTCGCACCCTTTTCAAAAGCCTGCTTTTGATCGCTGCCGTTTCTTTGACCGGCGTTCACGCCATTGCTGAAGACGACGCCAATCTCCTGCTTTTTGAATCCACACCCCTTCAAACAGAAAACCAGAAAGCTCCGCGCACCGACATCGCGGATGAGGCGGTGATAAAGCTGGATTTGTCTGAAGTGGTGGAGGGCGAGAAAGACTTCAACCGCAAGGCCTTTATTGCAAGAGCCCGCGCGGCGATGACAGCCGATATTCCCACAGACAAACTGTATGAATTCGAAGGCCCGCGCAGCGAAGCGGAGCTGGAAAAACTGCTGGAACTTTCTGATGCCGACATCGCCAAGTTCCTGGCCAAGAAGTCAGCGTTTCTGGGTAAGTTCGCGCGTGTGCTGTCGTTCTTCCGTGTGAAGCCGGGTAAGATCAACAAGGCTTTGAATGAACTGAACAATCGTTTTTATGAAAGTTCCCATGTCGTTTCCCGCAGTAATGTGAAGGGCGGAACGATGATGGTTTCCATCGGGGCGGGGCTGGCGCTGCCGCAAAAGGTGATGGAGGCTCTGCGTGGCAGAAGCATTGGCCGGTTCATTCCTGAATCCGGCGGGTTCTTTTATATGCTGGGACTGGGTGCAGGTGTTTCGCGCCAGGTGGGATCTGACGGCAAATCAAAAATGGTCTTTGAGATTTTCATGGATGTTGAGCGCCTGAAGAAAACCCTGACCGGTGTGGCAGAGATTTCTGCGGCAGGCACTTATGGTCTTGTGTTTGAAAAACGTGACGGGGCTTTCACGCATCAGAAAAATACAACGATGTACGGTGGGGCGACGGGAGTCTTCCGCCAAGGGCCGAATCAGTTTGGTTGGGCGGCTTCCACCGGGATGTCGATGCCTCCGGGTATTGGTATTTTCCTCGTGTATCAGGATCATGCGACCAGATACTATCTTTTCCGTATGGAGGGGTTGAAGGCGTCGCTGCCGGCTTTGAAAGGATTTAAAGACAATATCATCTCGGCCTTGAGAAACTATGCCCACTTCGGCGGCAAGATCGTCACCTGTCAGGGAGCTTTGTTCTAGGCTGTTAAAAGTTCCCGCCATCTTGCGGCCTTAAGGGGAACCTGATAGGTTCCCGCGCATGACTACTAAAGTGCGCTTTACCGTTGCTTATGACGGAACAGGATTCTGCGGCTGGCAGAAACAAAAACCCGAGGACCAGATTTCGGTCGCTCAGGTGATCGAAGAGGCCCTGTCCAAGGTCTTCAATGAAAAAATCACCCTGTTTGCCTCCGGCCGAACCGATGCCGGGGTTCATGCCCTGAACCAGGTTTGCCACTTTTCTACGCATCGCAAGATTGATCCAAGCAAGAAATGGGACCTGTGCTGGGCCTTGAACTCCCATCTGCCTCCGTCAATTGTGGCCAAGAAAGCCTGGATTGCACCGGATGACTTCCATGCGACCTTGTCGGCGACTCATAAAACCTATCGCTATCTTATAGTGAACAAACCCCGTCCCAGCGCTCATTTAAATAGATATGCGGACTGGGTGCGCCTGCCGATCAATATCGAACATTTGCAGGAAAGTTCGAAATATCTCTTGGGAAATCAAGACTTTAAAAGCTTCCAATCCGTCGGAACCCCGGTCCCGGACACGGTTCGTGAGATTTATAAGGCGGACTGGGAATGGCGTAAACCCGGTGTATTGCAGTTCACGATCACCGGCAGCGGCTTTTTAAAGCAGATGGTCCGAAATATTGTGGGGACCTCAATGTTTTTGGAACGCAAAGGCCTGGAGCCTTCAAAAATGCAGGAGATTATTGCGGCTCAAGACCGCATGAAAGCCGGTCCTCCGGCGCCCGCACAGGGCCTGTACCTGATGAAGGTTTATTATCCTCAGGACCTTGACAATAGGTGCCTAGAACTTTAAAACATCCCTTCCCGCAAAATAGTGTAAGAGCCCGTTGTTAAACTCAAACATATTTTTGCCGAACAGGCAGACGGTAAAACTGACTGTTCACAATGAAACTGGAGACTCTAAATGAAGACTTTCAATGCAAAAGCAGAAGAAGTTGAAAGAAAATGGTGGATCGTCGATGCTGCTGGCCAAAAAGTTGGTCGTGTAGCAACTCACGTAGCGACTATCCTTCGTGGTAAAAACAAAGCTATCTACACTCCTAACGTTGATACTGGCGACTTCGTAGTTGTTATCAACACGGACAAGATGGAGCTTTCTGGAACTAAGTGGCAGGACAAGAAGTACTACTCTCACACTCGCTTCTTCGGTTCTTTGAAAGAGATGACAGCAGCTCAAGCGAAAGAGAAAGATTCTACTTTCATCATTCACGAAGCTGTTCGCGGTATGCTTCCAACAAACAAGCTATCCCGTCACGTTATCATGAAAATGAAGGCTTACACTGGTGCTGAGCATCCTCATGCTGCTCAAAAGCCGGCTCTTTACACCCTTCCTTCTAAGAAATAATCGGAGATAGAACATGGCAGCAGCAGATAAATTCTACTATGCAACTGGAAGAAGAAAAACAAGCTCCGCGCGCGTTTTCTTGAAGCCTGGTAAAGGCACTATCACAATCAACGGTAAAAAATCTGAAGATTATTTGACTCGTATGCAATCCCGCATGGTGATCGTACAGCCTCTTGATCTTTTGAACCAAATCGGCAAATTCGACGCTAAAATCACTGTTGCAGGTGGTGGTGAGTCTGGACAAGCTGGTGCGATCCGTTTGGGTATCACTCGTGCTTTGATCGCTTTCAATCCTGAATTCAAAGGGATCTTGAAGAAAGCTGGATTCGTTACACGTGATCCTCGTATGGTTGAGCGTAAAAAATACGGTAAAGCAGGTGCACGCCGTAGATTCCAATACTCCAAGCGTTAATTTGCTCGGACGCATTCTTTCGAGAATTGCGAATGGAAGAAAAAAGGGAGCTTTCGAGCTCCCTTTTTTTTTATCCAAAATCCCTGTCTTTAAAGCTCTCAATTTTTCTGCATACATATTATTGTTTATAATTCCCCTGGAATTGTAATTTTACTCTCATTGCAAGGCTGTCATGCGGGTGCTAGTCCTCTATATGGGGGAGGCGCTGCATGAAGAATGCTGTTGGCTTATTGCTGTTGTTCTTGGGATCTGTGGTGCAGGCCCATCAGGCTTCCATGTATGTGACAACTCCCAAAACCGTCGAAGAACGTCTTGCAGAGCTGGAAGCCAATCAGAACCTTCGTTACTTCAATCTTTCAGGCTTTTTGATTTCCACTTACGATCACATCTCGGCTGAAGAAAATGTCCCTGAAACTTTTGATAATCCGGATCTGCAGTACCTGCGTTTGCGTCTTTCTTTGAATGCGGATGCCGAGATCAATCCGCAAATTCGCGTCTACACCCGTTTGACAGCGACGAAGTTCATGAACAACTGGCGTTCGCAAGGTGGTGATCCCACCTACATTCATGATGTTGAAGGGGTGTATTCGAATTCGGGTTCTTTGATTTACCTGGAAAAAGCCTATGTGGATCTTTCCTGCCCTGAATCCATTTGGACCCTGTCGGTGGGACGACTGCCGACGGTGAATGGCAGCCCGGAACATTTCTGGGATATGCTGCCCAGACAGGGAACTTATCCGCTGCTGACCTTTGATGCTCCGTTGGACGGAGTCGCGGTCACCTTCCGCGCGGATTCACATCTGCCATTGAATCATGAACTGGCGGTGCGCGTGCTTTACACTCCTTTCACCGATGTGGTGTGGGGTGGAAACAGAAAGTTTTTGCGTCCGCCGACTGATGACACCAATGCTGGTGTTCAGGTTGGTGATGACACTGAAACACTGATCAATATGGGTTCGGTACAGCTTGATTACACGTTGAAGAATCAGTCGTGGACGGATGAGCTGGGTGCCATTCTTCAGTACTATAAAAGTGGACGTTTGCCGTTTTCAACGGGGGCGGGGACTTCAGACCTGAATCTGCAGGGTGATGGTCTGACAGCATTGCTTGAGCTGAACAGCATCGCGCAGACGGCTTTGGATGTATCGCTCAGTCATACTTACACCAACACGATCAGTGATGGGCTGCTGGCTCCGGGGCTGGGGTTTGGGACGGATCAGGATTACGGGACCAACTATGGCAGTCTGACCTTGCTTTCAACGCGCTACCGTTTTCAGAACTGGGCGCTGGGTTTGGAATGGCTGACCAGTTCGGGTGTGCCGTTTTATTTCTCTGCTGCGCCCGAGGATCTGACCCGGTTTTATTCAACACCTGGTAACAGTGAGCATTTGTATGTCACGACCAAGTGGATGAGTCTGGTGACTTTGCGGGCAGGCTATCGCCAGCAGAATTATTCAGCCACTCCCATTGGGTTTGGACCCGTGCAAAGCACGGATCGTGTTTTGAAAACTTATTACCTCAGTCTAAGAACGGATTTCTAATGGATGGGGTTATGATTTTCTTATCAGTATTTATGACGATAACCGTGGTGCTGGGGCCCACGTCCGCATATGCCGGCAAGGTGGAATCCATTCAGGAAGTCATTGAAAAGGAATGTAAAAAAAAGATCAGCTATGAAGAGGCGCTGTCCATGATTCGACCGCTGTATCTGACTTGTGTGCCGGGCACGAAGGTGACCGTGTATGAAAGTTGCCAGGTCAAGTGCCTGAAATCCAACGCGGGTGCCGTCATTGGACGATAAAAAAAACGCCTCTTTCGAGGCGTTTTTCATTTCATCTTGAAAGCTCTGTTAAGAACAGATTACTTCGTGCAAGACAATGGGTAGATGTTGCCGTTAGCAGCCAGGAAGCCACCGAAAGTACCATCAGACTCAAGGCTCAAGCCCAGGAAGCCGGTGTTTTTGATAACGCCGTCAACTTGAGAAGACTTTTCAGTCAAAGCCAGGATGTTCAGGAAACCGTTTTGAAGCTGCTGAGCGATAGTGCCTTTGTCCATCTGAGAGAAGAACATCATGTTGCTGGAGCGCTCGATCAGGTTCACCATCACGAAGTCAGCGGACTGGTCATCAGCAAGGTCAATCGCCAAAGTTACAGCGTTAGTTTCAGAAGGAACTACGCAAGTCATGATTCTTGTGTCTGCCATAGCAGAAGAACCGAAAAGAACCAAAGCAGCCATAAGTAGCTTTTTCATTTAATACCCTCCTATAGGTAAACGCAGGGAGGCTATTTCAGTGTGCTGGACCATGCAATGCAAATGCATCGCACTATTTGTCTAGGCTCTCACGCAATGTTCCACATTGGACGCAAAGCTGGTCCTAGTACTAAGTCTTAAGTGCTCTGATTTAAAGGACTTATTCATGTTTATTAGATTATTCTTAGTGTTAACGAAATTTTGCGTAAGGAACATCTGTGAAGAGCTTGATTTCATCTTTGGTCGTCATCTTAGGTTGCCAAACTGCTATTGCACAAGAGGCAGCAAAACCCACCCCTCCAGAAACAGCGCCCGTGGCGGCTTCTGCCGAGACCACGGAAAAACCCGAGAAAAAAGAAACTGAGTTCACAAGACCTCTGTTCTTCTCTGTTGTGGATCAAGAGCTGAAGATCAAAAATCCCGTGGTCGAATACGACTTGAAAAAATCCAAAGGCAAGCAGCTCGATATCGGCGGGCTGGTGTTTGACAGTCAGTCTTTGGCGGCCAAAGTTGAAAACAACACTTTGAATCTGACGTGGAATCATGAACTGGTTCCCGGCGGTGAAGTGTCTGTGATCAGTCAGCAGGGGAAAGAGCTGTGGAAGCAACCCGTGAAAGGCACGGGCACCTGGTCCTCTGCAGCGATCAATGAAAGCAAAGGTCCTCAGTGGAAGGACGGCGAGCGTTTCCGTTTCTGTCTGCGTGCGGAAGCCGGCAAAGGCTATTCCAGCATTTGCTCCCAGTGGTACGGTGTTGAGATCAAAGACGGCAACGTCCAGATCGGGGTAACCAAGTCTGAAGCCAGCCCGCGTGTGATCTTCCAGAATGAAGAAAAGAAATTGCAAGGGGCTGAGGAAGTGGCCGTGGGAACACCGGTGCAGTTCCTGGCGACCCTGGACTCTGATGCGACTTATGAATTCGTCTCTGAGCCAGTGGCTCCGGTGATTCGGGACATGATCGAATCTGAAAAGAAAGCCGGTGACGTGACTCTGACTGGTGATATGCCAAGACCCTTGAAGCTGGAGTCTGAAAATATCGTTGGTGAAGACTATGGTGCAGTGACCAAGATGCTGGGTTTTGAAAGCACGATTGGCGCCCGCGCTGACATGTGGCAGGCGGATGTGAACCAGAAAAATGCCCGTCTGGTTTTGCCGGGTAAATCCGGCGGGGTGTTTGTCTATAATTTGGAAATCACCGAACCGCCCCGTCAAAAGGACCGCCGCTTTATTTCCACCCGCGCTTTGAAAGGCACTTATCTTTCCAAGGATCAGATGCCCGTGCGTGACATGGAAGACAACGTCACCGTCTGGAACTTTGAAACTCCTCAGAAGTTTGCCATGAACACGGCGACTTTGGATGTGCCGGGCGAAAAGGCCACGCACAAATCTTACCTGGAAATCTATCGTGCCGGTGCAGGCGAGGCCAGCTTGCGTCTGACGGGTGTTGTGACCAGTGATTCTGATTATGTGGTTCTGGGTGAAGGCCACGTTTCGTGGTGGTTCAATGATCTGTTTGGCTGGCAGAACTACTGGTTGTCCAAACAGCGCTGGGGAGTCAGTGCGAAGTATTTCACGTCCCTGACGAATCTGCCGGCTTCCACAGCGGGCGGCAATTCTGAAGACGTAAAGCTGGCGGTGATGGATGCGGATTTGCGCTATCGTTTTACTCCGGGTCTGTGGGAAAAAGATGAAACTCTGGGATTGATCGTGGCTTACGAGGCGATGACGTTGGGAGACAGCAATGTGCCGAAGATCGGCGCAGGTTTGTTCTGGGCCCGTTCCATGCCGCGTGCGATTGATTACTGGTTTTCCAAGATTCCGTTCATGAACTATCCAAAATGGGTGGACATGGAATTTATCAAATACCTCTCGTCCACCGACAGCGACATCACTCTGGGTGATGACTATGTGCTGAACTTCCACGGGAAGGTTTTATGGACTCCGCGCTTCTTCGGTGAAGCCGGGTTTGGTTTGAAGAACTATTATTACGAAAAGAACTCTGACGGTTCCGGCGCGAAGTTGACCACTTTCTATGGCACTGTTGGATTGGGTGTGAACTTCTAATACGGGGCGAATGAAAAAGAAGCTGACCTTTGTCCATTTATTCCTGCTGAATCAGCTGGTGACAACCCTGGTGCTTTTGACAGTGCTGGGGGTGTATGGCACGCATCTTTTCATTCAAGAACAGCGGGCCATCCGCGAACGCATGGAACCGGCTTCCGCCCGGGAAGTCGACCGCATCAATAATGATTTTGCCACGCTGGAAGCCAATGTTCAGCGGCTGAAAAGCATGGTCGAACTTTTCGATGTGATGCCCAAGGGCACTCGAGTTGAAAAGTTCCGCCAGTTTGCCTCGGCCACAATTGCCAGCCACAGCACTCAGTTTAATGCTTGGGTCGCTTTGGGGCCGCGTCTGGCGCGGGAATACATGGGGCGTGAGGCCTACGTTTATGTCGTTCACCGCGATTATTCCCTGTTTGCCAATCCCAAATACAATGACCCATCCACCTTTGTGGCGGAAGTCTTTGCGGAACCCGGTTACGACAAGGATCCCGATGTTCAGTGGTGGTGGATGAATGAAAAGAATTCCGGAGTGAATTATTCGGATTTCTATTTCGACAAGGGCTACATGGAAAAAATCATGTTCAGCACCTCCACCGGGATCTTCAGCAATGGCGGAAAGCTTGAAGCCGTGGTGGGGATTGATACTTTGGCCGGGGACATCGCACACCGCCTGGGGGTCTTTAAGCTGGGTGAAACCGGGGGTGCCTTGATCGTGGATGAACACGGTCGTCCGGTGCTGCCTTTGATTGCCAAGGACACGCCGGTGCTGGGCTTTAAATATCTGCGGGCTTTGAATCAGGATGAATTCAAGGCGATGCCCAAGCTTTCGCAAAAAGTTTTTAATATACAGAACCAGCGCCAGCTTCAGGAATTTCCCGGGGCGGATGGCAAAACCTATCTGACCTATTCCCGTCCGATTAAAGGAAAGCCATGGCATCTGGTGATCTATCAGGAAAAGACAGAGGCTTATTCCGGATTGTACTTCCGTTTGTTCTTCTTTGGTTTTGTGGCCCTGGTGGCTTATGTCGTTTTCACCCTGATGGTGTGGATGACCGGAAAGTACGTGATCGCGCAGGACAAAGAGGCTTTGGCCCGCTTGCAGGATTCCCGCGATCGTGCGGAAGCCGCAACCCGTGCAAAATCCCTGTTCCTTTCAACCATGAGCCACGAGATCCGCACGCCATTAAATGCGATGCTGGGGTCGGCAGAGCTGTTGAATGAAACGCATCTGAATTTCGAGCAAAAAGAGCTTTTGATCTCGTTGCAAAGTGCCGGGGATACGCTGCTCAGCATGCTGAATAATATCCTGGATTTTTCAAAGTTTGAATCAGGCCGCATGCAGCTCGAAAGTCGGGAATTCCTGTTAAGCGATCTGGTGCGTGAGGTTCAGGCGCTGATCAGCACTTCGATCCTGCGTAAAAATCTGCAGTTCACTTTCCATCCGCCGGAACATGACCGCTTGATTGTGGGGGATTCCCTGCGTTTGAAACAGGTTCTGATGAATCTGCTGGGAAATGCGGTGAAGTTCACCGACCGTGGTGCAATTGAACTGACGGTGCAGCCGTATCCGGGAAAAGAGCCGGGTAAAGAAGTCATCTTCTTTGAGGTCAAGGACACCGGCATTGGTATCGCCAAAGAAAACCTGAAAAAAGTCTTTGATGAATTCGGGCAGGAGGATTCTTCCGTCACCCGTCGTTTCGGGGGCACGGGCCTGGGTTTAAGTATTTCTCAGAAGATTGTGCATCTGATGGGGGGCGAGCTTTACTGTGAAAGCCGTCAGTTTGTGGGATCCCGTTTCCATTTTTCGATTCAGGTGACATCACGACGGGCAGAGCTTTGGAGCACGCGATTTAATCTGGAACTGGCTCCGCCGCCCCAGGTGGTGCAACCAGGGTCCGAGACGGGGCGAAAGGGCATTCTGATTGTTGATGACATGGAAGAAAACCACACCCTGCTGAAAGCCTATATCAAGCGCCTGGATTATGTGACCACGGATTCGGCCTACAACGGATATGAATGTCTGGAGATGTGGGAGCGGGGTCATTACGACATGATCTTTATGGATGTGCAGATGCCGAAGATGTCGGGTCTGGACACCATCCGAAAGCTGCGCGAGATCGAGCGGGCCCGCGGCCTGCGCCGCACACCTGTGGTGGTGATTTCCGCCAACAGTTTCACCGAAGATATTGAAAAAAGCCTGATGGCCGGGGCGGACCAGCACTGTGGCAAACCCGTGCGCAAGCAGACCGTTCTGGAAATCGTTCAAAAATACTGTGCAGAAGACATCGAAACAGCCCCTGCAAACTCTTAAGACAGCGTTAAGTTTCTAACAGCTTATCCCGATATTACGAAGGTCCGACCGCGGAACGGATCTTGCCTCTATTCATATTGAAACGGGCAAACAGGGGGAATTCATGACTAAACGTTTGGCACTGCTGACCGGGACTGTGTGTCTCATTCTTGGATTCCAGAACTGCAGTCAGAACTCGCTTCAGACATCTGAAATGGCATCATTGAATGATGTTTCTGTGGCACTTCCTCCCTCCGGTGGTGGTGATTCCGCAAGCACTCCCGCCAAAGTCACTTATGTTGAAATTCCCAATGTGTCTGACACCGTGGTTGAAGGCGTCGCTGCCAAAGCCAGCGAGCTGGGTCAGTATCGACTGGTGATTGCGACTGATTCAGGCCGCATTCAACTGGTGGATGAAGTGAACACGGTTATTCAGGAACGCTGTCTGTCTGCGGGCAGTCTGTCGGAACTGAAAACAATCCTGAGCGGTTCTTCCGTGTGCGCAGCCCCGGTGAAATCCGCTGACATGTGCGCGATGAGATACAAACCGGCCTATGCGTCTTTGTACGCCAATGAAACGCGTGTGAATCTGGGGGAAGAAAAGGATTCCTGCGGGACAGGTCTGAAAGATCTTTGTGGAGGCCTGGCCGATGTGTTCCAAGCCTATGTTTCCCACGTTCGTAACAACTGGACAGCGATGAACTGCGAGTAAGCAGAAAAAGAAAAAGGGCCCGAAGGCCCTTTTTTTTTGGTCTTAAAGACCCAACATGGATTTCACTTTGCCGAAGGCTTCGTTCAGTTGCGCACGGTTCGGTGCAGCCCCTTGAGCGAAGTCCGGACGACCGCCACCTTTACCACCCATCACACCCGCGACCTCTTTCAGAAGATCACCGGCTTTGGTTTCGCCGGAAATTTCTTTCGATACGCTGACGATGATCGGATGACTGCCATCACCCTGACCGACGACAACGACGATGCCGGACTGGATTTTGTTTTTTAGGTGATCAGTGACTTCTGCCAGAACCTGACGGTCATCCAAAGGAACATCCGCCAGAACCAGTTTCGCCGAAGCACCTGCTTTGGTTTTGAAGGTCAGCGCATTTGCTGCCAGGTCATCCACGTTCACCTGACCGCCCTGAAGCTTCTTCATTTCTTTTTCAAGCTGTTTCACCTGATCTTTCAGGGACTCCACACGATTTGCCAAAGTGGCAGTTTCGCCGGTGGTTTCCAGATGCTTGATGTAGTGCGGGCTTTTTTGGAAGCCGGCCGCCGCCAAAGCATCATCCAGATGGGTCACAGCACTCATCATGTACTGAACAGCATTATCAGCCGTGATCGCCTCAATACGGCGAACACCCGAGCTGACACCTGCTTCTGAAACGATTTTGAACAGACGGATCTCAGAAGTGTTCTTCACGTGAGTACCACCGCAAAGCTCGCACGAGAAATCACCCATGGTCAGAACGCGCACGTCGCTCGCATACTTTTCACCGAACAAAGCCATCGCACCTTTTTCAAGGGCTGCCTTGTGGGACATCATCTCGGTCTGCACCGGATTGCAGCGGGCGATCTGTTCATTGACCAGATCTTCGATCTTTTTGATTTCTTCAGAAGAAACCGGTTTGTTGTGAGTGAAGTCAAAACGGGTTTTCTGGGAATCAACCAAAGATCCGGCCTGAGTCACGTGAGTGCCCAGAACCTTGCGCAAAGCCGCGTGCAACAAGTGAGTTGCCGAGTGGTTCGCAGCCGTGTTGCGTCTTTCAACCGGATCCACCCCGGTGACGACCGCAGTGCCCACTTTGAAGGAGCCGTGTTCGATTTCAACGTGGTGAAGAACGATATCGTCGATCTTCGTGGTGTTGATCACGCGGGCACGGTTGGTGTCGTTCATGATGTAACCCACATCACCAGCCTGACCGCCACCTTCACCATAGAAAGTGGTCGCATTCAGAATCATCAGACCGGTGTCGCCGGTTTTTAGTTCCTGAACTTCGGCCTGACCGTTGGAAAGGCCCATGACTTTGCCGTCGCCGATCGTGCCTTCATAACCCAGGAACGTCACGGATTTGCCGGATTGAAGATAGTCTTTGGCAAACTTGATCATGTGCGCCTCATCAGCGCCCATGGATTTGCCTTTCCAGCTGGCTTTGGATTTTGCGCGGTTGTCTTCCATTTCCTTTTCAAACGCGGCTTCGTTCACTTCGATGCCTTGTTCGTTGGCGATCACGCGGGTCAAATCCGCCGGGAAGCCGTAAGTGTCATACATGCGGAAGACCACTTCGCCGGAAAGCTCTTTGATGCCTTTGGATTTGGCTTTTTTCAGTTCGTCCTCAAGGATCGCGGTGCCTTTGTCCAAAGTGGCGATGAAGCGGTCTTCTTCGTCACGGATGGTGTTCAGGATGTGATCGCGGCGGGTCTTAAGTTCCGGATAAACCGCGCCCATGCTTTCAATCAAAGCTTCCGCCATGCCTGGCAGGAAGGATTTGTCGGCAGAAAGCTTGCGACCGTAACGGATCGCACGTCTCATGATACGGCGAAGAACGTAACCACGGCCTTCATTGGATGGCAAAGCGCCGTCCGCAATCAGGAAGGAAGTGGAGCGGCAGTGATCGGCTAGAACGCGCAAAGCGGCGGTGGTTTCAGCCGCTGCCGGGTTTTTCGCCAGCACTTCTTTGTCAGAGATGTATTCGATGTTCCCGATCTTGCACGCCAACTGAATCATTGGCTGGAACAGGTCGGTGTCGTAATTGTTGAACACGCCCTGCATGGCTGCAGACATACGCTCAAGACCACCACCGGTGTCAACAGACGGCTTTGGCAGAGGAGTCAATGTGCCCGGAGGGTTTTCGAAGTACTGCATGAACACCAGATTCCAGATTTCAACGAAACGGTCTTCACCGGCTTCGATGCCTTTGAATGGATCAGAAATAGTCCCGGCTTTAGGCCCGTGATCATAGAAGATCTCGGTGCAAGGACCGCACGGACCGGTGTCGCCCATTTTCCAGAAGTTGTCTTTGTCAAAGCGGAAGATGCGCTCGCGTGGCACGCCTTCCTGGTTGTGCCAGATGTCGGCCGCTTCATCGTCAGAGATGTGCACGGTCACATAAAGCTTTTCTTTTGGAATCGCCAGTTCCTTAGTCAGGAATTCCCAGGCAAAATGAATGGCGTCTTTTTTGAAATAGTCACCGAAAGAAAAATTCCCCACCATCTCAAAGAACGTGTGGTGACGGGCCGTGAAGCCCACGTTTTCCAGGTCATTGTGCTTACCGCCGGCGCGCACGCACTTTTGTGCGGTCACGGCGCGGGAATAGTCACGCTTTTCAAGACCCAGGAAAGTGTTCTTGAACTGATTCATTCCGGCGTTGGCGAAAAGCAACGTGGGATCATTTTCAGGAATCAGGGAAGAGGACGGAACCACTTTGTGTCCGTTCTTTTCGAAGTATTTGATAAAGGCGTTTCTGATCTCAGAGCTTTTCATAAATAACCTTTCTTACGGTCTCAGAATCGAATCCACGGGAAGCCAGCAACCGGCCCACTCGGGCTTTTTCCTCTCGGGAAAAATTGTGGTCTTCGTCGTACTTATTTTTGACAATCGCCAGCGCCTTTTCAAGCTCCAAAGCGCGATCTGTCTCAACAGCGGGAAGACCTTTTTCCTTCAGGTAGTTGTTGATGTAATAGATGCCCTTGTTACGGCGATGAAGCATGTCGGCCAAACGATGGGCCAGGTCGACGGGGTCGCCCAGCCAGCGGTTGTCTTTGGCAAACTCGATGGCTTCATCGATGATATCCCCCACGTCCTCTTCGTCTGAGAACTTCTCTTTCAATTTGGTGCGAAGTTCTTTTTCGGAATGGTCCCGGCGCGCGATCATGTCCATGACCTTTTTCTTGGCGGCTTGTCGGGTTTTCAGGGGATCTTTCTCTCGGGACATAGGGGAAATTAATACCCCGTTTTTTAAGCCTTGCGAAGGATAATTTCAGTCAGTTCGCAATAAGTTCCCAGACGCAGTTGCGGTCCCCAGTAACCCGTTCCCTGATTGACATAGAGCTGCATAGCTCCGACCTGATAAAGCCCCTTGGCATAGCGTTCAAAGAACACGATCAGCCAGTTCCACGGGAAGAACTGTCCGCCGTGGGTGTGGCCGGAAAGCTGTAAGTCCACCCCCAGTTTTTCAATATGCGGGGCCAGGGACGGCTGGTGGGACAGAAGAATTTTAAAGGTTCCCGGGCGCAGTTGGTGGGCGACCTTTTCAAGCTCCGGCCCCTCTTGGCGAAAGTGCAGGGCGGCCGGGTCGGGAATGCCCGCAATCTGCAATTGGGCCTTGCCGAAGTTCAGGGTGGTGGCCTGATTGATCAGCACATGGAATCCCAGCGACCGGAAGGCCTGAAGTCCCTTCGGGGCATCCCAGTAATATTCGTGGTTGCCGGGAACATAATAGATTCCGTGGGTGGCGCGCATGTCTTTCAGGATTTCAAACTCGGCCTGATGTTTTTCAATGAAACTGTCCAGAATGTCGCCGGTGAAGACAACCAGGTCCGGCTTCATGGCGTTGACCTGATCAACCAGTTTTTGCACCAGACGCAGTGGCAGACTGGGGCTGATATGCAAATCCGTGATGTGCACGATGCGCAGGCGTTCCAGTTCAGAGGGAAGGTTGGCAAAAGAAATCGGCATGACTTTGGCGCGGGCCCCGCGGCGGACGATGGCATTTCCCAGGGCGATCATCGCCACCGGCAGTCCCATCAAGGCGGCGGTGGCCTGGGAGCTGTAAAGGGTGTCCAGGGAAATCCACGAGCCGCTGATCTTGTCAGCAAAGGCCAGCAGATCGCGCAGAATCACCAGAGTGATCAGAAAATTGATATAGGCCATGACGGTCAGGGAGCCATTCAAAAGACGGTCCCGCCATGGATTGACGTCCAGCTTTTTTTCTTTCCAGAAGAAGAGGAAAGTTCCAATCACCAAAGCGAACAAGAACGCGAGAAGGCTCACAACCAAAGTTGTTTCCTGCCACGAAAAGTCTGTAAAGCGGGTCAACTGGTGAGAGACATAGACAAAGATCGCAAGAATAAGAGTGCTGGCAACTGTACGAAAAATTCCCATGGATTTTTTTATCACAACTGCCCTGTTCTTGCACAGTCCAATGTAGAAACACAGATCGGCGAGTCGAGGAACAAATGATAATCTTGGAAAATCGCGGGAGGTTTGTATGAGTTTTCGTAATGAATTTGAGCAGGCGAGGGACTTTCTGATTCTGCACCGTTCAGACTATAAACATGCTTACAGCCAGTTCCGCTGGCCCCGCTTTGATGATTTCAACTGGGCCCTGGATTACTTCGACCCGATGGCTGAAGGCAATACCAAGATCGGTCTTTGGCTGGTGGATGAAGTCGGACATGAAAAGAAGTTCAGTTTCAGCGAAATTTCAAAACGCTCCAATCAAGCCGCGAACTTTATGCGAGCCAAAGGACTGCAAAAAGGGGATTCGGTCTTTCTTTTGATTGAAGATGATGCGGCCCTTTGGGAAATCATGCTGGCCGCCATGAAAATCGGCGCGGTGATTGTTCCGAACAACCCACTGTTATCCCAACAGGAGCTGAAAGAACGGCTCAATCGCGAAAAAATCAAAATGATCGCCACCACGAAAGCGCATACGGAAAAGTTTGATGTGACATCCTCAGGGGTGATTTCAGTGGTTGTGGATGCGGAAGTGGACGGCTGGATTTTTTATCCGGAAGTGTACAAAGAAAGCGCGGAATTCGAGGTCAGCGAACGCACGAAGGCCACCGATCCTCTGTTCCGGTATTTTACTTCATCGAACACGGTGAAACCAAAAATCGTCGAGCATAGCCACGCGGGCTTTACGGTGGGTCATCTTTCGACAATGTATTGGATGGGATTGCATCCGGGGGATGTGCATCTCGGAATCAATTCTGCTGGCTGGGCCATGCATGACTGGAACTCATTCATTGCGCCATGGAACGCCGAGGCCACGGTTTTTGTGTTTAAGGAAAAACGATTTAATGCCAGTCTGATTCTGGATGTGCTGGATGAATACCCGATCACCACCTTCTGCGCGCCACCAACGGTGTGGCGCATGCTGTGCCAAGAGGACCTGGGTTCGTATGACGTGCACTTGCGCGAAGCCCTCAGCACCGGTGAGCCCTTGACTGCGGATCTGATTTCAAAAGTCCATCATGCGTGGGGTTTGTTCATCCGCGACGGCTATGGTCAGACCGAGTCCGCGACCCTGATTGGCGTGCCCCCGGAAGAAAAGGACAGCTTCGGCACTTCCGGGAAAGCCTTGCCTGGTTTCAAAATCGCGTTGCTTAACGACAAGGGTGAAGAGACCGACAGCGGGGAAATCTGTGTGGATATCTCTGACAGTCCCTGGGGTTTGATGTCGGGTCTGGATTCTTCACAAAAGTATTATCACACCGGGGATTCCGCGTATTTGGACAATATGGGGAACTTTACCTACTGCGATCGTATCGACGGTTTGTTTAAATCCTCAGACTATCGCATCAGTCCGTTCGAGATTGAGTTTGTCTTGAAAGAATTTCCTGCCATTCGAGAAGCGGTGGTCATTCCCAGCCCGGACCCCATTCGTGAAAACGTGCCGAAGGCCTTGATCACTGTCAGCAAAGGCGTCGAACCCAGCAAAGAGCTGGCGTTGGATATTATGAACTTTGCACGCATGCGTCTGTCTCCATTTAAACGTATACGCCGTGTGGAGTTCATGGAAATTCCCAAGAACACTTCCGGCGAAGTGCTCCGTTCGGATTTGGTAAATCTGGAGCGCGAAAAAAGGAAAAGTGGAGAAAAAGCCCCTTATGAGTTCTGGGAAGAGGATGCCAAGATCGTCATCCCTGACACGTGGGCGCAAGAACTGCCTTGAGTTTAGTCTTGTTACAAGACTGAAAGGGTGAGGCCTTCTTGTTCGTTCTTTGTTGAATCGCTGTTATGATTACTGTGTGAAAACACGGTTACTCATACTGCCAATTATCATTTTCTGCTTCTCTGCGGTGGCGTCAGCAAAAGACTGCGGTCGCCGCTTCCGAATTATCGTCAACAACTATGCTCCGCTATTTGATGTGAACAATGAAGGTCATGTTCATGGGCTGACATTTGAATTTATGAATGAACTGTCAGTTCGTCTGGGCTGCATTGTTTCTCAGGCCCCAATGGATGCCCCGCGCATGCACGATGATTTTAAAAACTGGCGCGCTGACATCGTGGGTTTGGTGATTCCTTCTGAAAAATTTCGTTCTTCCGGCGAATATGTTCCGGTGTATTCAACAGTTCGCAAGCTGTTGGTGAACAAAGCCTTCTATGATCCTGCACGCAGTATCGCGGACTATATCAAGGACGGGCGGATCAAGTTCGGTGATCAGATCGGGACAAGATTCTTTTTGAAGCTTGCCGAAAAAGATCTGCTTATCGGAGCGGGCCGAATTGTCGAATATCCAAGCCCGGCAACCGGCTATCGTCAGGTTGTTTCGGGACGCGTTCAGGCGATGTTCACTTCGCCAGCAGTGTACAACTACTATCAAAAAGTGATTCCTGATTTTAATCAGAATGTGGTGGCGGTTCCGGATCCTGAGTACGAGATGCAGGGGGGAATTTATCTTTCATTAAGAAGAATTTCGAAGTCCGAAGCAGAGCAAATAAGAAAAGCCATCAGTGACATGAGAAAAGACGGCACCCTTCGCAGGATTGTCGCAAAATACACTTCCGCTGAAGATATGGTCTATTATAAAGACCTTTAGGTTGCCCCTGAAGGGGTTCTCGTATTAACTCAAGTTAACTGGAGAACCCCAATGAACTTATCCGCATATTCCTCTTTGGATTTAAATGGAAAAACCGCCGTCGTCTGCGGAGCTTCCGGTGGCATTGGCGAAGCTGCTGCCATACTGCTCGCGCAGCGCGGGGCACGCATTATTGCGGTGGCTCGCAATGAAGAGAAATTGAAAGGCCTGATGTCATCTCTGGCAGGCTCTGGTCACCGTTATCTGCTGGCGGATTTGGGGGACACGGAATCCTTAAAAACCAATGTCCTTGCTCCTTTGGCATCGGAAACTGTGCACATTCTTTTGAACAACACCGGTGGTCCCAAGGGCGGGCCTTTGCATAAGGCGTCTGTTGAGGAATTTGATCAGCCTTTGCGTGCGCATTTGAAAGCCGCTCATCTGCTGGTGCAGGCGGTTTTGCCGTCCATGCAGAAGAATCACTATGGTCGCATCATCAATGTGATTTCCACTTCCGTAAAAACTCCGATCCCGAATCTGGGCGTCTCCAACACCGTTCGTGGTGCGATGGCGAGCTGGTCAAAAACTTTGGCCGGTGAACTTGCGGGCTTTGGTGTGACGGTGAACAACGTGCTGCCGGGATATATTCGCACCGACCGTTTCAGAGGTCTGGTGGATGCTTCGGCGAAAAGTACAAATGCCAGTGTTGATGAAGTGGAAGAGGCCTGGAAGAAAACCATTCCGGCAGGAAGAATCGGAGAGCCTCAGGAGATGGCTGAAGCGATTGCCTTTTTGGCCAGTCCCGCCGCCGCTTACATCACCGGAATCAATCTTCCTGTGGATGGCGGCAGAACTCCGGCGCTTTAAAGGTGGGGGGGTTAGATCCCCACTCCCATGATCGCTTTCATTTCTTTTAAAGTCTGACGGGTTTTTTCCTGAGCTTTCAGGGAACCCTCTTTGCAGATTTTCAGAACCGCTTGCGGGTCCTGAGCGTACTGGGCACGACGTTCACGCATGGGTGCGATGATCGTGTTCAGAACTTCAGTCAGGCGCACTTTCAAAGTGCCATCACCCAAACCGCCGCGCTGATAGTGTTCTTTCAAAGCTGCGACTTCATCTTTTCTTGGGTCGAAGACATCCAGGAAACTGAAGACGACGTTGCCTTCGACTTTGCCCGGATCTTCAATGCGGATGTGACCTGGATCGGTGTACATCTTCTGAACTTTCTTTTTGATGGTGTCTGCATCGTCGGAAAGATAGATGGCATTCCCCAAGGATTTACTCATCTTCGCTTTGCCGTCGATACCTGGAAGGCGACCCGCCACACCCGGCATGCCTTTGACCGGCTTGAAGAAATCCGTTTTGTAGATGTGGTTGAAACGCTGGGCGATTTCGTTGGTCTGCTCGATCATCGGGTTTTGATCTTCACCGGCTGGAACCAGGTTCGCCTTGAAGCCCAGAATGTCAGCGGCCTGGCTTACTGGGTAAGTCAGGAAACCTGCAGGCAAGGATTTTTCCAGATTCTTCTGCTGGATTTCGGTTTTCACGGTTGGATTTCTTTCCAGACGTGCCACGGTCACCAGATTCATGAAGTAAGTGGTCATCTCAAACAGTTCCGGCAATTCGGATTGAACAAAGATGGTGCTTTTTGCTGGATCAATGCCGGCCGCCAGATAGTCCAACGTCACTTGCAAGATGTTGTCGCGAACCTTAGTTGTATCATCATAGTTGTCGGTCAAAGCCTGAACGTCAGCGATGATGATGTATTGATCGTGGGAATCCTGAAGATCCACGCGGTTTTTAAGAGATCCAACGTAATGACCAAGATGGAGGGGACCTGTTGGGCGGTCGCCCGTAAGAATGATTGGTTTCATAAAAAATCTATAGCATTAACAGGAGTGGCTGGGAACTGAGATCTGGCAAGAAAATAGGTCGGCCCCGAGAGTCTTAGAGGTGAAACCAAACATTTTAGTTTCCGGCGTTTGATCTACAACTGAATGGCTACCAGGGTGTCTACGAAGTAGAGCAAGCTAGCCAGCAGAATCATCCAACGAATCATGGGGCCTCCGTGAAGGCAGTATGCGAAAAGGGCTTGCATAAGTCGAATCGCTAATTTTGATGGAACCCATAAGTTTTTCGCACTGAGACATAGATCCTTGCGTCCAACCTGAAAACCAAATGGATAGTGGTTCGTTGTTTATTTCGAGTTCAGGAAGTTCTTGGCTTTGATCTTGCCTGGGTTGGGGTCGGAGGGCTTTAGTCTTCGGGTATGAACTCTCAAGGCGCTGAGATCTATAACAGTCAGAACGGGTGCTACTATGCGTTTCGCCCTTTTTCCATCGAGCGTGATTTTGATGTGTACTACAAGTGGATGCATCAGAAGTATGTTTCGCAGTGGTGGAATCTGGCGAAAACCCGGACCGAGCTTGAAGCCCATCTGATCAGCGAACTTTCCGACAAACATCAGGATCTTTTCATCGGTTTTATTGATGGCCGCCCGGTCAGCTATTGGGAGCGTTACTGGCTTCAGGACGACATCCTGGGGAAGTACGTCGACAGCCGTCCGTTTGATCAGGGTTTGCATTTTTTGATCGGAGAAACCGCTTATCTGGGGCGCACTTACACGCCGTCGCTGATCGCCGCGTTCTTAAAATTCCAGTTCGAGGAAACCCGCACCCAGCGCATTTTTGGCGAGCCCGACATCCGCAACCGCAAGGTCCTTCGCTATGCCGAAGAAACGTGTTTTGAAATGCAGGGGATTGTTGAAATGCCCGAACGTGCGTCGGCCGTGATGGTCTGTCGTCGTGATAATTTCTTCGCCAAGTATTCGGCAAAACCGGGGAAACTGTGGGCGGCTTCAGTCCGGGAATCGGGGCCGGTTTCTGAACCTTCTTTAATGCTCTGACGCTTCTCATTCTGCATTGCAAGGCCTCGGGGTCCGGCGTACCTCATCGGTATGGTGACAAACTTTCTGATACAACTTGCGACTCTGTTTGGTGTGGGCCGTTTTCCTAAAGGGCCGGGCACTGTGGGCACCCTGGCGACCATTCCAATTGTCATTCTTTTAAGCAAATTGGGTCCTTTGGTTTACATGGGGGCGGTGATTTTGCTGCTCCCAGTCGGAATTGCGGCCTGCGAGGCTTACGAACGTTCCAAGGGCGGTCATGATCACAAAGAGATCGTAATTGATGAGGTTTTGGGTTTTCTGATCACCATGGTTTGGATGCCTATGACATGGCAGGCCATTTTAATCGGTTTTGCCCTGTTCAGATTGCTGGACATCACAAAGCCTTTATTCATAGGATATTTAGATAAGAAGATCCAAGGAGGACTTGGAGTGATGATCGATGACGTGGCCGCGGGGATAATTGCGAGCCTCATCATGCAAGTGATCTACACTCAAACCAATTGGTTGGGCTCTCAGATCGTGGTGATCAGTCAATGATGCCAAACGATCAGAAGCTTCAAGAACTCATTCGATCCCTTCGCGACCAAAAACTCACAGTGGGTTTTGCGGAAAGTTGTACTGGAGGTGCACTTTCGGCTTTTGTAACAGAGCAACCAGGCGTGTCCGACATATTTCTAGGCTCTGTGGTTTCTTACTCTAACGAGGCGAAGGTGGATCTTCTGGGGGTTCGTCGAGACACTCTCATGCAAGAGGGTGCGGTGAGCGAGACAGTCGCTCGTCAAATGGCGCACGGAGTGCGTCGTCAGCTTAAAACTGATTGGTCTGTGGCAATCACAGGTATCGCTGGTCCGACAGGTGGAACACCGTCAAAGCCAGTGGGCACTGTATGCTTTGCCATCGCTGGACCGGGTTTTGAAGATTCCCGAAAAGAACTCTTTTCAGGCGATCGCAAATCCATCCAGATGACTTCGGTAGACTACGCAGTGGCTTGGCTGAAAGAAGTTCTCGACAAGAAATAGTAAAAGGCCCCCGGCCTGATTTTTAAACAATAATTTGTACTCCGGCAGAGTCGGAGTGTAAAAAAGCGTCGTGGCGATAGTCACGAGAGAGAGGGAATAACAGATGGCAAACGCTACTGTAGACAACAAAGCAAACTCAGAAAAAATCAAAGCCCTTGAATTGGCTGTTTCGACTATCGAAAAGCAATTCGGTAAAGGCTCCATCATGCGTTTGGGCGCGAACGATTCTTTGGTTAAAGACGTTGAAGCGATCAGCACCGGTGCATTGAGCCTGGATATCGCTTTGGGTATCGGCGGTCTTCCAAAAGGTCGTATCGTTGAAATCTACGGACCAGAGTCTTCTGGTAAAACAACTCTGTGCTTGTCTGTTATCGCTCAAGCTCAGAAAAAAGGCGGCGTTGTTGCCTTCGTCGATGCGGAGCACGCGTTGGACGTAAACTACGCTCGTAAACTGGGTGTAAACACGGAAGATCTTCTGATCTCCCAGCCAGACACTGGTGAACAGGCTTTGGAAATCACTGAAACTCTTGTTCGCTCCGGCGCGATCGACGTATTGGTTGTCGACTCCGTAGCAGCCTTGGTTCCTCGTGCAGAGATCGAAGGTGACATGGGTGATTCCCACGTTGGTTTGCAGGCTCGTTTGATGTCCCAGGCTCTTCGTAAATTGACTGCGGCGATCAACCGTTCCAACACGCTTGTTTCTTCTGTTCGTTTGGATGTACGCCGTGTGGGCGCGATCAAAAACGGTGAAGACGTGACGGGTAACCGTACTGCGGTGAAAGTTGTTAAGAATAAAATGGCGCCTCCATTCACCAAAGTTGAATTCGATTTGATGTACGGTGAAGGTATCTCTGAAGAGGGTGACCTTCTGGATCTGGCAGTGACTGCGGGCATGGTTGAAAAATCCGGCGCATGGTTCTCTATCAATGGTGAGCGCATGGGCCAAGGCCGTGATGCTGCGAAAACCTTCCTGAAAGAGCACCCGGAATACATGACTGAACTTCGTAAGAAGATCCTTGCGGCAAACGGTATCGGCAAACTTTTGGTTGATACTAACGGCAACAACGGTGAAGACCACGAAGGCACAGAGCCAACTGAAATCGAAGCGGAAGATGCTGCTCCGAAAAAAGGTAAAAAGGGCAAGCACTAGTTCGGCCCTGCCGGCAGAGCTGTGGCTTGGCCACAGCTGAAGCAGCTTTTTAAATCTCAAAGCCCCGTTCCAAAAGGACGGGGCTTTTGTTTTTTCCCATCCCCAAAAGGTACCTGCTTACTTTTGCAGAAGCGTTGCGTAAAATTCTTATACTATGATCAAGATCAAGCGTGTGTATGAAAAGCCCAGTAAGGATGATGGTTATCGTGTGTTGGTGGATCGTCTGTGGCCTCGGGGAATTAAAAAAGAAGATTTGAAATTCAGTGAATGGCCGAAAGAAATCTGTCCCAGCACGGAGCTGCGCAAAGAGTTCGGACACAAGCCCGAAAAGTTCGGGGAGTTTCGCACAGAATACAAAAAGGAACTTAAATCCGCCGAAGCCCACGATAAACTGGCGGAGCTGGCCGAGCGGGCTCAGGATGGGAATGTGACTTTGCTGTATGCCGCCCGGGACGAAAAAACTAACCATGCGATCGTTCTGAAGGAAGTTCTGGATAAGCTTTAAGGTGCTGATTTGATTTTGGTTTTTCTCTCTTGGAAGCGGGGTTTAAGATTTCCTCTTTCGGGAATTCCGGTTTTCGATTATATTGGGTTCAAGGCTTCGCGAAAAAGCCTGCACCCGCAAAAGAGAATCTCATTTCGTGATGCGATCTAAATCGTGTCTTCAAAAAATCAAAATTAATTCTTTTGGTTGCCATGGGCGGGGACGGCGACAAGACCAAAGGATGTTCTATGTCTGTATCACGCCTTGAATCGTATCGAATCAAAGCCAAACTTTTGCAAAAAGCCAAACAGAAAGCCGGTCAGGATTTTCAGTTAAAGGATGCTTTTGCCCTGATTGCCAAGACTGCGGGTTTTGCCTCGTGGAATGATCTGAAAGCCACGCTGGAAAACCAGGTGGACTTCTGCAAGAAGGGTCACAGCGCTTACTGGAAAGTCTGGTATGCGTCTTATGACGAGGCCCGGGCCCATCTGGAATCGGATGGCGGCTATCTGTTGCCATACCAGAAAGACTTCTTCATCTGTGATGAAAACTTCATTCAGTGGCTGGGGCTTGAAGTGACCGACGAGGATCTGCTTAAAGTCGGTCACGACTGGGCGAGGCCTGCGGATGCCGATGCTTACTCGCGTCTGTTGAAGAAGATGAAATAAGCTGCTTCAGCTGTATCGACGGTCGTGGATACAGCTCTGCCGCTGTCGCGAAAGCTCTGCCGGCGTAGGCGACTGGACGAAGTGAGGGATAATCACTGACTTCGTGATTTGGTGCCTCCGTTTGGATAAATTTCTAAACGGAGGTCGTTTGTGAAAAACCTGTCTTTCGTTTTTGCCGCTGTTGCTGTCCTGGGACTGAGCTCCTGCAAATCTAAGCCTGTCGTTGAAGTTCCGCGTTCGGATGCTTTGTGGAATATCATCAGCACGCAGTGTCTGCCTTTGCATAAAATCGGTGAAGAGAAAAATCCGTGCATCGAAGTGAACATCGCGCAAGGCGAGGAAAAAGGTTATGTCGTGTTCAAAGACCGCGTCGGAGATTTGCAGTATCTGCTGATGCCGACGGAGAAAATCACCGGTATGGAAAGCCCTGAAATCCGCGCTGCGGGTGCGACGAACTATTTTGATCTGGCCTGGAAAGCCAAAACCTATATGGATAAAAAGCACGGTTCTGTCATTCCGGTGGAAGCGGTGTCTTTGGCGATCAATTCTCAGTTCGGGCGCAGTCAGAATCAGTTGCACATCCATGTGTCTTGCGTGAAACCTCAGGTCCAGCAGCAACTGCAGGAGCAAGCGGCGAAACTGAAAAACGGATGGACGTTGTTGCCGCAGCCCTTGTTGGGTCATAAGTACTATGTCCGTAAGATCAGCGAAAAAGAGCTGGAAAAAGGCAACGCCTTCCAGATGCTGGCCGACGGAGTGCCAGGTGCCAAAGATCACAGCGGCGAGTTTGGGCTGGGCCTGGTGGCGGTGAAAGACAAAAAGAAGGGCCATAGTTTGATTTTGCTCACAAGTCGCTTTGAGCGTGGCACAAACAATTACGGCTCCGTCGAAGAGATTCAGGATCACTCTTGCCCTCAGTTGGCCCATTGATTATAGAAATTTAAGTGTTGCGGCGCTTCGGAAAAAGGTACCTGGTACCTTTTGTCGCACTGGTTTATGTCTTTTACCCGAAAAGACCTGCTGGCCCTTTGAGTTTGTTAGTATGGGGCCATGTTGAAAGTGTTTCTGACTTTAGTTCTGGCCATTAGTTTGGAGGCTCGTGCCGATGATTACTCGGATGCTCCGATGCCTCCTCCTTTACCCGAACCACAAGAGCCCTTGTACTTGAATCCCACCATCTACTATAAGCCCATTATCAAATTTGACGTGGACAAGTGTCAGGATGAGGTTCGGGTTGAAATGTTGTCGCCGGAAGACAAGGTGCTGACGCGTCTTTGTGCTGCGGACTTCAACAACTGTGTTATGCAAGGGGCTTGTTATGTTCACGATGAGGATGGACGTTTTCGTTCATTTAATTACTATGCCCGCGGAGCCGACAACATTCCCCGCTTTAAGGAAGTCGACATGCGCAAGTGTCCTTATGGATATGGAATGCGCAATGTCTGTTTGGATCCGTATTACACGGTGGCCGCGGACTTAAGTATTTATAAAATCGGGGATGTGATCTATGTGCCCAGGCTGGATGGGGCCGTGATGCCTAACGGAGTGACTCATGACGGGTTCTTTGTTGTGCGGGATGCGGGGGGAGCTATCAAAGGGCCGGGCCGGTTTGATTTTTACACCGGATTCACGAAACCTTATGCCAAGGAAAACACCTTCAACCGGATGGGTTTTGCCAATATCAAAAACAGCTTTCCATTCCGCATGGCAACCCCGGCGGAGGCCGAAGCGGCAAGACAGCGCACCGGGTATCCCGGCACGCGTAATATCGTTATCATACCACCAAGAAGGTAACTAGGGACCGACGTCCTCTTCCAGATTAGCACAGGAAATCTCAGTGTCGGTCTGCCAACCCAACAACTTTTTAACCTGGCCGATCACACTGATTGAAGTCAAAGTGCCATCTTTCAAAAGACCCAGTTCGGCAGCTCCGCGAGTCGTCAGGCCGCCATTCTGGTTTTTCGCGCATTCCATCTTCAAGCCTTTTGCTGTGCTGGTGATTTTCACGTCATCACAGAAAGCGGCGATGTCTCCGGTGGATCTGTCATGCAAAACACCCACGAAGGCGCGCTGACCGGCCATTTCAATGTCGTAAGTGGTGCCGTTAGTGCGGGCTTCCTGAATCACAGTGCAACCTTCCGCGTTCGTATAAACACGCATTTCCGTATCCGCCTGAGCCTGAACACCCGCCATCAGCAAAGCAACCATCAAAACCTTTTTCATAAAAATTCTCCTTTTTAAAAATTCATTTACTTATTTAAATGTCTAATTTCCAAATTCCAGCGAAGTTAAGCGGGACTCAAAATAGTCGATGACCATCTGAGTGCTGCCCTGGGCTTTCAAGCCCTCAATCCTGCCTGCGATGCCCTGCAGGGAAAAATCCGGGTTGAGTTGCTTTCCATTCAGAAAGTGCTCTTCCAGATTCTTTTCTGCTTTATCCAGAGCCAGTTGAATGTCCTGTTCGAAGGCATTCAAGCCGCCGCGAGCATTCATGTAAGATTCCAGCGTCTGGCAGCGATAGACCATTTCGACCAAGCGGCAGTCCTGACGTTCAATTCCCAGTTTTTTGCACTCGCGGCCATCGGTAGAGCGGTACTTGTTGAAGATGTGCTCGCTGCTTTGCACTTCATACGGGGCTTGCGGCATCACGCCGTTTTTAGTGAATCCGATGCCGGAATTAAGGTGTGTGTCACCATGCACTTCCGAGGCAAACGCGGCAGGCAGGACTTTGCCTTTGCGGTTCACCCGGCGAAGGGCGACGATGTCTCCGGCTTGTGCTTCTTCGCGGGAAATCTGGGTGCATAGCGGTGATTCAAGCACGTTGGCAAATTCACTGCCCACAGTGTGGTGGATGCCTTGTGAAATTCCCGCCAGATAAGTGGATGCGTTCCAGCAGTTTGGTCCTTCCAGGGCGGCAGAACGGCCCTGCAGCTTTTTGATTTTTCCTTTGAGCAAAGCCGCCTTCAAATCAACATAACCTCGGGACTTGATCGGTGCGGGTGTTTTGGTGACTTGGGCTGTTTCGATAAACAACTGACGGACTTCCGCCGCTGTCAGATGTGGAAGCTCGGCCCATAGTTGCGCAATCAGATTCACCATGTAAGGTGTCGCCATCGAGGTCCCGGAATGTTTAATCAGGCCGCCCCCCAAAGAGGCTGCATTGACGTCAACCCCCGGAGCCAGAATATCGACGTTGTCCTGACCGAAATTGCTGAAGTCAGCCATCGTCGCATTTTCAGGGGTGACCTCTTCGATCGTGGCGGCATTCAGTGCGCCCACTTTCATCACGTTGGGGTGAGTGAAGCTTGCCGGGTACTGACGGTTCTTGCTGATGTCCAGATCCTGACCGGCGTTGCCCGAGGCCACGACGAACAGAGTCTCTGGATTTTCTTCGATCATGGTCTTATAGGCACGAATACCATCGCGCAAACCCAGCATGTCCTTGTTATCTGAGGGGAAGCCCAGACTCATATTCACCAGACGGACTTTATGTTGTTTGATGAAGGCGGACATCTTCTTGATATATTCAGCGCGGGTGTAATCACCGGCAAACCCAACCAGAGCCACATTGTTCAAGCCCTTGGTGGCGATGTGTGCGACGTGAGTTCCATGCGACAGAGGACGGTGGTCTTTCTGCAGCCCGCTGGTGGATTCTGTTGGCAGGCCTATATCGCGAACCTGATCCCAGCCAAAGTTATCATCCACCCAGCCGTTGCCATCGTTATCAATGCCATCGACGGGTTCTGCCGGATTGTTCCACCACTTTGTGACCAGTTCACTGTGATTGTAGTCAAAACCGGAATCGATGATCGCGATAACGAACTTGTCCGGGTTTTCACGCTGGTTTTTCAGCACTTTGATCTCGGCGGCAGTTTTGCCAGCCTCTCTCAGTGACTTTTCCAGATCATACTTTTCATACAGACTGAATTCCGCAATCGTCTTTCCGGCGGGGTCCTTTTCGATAAAGGCATACGGCTTTTCATCGGTGCCCTTGTAGTAAAGGTAAACCGAGCTGGTTACCTTCTCGTTCTTATCCAGATAGTCTTTTTGGATTTCCCGGAACGGCGAGGTTTGTTCATTCCAGCCCACATATTCCAGATTGAAAGGGGCTTCTTTGGTAAAGTGCCATTTGCGTATAAGACGGGATTTTTCAGTCTGCGAATTGTTCGCATCAAGTCCGGTCCATTCCTCGCGGGTTTGGACAAGGCCGTAGCTTTCTTTTTCAACGGAAAGGTCCGTGACAATCACCCGGCCTGCCGCCGGATAGGTAAAGCGTGTCCACGCGGTGAAGACGCCGTCGATATTGAAATAACGACGCTCTACCAGTCGGGAGTCCTGATAGTACGACTCGCGGGAAACGACCCCGTTGTCGAACTTTTCTTTTTCCACTTTAAGGGCGGCAAAAGCAGTCGATTGTCCCACAACGAGACAAAACAGCAAAGCTTTCAGCAGCGGGCGGAAAATCACCATGGATCCCTTCCTTGTATATAAGGAGGAGATAGCAACGACGATGCCAGAAGGCGGGAAGGAAAGTGAGGGACCTGGCTGCTGTGGCGGTGTTTAAGCCACAGACAGTCCGGTGACGTTTATTTGTATGTTTCGCGGCGAGATCTAAGCCAGGGCTTTTTTGATGTCGTCAGCGATGTCTTTGGGTTCGTCTTTCGGGGCGAAACGTTTCAACACAGTTCCGTCTTTTCCAATCAGGAACTTGGTGAAATTCCATTTGATCATTTCAGTTCCCAGCAGTCCCGGAGCTTCCTCTTTCATCCACTGGTACAGAGGATCAGCATTGCCGCCGTTCACCTCGACTTTGCCCATCACCGGGAAGGACACGCCATAGTTCAATTCACAGAACTGCTGAATCTCTTCGTTGCTGCCCGGTTCTTGCGCGCCGAACTGGTTGCAGGGGAAGCCCAGGATGACAAGGCCGTTGTCTTTGTTCTGCTGGTAAAGTTCCTCAAGGCCTTTGTATTGGGGAGTGTAACCACATTTGCTCGCCACGTTCACCACCAGCACCACTTTGTCACGGTACTGATCCAGAGACACGGGCTGGCCGTTGGCGGCTTTGACGGTGAAATCATAAAGATGCTTCTTCATTGGGAACTCCTGTATTGATCTCATTCTGAGACAGATAGTGGTCTCTAATCAAGAATATGATTTGTTAAATTAATTTGAGAACAGGGAACATTAAAACATGAGAATATATTGTGAGGCGCTATAGGAACAGTGTGGGGGGGCCGAAGAGAAAACCATGGGGAACTGGTACTTTGGGTGTATATCCCTCTTATTCTCGGCACTTCTTTTGAGCGCACCGGCGTCTGCGGACACGTTCTTGGGTTGCGCTGAATGGTGTGCAGCCAGATTCCTTCCGAAGTCGGGTCAGGCCGATCAATCTCAAATGCGAAAATATGACATGTGCGTGGTGCAGACCCAGAACGAGGGCCGCTGTGGAGGCGCGCCACGGTCATCAGGCACCTCGCGACCGGCCCAGCAACGCCAGCAGGAACCAGCTCAGTCCTCCAATTATAATCCCGAACCAGGGTCAGTGCCCTGCGGGGGGCGCTGCCCGGTTTCCGAGTGTGTGGATGTGAATGGCAGCGGGCGGGACTATCAGTGCCGAATCGATATCATCAATGGCAACACTCAGTCGACGGTGAATGATTGTACTTCCCAATATACCGAACTGCTGAATGAATGTTCGAATGCGGTTCAGGAGACTTCGCACACTTGTGATGAAAAAAATGACTCTGGCATGTCCGGTGTTGCCAACACCGCTTCGCAGTTGGGCTTGATGCTGGGGCAGCAGACCTCGGGCAGTATTCAGTCGGCGTGTTCGCAGATGGCCAGTTTTTCGGCGGCGGCCAATGCGGCTGTCGCGGCTTATCGCCTGAATTGCAACAGTGCCTTGGGAACCTGCCGTTCGACTTGCAGCAAGCTTGTTGATTTCGTTCAGAACAATCCGACGTGCACGGTTCAGGGTTTTCAGGGAACGGCAGGATCCAATGCGATGCTGCTGCAAAATGCTGAATCCAAGGCTGAGCGCTGCGATCAGTTTGAAAGCAAGGTGCAAGAGGCGACTCAGGCGATCAACAATGTGGCGGGCACCATGCGAAATGCAGCGAGCTGTGCGGCGGCCACGTCGGGTGACGGTGCGCCTGTTCCAGAGCTCTGTAAGACCAATCCGAATCTTCCAGGATGTGTGGCGACGGGACCGGTGGATTGCACCAAGCCCGAACTTGCAGGCACAAAAATCTGCGTTTGCTCCAAGAATCCGACTGATCCCATTTGTATGTCTGAAAACAGCAGTGGTGGATCCACCTTCCTGAGCAGCACCAATCCCGGGGCTCGCCTAAACACCTCCGGCGTTGAGTTGTCCGGTGGTGATTTGCCTTCATTGCCGGGGATTGAGCATGGCAAGCGGGGCTCTGGTGGCGCGGGTGAAGCTGTGGACGGCAAGCAAGGTGGCGGTGCGGGCATCTCCAGTTCAGGTGGTGGCGGCGGCGGCGGTGCCGCTGGTGCCGGTGAAGGTGGTGGTGCGGAAGGCGAAGAGGGTGGTCACTCGGTGAATGCCGGATTCTATGGTGGCGGGGGATCCTTCGGGGGATACGGAGGCGGCAGTGGTGAAGGCCGAGCTGGTCAAGGTCAGCCAGGTCAAGCCGGTGTTGCCGGTAAAAACGGTGCCCCGGATTTGCGACAGTTCCTGCCGGGTGGAAAATATGATCCGAAAGCCCGTGGTGTTGCGGGGACCGGAGGACCTGATGGTATTACGGGTCCCCATTCAAATATCTGGAAGAAAATTCAGAATCGATATCAGGTTCTGACACCGACCTTAATTCCATAATCTCACTCTGGGATTCCTTACACTTTGGTAAAGTTCCCCTCTGAAATGCCGAACAGTTTGTCATGGGAATGAGATCGTTTTTATCAGTGACAATGTTGCTCGCGCTTTCAGTGATTCTCATCCCTGTGGATGCAGAGGCTCGCCGCTGTCGGGCTCAGTGCGCTGAAGGTTTCACCTGCTTTATGCCGGATCCGACGGATCCCAGTGGTCGCAACGATATGTGTGTGGCCGCAAATCAGGTCAACAATACCGATTGTCTGTCTCAATACAACCAGCTGCGTGAGCAGTGTAGTGCTCAGGTCACCGACACTTCCTATACTTGCGATGAAAAAAATGATTCAGGCATGAGCGGCATCGCTAATTCGGCTTCACAGCTTAGTTTGATGTTCGGTCAACAGACGGCGGGAAGTATCCAGGCGGCCTGTTCGAAGATGGCCTCTTTCAGTTCCGCAGCGAATGCGGCCGTGGCCGCGTATCGTTTGACCTGCCAATCATCCATTACCAGTTGCCATTCGGCTTGTGATCAGGTTGTTGAATTTGCCAACAGCAATGCCGCTTGTTTGGATGCTGCCGGCGGTGTGGGATCTTCGGCTCAGATGAGATCTTCTGCTGAAAGCGCAGCCCAACGCTGCAATGACTTCGATGCCAAGGTGGCGGAAGCCAATCAGGCAATCAATAATTTTGCCGGAACCATGCAAAACGCCGCTCAGTGTGCATCGTTGACGGCGGGGGACACAACGGCATTGGAAGAACTTTGTAAGACCAATCCAACGCTGCCCGGCTGTGCCGCAGTGGCAGCAACTGATTGCACGAATCCAGCGAATGCCGGAAGCAAAGTCTGTGTCTGTTCAAAGAACCCGACCGATCCGGTTTGTATGAATGAAAACAGCGCTGCGGGTTCCACTTTCATCAGCAGCACAAATCCAGGTTCGCGTCTGTCAACATCCGGGGCCAGTTTGTCCGGGGGTGATCTGCCAAGTCTGCCTTCCATTCTTCCTGGCAAACCAGGTTCTGGCGGGGCCGGTGAAGCTGTGGATGGCAAACAAGGCGGCGGCGCTGGCATCTCCAGCTCAGGTGGCGGAGGTGGTGGTGGAGCCGGTGGTGGCGCCGGAGGCGAAGAAGGCCTTGAAGACGGTGTTCAGGTGAATGCCGGGTTCTATGGTGGCGGCGGATCCTTCGGTGGTTCTGGTATGGGTAGTGGCGGTGGTGATCGCGGTGTCGCCGGTATGGCCGGTCAAGCCGGAGCGGCCAAAGGCAAAGGTGCTCCGGATCTGCGTCAGTTCCTGCCAGGTGGTAGGTTCGATCCTAAGACCCGCGGTCTTGCGGGGAATGCCGGGCCGGACGGAATCACGGGGCCTCATTCAAATATCTGGCAGAAAATTCAGAATAGATATCAGGTTTTAAGTCCGACTTTGATGCCTTAATCTCAGTTTGAGACGGCGCTCAATACCTTGGTAAAGTTCCCATGTGGGAATGCCGATCAGAGATACCATGGGAATGAGTACTTTGTTCGCGTTGAAAACACTATTCACAATTTCGCTATTCTTTGTCGCGAACGACGCTGCAGCAACGCCTGCTTGTAATATCGTGTGTCCAGCGGGCTCAAGTTGCTTTGTCAGTGAATCAGGTCAACAGCAGTGCACTCCCAACGACAGCTTTGTCGGGCCTCCGGCACCAACAAGCAATGTGATGTTCACGTGCAGCACCCAACTGCATACTATGATGGAAGAATGTCGCACCCAAATTTCCGAGACCTCTTATTCCTGCGATGAAAAAAATGACTCTGGCATGAGCGGTGTTGCCAACACGGCCTCGCAGCTTAGTTTAATGTTCGGTCAGCAGACCGCAGGCAGTATTCAGGCGGCTTGTTCCAAGATGGCTTCATTCAGTTCGGCGGCCAATGCGGCAGTGGCCGCTTATCGATTGAACTGTCAGTCCGCCATCGGCAGTTGTCATTCCGTCTGTGACCGGGTTGTTGAATTTGCCCAGCAGAATGCCGCTTGTTTGGATGCGGCAGCGGGCGGCAATGGTATCAGTCGTCAGGCAATTGCTTCGGCGGAAAACTCTGCGAAACGCTGTAATGACTTTGACTCCAAAGTTCAGGAAGCCAATCAGGCGATCAATAACTTCGCAGGTACAATGAAAAACGCGGCTCAGTGTGCGGAACAGACGGCAGGCGACAGCACAGCTTTGCCTGAGCTTTGTAAAACAAACCCGAATCTGCCAGGCTGTGCCGCGATCGCTGCCGCTGATTGCACAAACCCTGCAAATGCGGGCAGCAAGGTGTGCGTGTGCTCCAAGAATCCGACAGATCCAATTTGTATGAATGAAAACAGTGCCGGCGGTTCTACTTTCATCAGCAGCACAAACCCGGGAGCTCGTCTGGGCACTCAAGGTCTCGAAGGTGCCGGGGGTGATCTGCCAAGTCTTCCTTCCATTCTTCCAGGCAAGCCAGGTTCTGGCGGTGCGGGTGAGGCAGTGGATGGCAAGCAGGGCGGTGGTGCGGGCATCTCCAGTTCTGGTGGAGGCGGCGGCGGTGGCGCAGCCGGTGGTGGTGCCGGCGAAGAAGGCCTTGAAGATGGTGTTCAGGTGAATGCCGGATTCTATGGTGGCGGCGGATCCTTTGGTGGCTCTGGCGGCGGCAGTGGTGGTGGAGATCGCGGCGCTGCCGGCATGGCGGGTATGGCTGGTGCGGCAAAAGGCAAAGGCGGACCTGATCTAAGCAAGTTCCTTCCTGGTGGACAATATGATCCAAAATTGCGTGGCTTGGCTGGCAGCGGAGGCCCGGATGGAATCACCGGACCGCATTCCAATATCTGGCAGAAGATTCAAAACCGCTATCGCGTGATGAGTCCGACTCTTCTGCCTTAATCAAAAATCAAATCAAAGGATGAAGGCACTCAATGACCTGCTTGCGCAGGGGTGCCTCAACAAGAACGGTCAGGCTCATGGCGCTGATCAGGATCTTTTGGGTTTCCAGATTTTTCCCCGTCAAAGTATTCAAAACCTTCTGGGTCATTTCCGGTGATGTCGCGCCCGTGCAAGTCAGGGTGACAGTGGAATAGTCGGTTGGCAGCAGGGTGAAGTCCGGATGTTTTTCCAGCTCTTTTTTGACGGCGAACATGATTTCCTGCGGGCCGGTCAAAAAGATTTCGGTTTTATCCAGGCTGGTTTCACAGCTAAGCAGCTGCGGGAAGGCAATCTGGTTCTTGTCCAAAAGATTCTGCAGACCCTGAAGGGCCTTGGCCGGATTCTTTTCGCGGCAGTGAATGCCCAGCACCAGTTCGTGAGAGTTCAAAGAAAGAGCTTTGCAGGATTCAAACATATTCAATCCTTTTTTGACGATGGTTCCGTCAGAGGTTTTGCTGGAGGCCGGGCCGATGTAAAGGGTCACATCACGCATTTTCGCAAGTTCCACCGAGCGATAGTGCAGAACTTTGGCGCCCCAGAAAGTCATCTCCATCAATTGATCGTAATTCAGTTCACTTAAAGGGCGCGCGGATTTCACGATGTTCGGGTCGGCGGTGAAAACGGCCGGGACATCTTTCAGAATCTCGCAGCGCTCGGCATTGAAGGCCGCCGCCATCGCAACAGCCGAAGTGTCCGAACCGCCACGTCCCAGAGTGGTGATTTCCTTGGTGACCGGGGACACGCCCTGGAAACCGGCCAGAATCACCACGCGGTTGTTTTTCAAGGCCTCATCAAGGCGCATGGGTTTAACGTCTTTGATAAACGCATTCACGTGGGAATCGTCTGTGAAAATTCCGGCTTGGCTTCCGGTGAAGCTGATTGCGGGACAACCCAGATCATTCAAGGCCATACTGACCAGGGACATGCTGATGCGCTCACCCACGGTCAGCAGCATATCCATTTCACGGCGTTGAGGATGACCAGACACCTGGTTGGCAAGATCAATCAGGGAATTGGTGGTTTTACCCATGGCACTGACCACGACGATCAGTGAATTCTCTTTTGATTGGGCGGCAATGCGGGACGAAACAGATTTGATTTTTTCAGGATCTGCTAAAGTGGCGCCGCCATATTTTTGGACAATCAGAGGTTTCATTCCAAAGCAACTTTCCGAGAGTGCTGATAGACGTAAGTGGAAACCATTCTTCCAGCTCCTTTCGGAACGCGGATGAAGTGCTTCTCAATCTGACGAGGAATGTATCCCAAATACAGCTCGGCGTTCAAATCTTTTAATGCTTTTCTGGTGACTCCCAAGTGATCTGCCAAAGGTTCCAGATCGGTGCCACCAGGGACAAGAACAACGTCATATTCCAATGGGTCCATTTTTTCCAAGTCACGGAAGCCATAAAGGTTCGGAGCTTTGGCAATCAGCATGGCCGCCAGGATTTTTGGAACGTAGTCTTGTGTTTCTTGAGGAAGTGCATCCAGCTTAATGAGTGCCCAGTAATCTTTGGTGCCATATTTTTTGATGCGACGGCGCAGACCGTTTTCACCCATATTGTAACTTGCCGCCACCAAATACCAGGAACCGAACTCAGCGTGCAGATCTTTCAGGTAACGAATGGCTGCCAAGGTGGACTTTTTTAAATCACGGCGCTCATCCAGCCACCAGCTTTTGCTCAGGCCATAGCGAGTTCCGGTGGATTCGATGAACTGCCACGGGCCTACAGCATCCGCCGTACTGATTGCATTCGGGGCAAAGCCGCTTTCAATCATCACCATATAGGCAAGATCTGATGGCAGACCCGCGCGCTTTAGTTCTTCCTGAATGAACGGCATGTACTTGTACGAACGCTGCATCCAGGTGCGGAACCACTTGTTGCCGCTTCCCTGGAAATAGGCGATCCACTGACTGACTTTTTTATTGTAGGTGACGGGAAGATCAAAGATCAGATTGTCGGATTGAACGTGGGTGGACTTGGCAGTGAGGGCTTTCAGTTTTTCCTTCAGGCTGAGGGCCTGAGTCCCTGGTGCAGGGGCTGCCGTGGTCGCTGCTGTAGCCGGGGTTGCTGATGCCACAGAAGCCGCGCCAGCTCCGGTGCTCAGTTGAATGATGCCAATAAAAATGAATGCAACCCACGTCCTCATAGAATCAATTATGAAGCCGATTCTTTGACACTGTCGACAAAGATCTGACAATTCCCTGGCACCATCGACGAAGGTCAATGCACGGTCAAATCGAAGAAAACTTGAGCCCAGATTTTTTTTCCTGAACGAAGGTCTGGCTTGGAACCTTTTTCCCAGACCAAAATCCGTCCTGTCAAAAGATGGCACACGCCTTGCTGCTCAACACTGTGGAGGGGTTTTCATGGCGATAAAAGGGGTCTATACAGCACTCAGTGGAGCGATGGCTCAAAGTACGAAGCTTGATACAATCGCCAATAATTTGGCGAACGTGAACACACCTGCGTTCAAGCGGGACCAGCAGCTCTTCCAGGAATATCTGACCGCCAACGAAAAGATGCCAGAGACCACACAGATCCCGCGCGATGTGGCGGCGATTGAAAGCTTCTACAACATGCAAGGTGGCGACAAATCCTATGTCGACACCAAAGGCACCTTCACTGACTTTTCTCAAGGTGGTTTGAAACCGACAGGCAACAGTCTGGATGTGGCCATTGATGGCAAAGGTTTCTTTGAAATTGCCACTCCGGGCGGCGTGAAGCTGACTCGTTCCGGTAATTTTACATTGGATGGCAACGGACAGCTTGTGACCAAGGAAGGTTATCCTGTTCTTCGACAGGGTGAAGCCGGTTCTGATCCCGCAGGCCGCGTGATTCGTTTCACGGGCAATGGGGCCGTGGCTATCGCCGACAATGGGGATGTGTACGAGGGCACGGAAAATCTGGGTCGACTGTCTTTGGTGAACGTGAACAATCCGGATTCACTGCAAAAGACCGGCAGCTCTCTTTATACCTTCAAACCCAATATCGCTCCAGACATGCAGAATATTGCAAACCCCAGTTTGAAACAGGGTTTTCTGGAAACTTCGAACGTCAATATCGTTCAGGAGATGACGGACATGATTTCCACCAATCGTGTGTTTGAAAGCACGCAGAAGGCCATCAGTGCTTACGATCAGATGGCCGACAAAATGATCAATGTGGTGGGAAAAACAAACTAGCTGCTTAGGATTTGCAGTCGGTTTTTGAAATTATTTATTAAGCCAACGGAAGGATTCGTGAATGCTTAAGAGTTTGAACACAGCAGCTACAGGGATGGCGGCACAACAGACGAACATGGATGTTATCGCCAATAATATCGCCAACGTTTCAACGGCTGGCTTTAAAAGATCCCGCGCTGAGTTTGAAGACCTCATGTACCAGACCCAAAAGGAGCCAGGGACGGCTTCGGGTCTGAATGCTTATTCCCCGAACGGGGTTCAGGTCGGTTTGGGTGTGCGTACGGCGGGTGTGCAAAAGGATTTTGCCGGCGGCCAGGCGCAGATCACCAAGAATCCTCTGGATCTTCAGATCGAAGGTTCCGGTTTCTTCCAGGTGCTGACGGCGGATGGTGAAACAGCTTACACCCGCGACGGGGCCTTCAAAAAAGATCCCAACGGCCGTCTGGTCGACAAAAACGGAAATGCTTTGCAGCCGGAAATCACTGTGCCTGCCAACGTCTCCGGTATCGAGGTGGCACCCACGGGTGAAGTGCGTGTGATCACGGGCCTGAATGATGTTCCTCAGACTATCGGTCAAATCGATATCGTGAACTTTGTAAACCCGGCTGGTTTGAAAGCCATGGGTAAAAACCTGTTCACACAGACTCCGTCCAGCGGTCAGGCGATTGCCTCCCGTCCGGGTTTGAACGGCACAGGCTATCTGGCACAAGGGCAGCTGGAATCCAGCAACGTGAACATTGTGGATGAGATGGTCAATATGATCACCGCCCAGCGTGCGATGGAAACCAATTCTAAAGTGATGCAGGCTTCTGATCAGATGCTTCAAGCCATTAACAATCTGAGATAATTGATGAAGAAGATTTTCGTGTTTGCATTTCTGGTAAGTCTGCAGGCCTTCGCTAGGCCTGAAATCTCCATTCCTTCCAGTGTGGAGATTTCCCAGCGTGAACTTTTGCGCCTGGGGGACATCGCGACGGTAACGGGCGGCACCGAAGAGTTGGTGAATGCTCTGGATGCCGTGGTCCTGCGCGAGGACTGCCGGGAATTGTTGTTAAGCCAGCATCTGAATTCCAGCGAAATTCTGGTGAAGATGCGCGCGGCTTTGAACAGTCAGGAAAATCTGCGTCGTCTGAATCCTCAATTCAAGGTGCCTTCCCAAGTGCAGGTGAGCTTTGCTGCCACGCCGGTGTCGCGCCAGGAAGTTGAGAGAAAAGTTCATAATATCCTCAAAGCGCGCTGCAATGAGTGTGAATATCAGATCAGCATCCAAAGCACGCCACGTCCGGCGTCAAAGCTGTGGGATCTTGATTTCACTCAGCTTTCCGCCAAGGGCGGCTTCCTGCTGCCACTGCGCGATGGCGATCAGCGCCAGATCAAATGGATTTCCGGCACAATTCGCGTTTCAAAATTAACCCCTGTAACGACCCGTTTGATCTTACAAGGAGAGAGAGTTCAAGCAGATGACCTGCGCATGTCCATGACGGACGTGACTTTTGCCAAGGATGGCAGTTTGCGCATGGAGGATATCCAGGGTCAGATGGCAGCTCGCTCACTTCCCGTTGGAAGCACCGTATGGGCTTCTGATCTCAAGCGTGAACCGGCAGCTAAGAAGGGACAGATCGTTAAAGCTTTGCTTGGCGATGACAGTTTCGAGATCTCCGTCAACATGATGGCGGAGGACAGTGGCTTTGTTGGGGATCTTATCAAGGTAAAAAATCTGGAAACCCAAAAAGTTCTGTCCGGTCTGGTCACTGAAAAAGGTGTGGTGAAGTTGCAATGATGAAGATGATTTCTTCTTTCTCAATTTTGGTTTTGATGGTGTTCACTGCAGGTTGCGCAACCATGCAGGATTTCATGGCGTCTTTGGACGGCCCGAAAGAGGCACCGGCGCTGAAAGATATCAATACAGCGCCAAGATATTCTGACAACCAGAACATGGGTGTGCCGACCGACCGTCAGTACAAACGCATGACGAAAAACCGCATGGAAGAAGAATCCGACCTGGGTGCCAGTGCCGGATCGACATGGGTGATGGAAGGCCAGGGAGCTTATCTGTTTGCGCAAAACAAAATGCGCAAAGAAGGGGACCTGTTGAATGTGACCTTGGATGGTCCGGCCAAAAAACAGGTCGACACCAAAGTGTCAGTGATCAAAAAACTTTTGAAGCAGCTGGAAGAGCAGCAGCAACAGCAGTTGAACAACTCTTTGGCGCAAAATGGGGATGAGGCCTCCCGTGCCCCGGCTTCGGCCGAAGCGGCTAAAAAACCGGAACCTGCCAAAGTGGAGGAAAAGGATGACGGAGCCGCCGATGTGGCGAACATCCCAACCCGTATCGTGGAAAAAATGGCCGACGGCAACTATCGCATCAAAGGTCAGCAGCCGTTCATGATCGGCAAGCGTGAATACAAAGTCATCGTGACGGGTTTGATCCGTCCAGAGGACTTCAACGATGCGGGCATCAACTCGGATAAACTTCTGGATCCACAGTACGACGTGGTTTCTTTAAGAAAGACAAAGAGCAATGAATAAAATCACAAACTTTCTGATTCTTTCCGCTGTCTTGTTTTTCTCTTTGATCGAGTCGGCCAATGCCGCCCGCTTGAAGGACATCGCCAGCATTCGTGGCGTGCGTGAAAATCAGTTGATTGGCTACGGTATCGTCGTGGGTCTTAAAGGCACCGGCGATGGCAAGAATGAATTTATGAGCAAGAGCATGGTGCGTATGCTCGACAAGCTGGGAATGAAGCTCGACAATGTCGATTTTTCCAGCAAAAACGTGGCGGCGGTGATCGTGACGGCGACCATGCCGGCATTCGGTAAAGCCGGAAACCCGATTGACATCAATGTCAGTGCGATCGGTGAAGCGTCTTCCCTGCAGGGGGGGACCCTGCTGCAAACGCCTCTGCGCGCTGCCAATGAGCAGGTGTTCGCCGTGGCTCAGGGAAGCATCGTGATTGGTGGTGATGGCAAAGATTCACACACCACTGCGGGCCGTATTCCGAATGGCGCAACGATTGAGCGTGATATGACAGCGGATTTTTCTTCCAGAAAGATGTACCGCCTGACTTTGATCAATCCGGATTTCACGACGGCCGCGCGCTCTGTGCTGACGATCAATAAAGAGCTGGGGGGTCACTATGCTTCGGCAAAGGATTCCGGCACGATTGATATCATCACGCCGTTTGCCTATGAAAATCGCGGTGTGGAGCTTCTGGCGACGATTGAATCCATTGAGATCAATCCCGACATGAAAGCGCGTGTTGTGGTGAATGAAAAAACAGGAACGATTGTTATCGGTGACAAAGTGAAGATCTCACGCGTTGCTATCTCACACGGAGCACTGTCAGTGAAAGTGGGCGATGGCAAAAAAGGTGCGGAAGAAAAAGTGGCGGTTCTCGACAGTGGTGTCAGCGTCGGTGAACTGGTCCAGGCACTTAACAAGCTCGGAGTCTCGCCTAAGGACCTGATTACAATACTTCAGTCCATAAAATCAGCTGGAGCTTTGCACGGGGAACTCGAAGTTTTATGAGATTTCTGTTTCAGAATGACACAGCATTTAATACAATCAAAGTTATAGTTTCAGACACATGGACGTGTTTGAAACGCGGGGAGGGTGAGAAAGAGATCGCGAACCATGGAAGGTCAAGAGTCAAAAGTTTCTCGCAGGAAACAGGAGCAATAGGTCAGCAGAGATCACGGAGTGATCAACACGAGCCGAAGCTACACTCTCAGAATCGAGTGCAGGATGCACATGATTCTCCGACTCTAACTCCCCTTTTTTTTTCTCTTTCAAAAAAGGTACATCCGTACCTTTTTCTTTTTTGATCTAGGAGTCTCGCAATGAGCGATGTGGGATCCGGCGGTTTTAAACCCATTGGCAATCGTATGATGGGGCGGCCTGAACAAAAGGCGCCCGAGCAGAAGCTGCGCGAAGTTTCTGACATGTACGAAAAACATTTCCTGCGGGAGATGATGAAAGCCATGCGCTCGACCGTCAAAGAAGGCGGTTTCATCCAGTCGAACCAGGCTGAAAAAATTTTCCGAGAACAGTTAGACGACCAGTACGTCGAAAAGTGGGGCGAACGCGGTGGTATCGGTTTGTCCAACATGATCTATGATCAGCTGATGAACAAGTTCGGCGTGGCCATGGGTGTGCGTGCACCTGTCACAAAGCCTGTAGGACCTTTGGCCATGGATGAGAAAAGCAACCTGGCATTGAAGCCATTCCAGCACCCGGGAAAGAAGCAGGCCCTGTCTTACCGATTCGACACTGAATCAGCCCCAGGAGCGGCTTCCGAAGTGAAGGCCCCTTGGGATGGCGTGCTTCTTGGCAAGCGCAGTTTGGCCGATGACCAGACCCTGGTCGAGATCGGTCACGACAATGGTCTAAAGAGTCAGATGGTATTCAAAGGCGGACTGTCAAAAGTTTCGACAGGGGAAAAACTGCAAGCTGGCGACACCCTTGGCTTTTTAAGTCCAGAGGCGAAATCACTCTACTGGACCATCGAACCACAGAGTGAACCTAGACCAGAAACTGTCTCAGAATGATTTGGTGTAATTGTCCCATTGTGATACTATTGAATGAACAGAAGAGTGTGTTTTTACACTCTTTCGACGGAGGAGGATCTCGATGAAGATCACGCACAATAAAGTCGGTCAAAATTTGAATCTTACTGATTCTTCCAGAGCTGACAACGCCGCTGGTATCAAAGGCAAAGCGGATAATATCGGCGCGGCGAAAGCTGACGTTCTGACTTCCTCCAATCTTGGCGAATCTTCTCGCGTGGAACTTTCTCCTCGTGCACAAGAAGCAAAACGCATCAAGGAACTTGCATTGGCAACTCCGGATGTTGACGAAGCTAAAGTTGCAAAATTCCGTGCCTTGATTGACGAAGGCAAATACAAAGTTGACGCCAAAGCCATCGCCGACAAAATGGTCGACGAACATTTGGAATTTTAGTCGCCGCCTCAGCGGACAGAGCTCCGCCCCAGCGGGCAGAGCTGAAGGCCCGGTAGGGCCTGAAGCTGAAGCAGCTCTACTCCAGCGAAGCCGGAGTGAAAAGCTGCCTCGAACATAAATCTTAACCGCCCACGGCGGCATCAAGGATGATGAAGATGATGGATGCAACAGTCGAAAGAGCGTTTCACAAGTTAGAATCAAATCTCGAAGAACTTACCAAAATCTACCGTTCACTGCTGGATATCGTTCGCAAAGAAAAAGAAATTCTTTTGAAGGCGGATCGTGAAGCATTGGATGAAAGCAACAAACTGAAAGAAGAGTTGCTGTTCAAACTGCGCGCTCAGGATTCCCTGCGTTCCCGCTATGCGATGGAACTGGCGACGCTGATTGGTGCGGATGTTGAAAATCCACGTTTGCTGGAGCTTGCGCAGAAACTTGCCGGCACTCCAGCCGCAGACCGTCTGCGCACGCAGCACGCGGCGCTGGACATTCTGATCAAACGCATCACTGAAATTAACAAAGATAACGAAGAATACACAAAGTCCGCTCTGTCGACATTGAACGGCGCTTTGAACAATATCAAAGACACGCTTTCCGGCAAGAAAACTTACGGAGGCAAGGGCCAGGTAAAACAAGGCCCACAAGTCGCAGGCAACTTCGTAAGTAAAGAAGCCTGAGGCCCCCGGCTCGACCGGGCAGAGCCGAAGGGGCGGAGCCCCGCAGGCTGAAGCAGCAGTAACGAACCCACCGGAGATGAGGATAGGATGTCTAAAATCTCGGCAATGATGGATACGGGCAAACGCTCTCTGATGAACTCTCAGACGGCATTGCAAACGGTCGGTCATAACATCGCCAATAAATCGACTGAAGGCTTCTCTCGTCAGAGAGTGGAGCTTCAGACGAACACGCCTATCACTGAAGGAAATCTTCAGATCGGGATGGGTGCCCGGGCAGGGGTCGTTACCCGTGTTAACAATCCATGGCTTGAAAAACAAATCCAGCGCGAAGGCATGAGCATGGGCTTCCAGGATTCCCGTGCGGATGCTCTGAGCCGTGTAGAGCAGATTTACAATGAACAAAATAACAAGGGTTTGAATCAGTACATGACTGATTTCTTCAACTCTTTCCGTGAACTTTCCAACAACCCTGAAAGTCTGGCTTCCCGCACGATGGTGCGTGAATCGTCGGTGGCGCTGACCAAAGATTTCGGTCGCGTGGTGGGTCAGTTGAAGGCGGTTCAGGAAGACCTTGACGGTCAGATCAAAACGACCGTTGAAGAGGTCAACCAGTTGTCCAAAGAGATCGCCTCCCTGAACGAAAAGGTTCAGATGGTTGAGGTGCAGGGAACCCCTGCCAATGACGAGCGCGACCGTCGTGATCTTTTGCTGAAAAAACTGGGCGAAAAAATCGACATTTCCTGGGCCGAGGGTAAAGACGGCATGGTGACGGTGACTGCGGGGCGCACGGCGATTCTGGTTTCCGGTATCGGTTCCTCTGAACTGAAAGCCCGTCAGACAGATGCCCGTGACCGTGTTGAAGTCTTCTTTGAAGGCAGCGGATCAACTTCCGCGAACATCACCGGGCAGATCACCGGGGGCCGCATTGGTGGCGCTCTGGATGTGCGTGATCACGTGATCGAGGATCTTTTGTCCCATGTGGATAACATGGCGTACACTCTGGCCAAAGAGGTCAACACCGCTCACATCGAGGGGTTTGATAAAAGCGGCCGTAATGGTGTTTTGTTCTTTGATATGCCAGATCAGGTCAAAGGGGCCGCATCGGTTATCGGTCTGAACAAGACAGTCTTTAATGATGTGGGAAGAATCGCGACGGGAGCCCAGCCGGGCGCTGCCGGGGATAACACCGTGGCCAACGTGATCTCGGCTTTGCAATACCGTCAGGTGATGGATGGTGGCACCTCCACATTGGATGATTACTACAGCACTCAGGTGGGTCAGATCGGTGCGGTGACCCAGCGGGCAGTGAAGGCCCAGGAGTCACAAAAGAACGTGATGTCCCAGTTGACCAATATTCGTGAGAGCATCAGCGGCGTCAGCCTTGATGAAGAGACCACGAAGATGATTGAGTTCCAAAAAACTTACGATGCGTCTGCGCGTTTGATCAAAACCGCCGACGAAATGTTTGATACAGTACTGAATCTAAAACGGATGTGATGAGTGAGAATCGCGGATAAGATGTCTTTCAATCAGGTAAACCAGAATCTGACCAAGAACCGGTCGGAGATGGCTGATTTGCAGAATCAGGCTGCGACTCAAAAGCGCATCAACAAGCCTTCGGATGATCCTTTGGCTTCGGCGCGTGTTCTGACGGCAAGAACCGAAGAACGCGGCAACACCCAGTTCATCAAAAACATCAATAACGCCCGAAGTTTCCTGGAGTTTTCAGATCAGTCCCTGAGTGAGCTGACTGAAATCCTGGTGCGTGCAAAAGAACTGGCGGTCAGCCAGTCGAATGATGCCAGCGGTAATGAAGAAAGCCGTATGGTCACGGCCAGCGAGATCGAACAGATCTACAACCAGTCCATCCAGATCGGGAACCGCAAGCTGGGTGAAAGATATATTTTCGGGGGTCAAAAGACCCAGACAACGCCGTTCAATCAGTCCGGCGAATATTTCGGTAATGATGCTGACATGAAGATTCAGACCCAGAAGGACTCCTTCGTGGCGATGAACCTTCCGGGCAGTAAAGTCTTCCTGGGTCGTGGTTTGGGCGGGGACGGGATCGTTCGTGCCCAGTACGAGACGCCGACCGATGTTGAGTCCCTGAAGGACTTCCAAAACAAGGAAATCGAGCGTCAACAGATCAACGAGGAAGTGGACTCTAACTTCCTGACCACGCGAGGTCCTGCGTCAGAGTCTGGCCGTCAAAACCGCTCGGACAAGCAAGATCCGGTCACAGGCTCTGTGGGCGTGAATTTGTTCTCGACGCTTAAGAATCTGGAGATTTCCCTTAAAACCAACGATAAAGCGGGGGTTCAGGAGGCTTTGGACACCCTGGATCAGGCTATTTCCCAGGTGGTTTTGGCTCGATCCGAGGTTGGGTCCAGAATTATGGCCGTCAATAGCACCACCGATTCCCTGCAAAAGGCCGTGGTGGACAATAAAGTAACGGCTTCTCAGTTGGAAGATGCCGATGCTTTCCAGGTTATTTCCGATATCAATAAGACCGATAGCACCCTGAAAGCGACTCTCGAAACGTCGGGTAAGCTTATTCAGCCAAGCCTTCTTGACTTTCTAAGATAAAAATAATACCTACAGTTCCGCTTAAAACTACCGATAACGACTGCAGCAAAAGGAGTTGTCATGCTGGTTCTCACACGGAAGTTGGGTGAAAGCATCGCTATCGATGACCACATCAAAATCAGAGTAGTTCAAATTAAAGGTAAACAGGTCCGCCTAGGTATCGAAGCGCCCAAAGACACGAAAATCCACCGTGAAGAAGTGTACGTTGCGATTCAGGATCAAAATCAGCAGTCTGCTACCACAGATGCCGATAAAACACGTAATATCGCTAAGTTGTTGAAACCATAATAGGTTTTAAAAGACTTGGGAGCAAAAAGGCCTGGGGCAGAGATGCCGGGCCTTTTTTCGTTTCTAAAATCATCGACCCGCCCCCTCGGCAGGGACGTCTTTTTCTTTCCTATGGCCGCTGTCAGCCTGAAGCGCCCAGTCAAGTCTACTAGATTTTAATTGAGTCTCCCTAGATTTAGGTCCAGATTTATACATGTATTCACCATCATAGCGCCTTGGTGTGTCTAAAATAAGGGTGAATCCTGAGTACCTTTTGGGAGGATGAATGATCATTTCAACATCGCGATTCGGCCAAGTTGAGCTGAAACAAGAAGATGTTCTGACTTTCACCGAAGGCCTGTTGGGCTTCGCTGATTTGCGCAAGTTCGTTCTTCTTGACGATCCGAATGATGAAATCTTCGCATGGTTGCAGAGCTGCGAAGCTCCTGCGATTGCCTTCCCTGTTCTTGAGCCTGAACTGTTCGCTCCTCAGTACAAAGCAACCCTGACCAAAGGGGACATGGAAGCTTTGAAACTGACGGCTCAGGACAAAGCCCGTTATTTCTCTATCGTGACTATCCCGGATGATCCTACTTTGATGACTGCGAACTTGAAGGCTCCAGTTGTCGTGAACATCGAAGCCCGTACGGCTCGTCAGTGTGTTCTTCAGGATAACAACCTGGCTATCCGCGAGCCTATCTTCACCAAGCTGCAACAGCGTGTGGTGCAGAACCCGGCTGTCGCAATCAAAAATCAATCCACGGGCATCGATGTGGCGACCAAGCTGCATGTTGTTCGCGACGCTGAACTTTAATCTTTAAAGATTCAGAAAATGAAAAAGGAGCCCCAGAGGCTCCTTTTTTTATTTTAGCCCCCGTTGTCTATTCCAAGGCATTCAGCTCGGCGTTTTTTTCAATCAACGAAGACTCCAGACGGCGGATCTGCTGCTGTTGTTGTTCGACTGCGCGCTGGGTTTGAAGCAACTGGCGGCGCAGGGAATAGTCACTGGCGGTGGACTCATAGATATTTTCCTGCAGGGATTGGATCTGGGAGCGGCGGATGGCGATTTCCTCCTGCAGGTTGCTGCGATCCTGATCCAGATCCGACAAGGCCTGGGCGCGGGCCTGTTGCACGCTTTGCGGGCCTTGCAGAGCCTGGGATGACAGCAGCAGCTTTTCATTTTGCATCAGTTCCAGTTGTTGCTGCTGCTGCAACAGCAGGTTGTTCAGATCCTCCAAGCGGGTTTGTTGGGCCGTCAGATCGTTGGTGTTCTGCTGCCAGTAAATGATCTCATCCTGAGTCTGACGGATGTAGTTTTCCTGAGAGCGAATGTTTTCATCGATCTGACTGCGCGCCACCTGGGCCTGGCTGCTTTGCAGGCGCAGGGCTTCGTCTGCCCGGCGATTGATGTCTTCGGCCAGACGGTCGTAGGAGTTCAGTTCACTGATGAAGCTTTGCAGTTCCAGGCTGCTGTTTTGCAGTTCGGAAGAAAACGTGTCGGCTGTCGGGGCCTGGCTTTCCTCCTGCTGCCGGGCGCGCAGGCTTTCCAGGGTCTGTTGGGACTGTTGCAGGTTTGTGTTGGCCTCCAGAAGCTGCTCTTGCAGGGTCAGGGCTTCCTGTTGCAGGCGGGCCTTGGTGGCCGTGATGGCGCGATTTTCAGGCGGAGCGGACACGACAACAGGGATAGAGGCGGGACGACGGGCGCGGGTCCGCTCGGCCTGCTCGACCAAGGCGTCCTGAGTGGTTTTGATACCTTTGTAGGAAAAATAGAGCCAGACGGATGCGCCGATAATCACGGCCAGACCCAGCAGGAAAAAATTCTTTCGTGTCATGAGGCCCCTTGAACAGACTAAGTTTCAAGGGGTGTGGGCTCAATCAATACAAAGCAAATCTGCGACGGAACAAGAAGGGCTTTGCTCTTAGGCAAGCCCCGTGGTCTTTAGGCCTGTTCCAGTTGCGGCAGGGATTTTTCAGTCTTGGCACCCAGACGTTTCAAGTCTTCGACCTGATCGATCAGATTGCCACGTCCTTCAGAAACTTTTTTCAGAACATCTTCATGAGCTTTCTGGGCGGCCCCCAGTTTTTCACCCAGGTGCTGAAGGTCTTTCAAAAGACCGGCGAACTTTTCATACAGCAAGCCGCCGCGTTTGGCGATTTCCAAAGCGTTCTTTTCCTGGCGATCCTGTTTCCACAAAGCGGCTACAGTTCTTAGGGTTGCCAGCAAAGTGGTCGGACTGACGATCGCGACGTTTCTTTCCCACGCGTACTGGAAGATTTCCGGTTTCAGTTTGAAGGCCAATGCAAACGCCGGCTCCAAAGGCATGAACAAAATCACAAAGTCCGGAGAGATCAGCTTGTCAGCAGCGTGATATTTCTTTTCGGAAAGACCGTCGATGTGCTTTTTCAGGGAATCGATGTGCAGTTTCCCCAGACGTTCCTGCTCTTCTGTGGTTTCCGCGGAAGAATACTGCTCATAGGCGATCAGGGTCATTTTGGAATCGACGATCAGATGCTTTTCATCCGGCAGGTTCACGATCACATCCGGGCGCAGGATCTGGCCGTCTTCGCCACGCAGATCCATGTCTGTTCCCTGGATCACGTACTCTTCACCTTTGCGCAGTCCGGATCTTTCCAGAATGTTTTCCAGAATCAGTTCACCCCAGTTTCCTTGAGTTTTCACTTCGCCTTTCAGCGCCTTGGTCAGGTTCTGGGTTTCCGCGGACATGACTTTGTTCAGTTCCATCAACTTGGTCAGCTCTCCACGCAAAACACCGCGCTCGGAACGTTCGGTGGAATAGGTTTCTTCCACTTTTTTCTCGAAATCCTTGATGCGTTCTTTAAGTGGCTCTAGCACAGAAGCGATGTTCTTGTGATTCTGGTCGGTGAACTTGGCGGATTTTTCTTCAAAGATCTTTTGCGCCATCACCTCAAACTGGGTGTTCATGCGCTGGGACAGCTCTTCCTGCTGTTTGCGGGTTTCGACCATCAGGTTTTTTTGTTCCGACAGGCTTTGTGAAAGAAGATCATTTTTCATCTGCGCCGTGGACAGGTCGGCTTCCAACTGGGACTTTTCAGAGGCAAATTGCGCTTTCAGCTTGAAATAAACCAGCAGTCCGGAAATCACCGCGCCGGCAGCAAAAGCCACTAAAGTCATGCCATTCATAAAAACCCCCTTCATTCGGAAAACCTCCTTCTTTTGCCCTTAGAAATTCTTTTGGTCACGCGAAAAGAATCTGATACAAAGAGGTTGGATTTTAACCCTTAACAATGCGATGCAAAATGACCTCTGCGACCCAGATTAAAAGTATTCTTCTCGCTTTTCGCCCTAAAACTCTGACCGCTGCCCTGGTGCCCTGTGTGGCGGGAACGGCGCTGGTAAAGGCCATTGGTCTTTCCTGGGATGGCTGGGTTTTGTTTTACGCATTGATGGCTTCTTTCCTGATTCAGATCGGGACCAATCTGGTGAACGATGCCGTGGACTTTAAAAAAGGCGCGGATACGGAAAAACGCATTGGTCCTCAGCGCATCACTCAGGCCGGGATTTTGACGGCGAATCAGGTGATGCTTCTGGGTTCATTGTGTTTTGCTTTGGCCGTGCTTTGTGGAGTGCCGTTGGTGCTGAAAGGCGGCTGGGTGATTGTGGCCATTGGTGTGGCGTCGGTGCTGATGGGCTATTCCTATACCGCCGGTCCGTTCCCGCTGGCTTATCTGGGCTTGGGCGACTTGTTTGTGATTATCTTCTTTGGTTTGCTGGCGGTGACGGGGATCGTGTTCCTGAATACGGGCGAATGGCTGACTGAAGCCTTTGTTTTGGGGCTTCAGATTGGTTTGCATGCCACGGTGCTGATTGCGATCAACAACCTGCGCGATCACGGTGGTGATCGTCTGGTGAACAAAAAAACCCTGGCGGTGCGTTTTGGCGTGCAGTTTTCCCGTTGGGAGATTGCGGCCTTGGCATTTCTGCCGTTTGTTCTCAATCTGTACTGGTGGTTTGAAGGTTACAAGATTGCGGCGATTGTTTCGATGTTTGCTTTGCCACTGGCGGTGAAGATCACGAAAAATGTTTTCGCCACGGAACCAAGTCCGGCGTACAATAAATTCCTGGGGCAGGCTGCGGGTTTGCATCTGCTCTTTGGACTTCTTATCGCGATTGGATTTGCCTTTTGATTAAGATCAGCTACAGCCCCTACACTCTGAAGCCTGTTCAGTCCCTGAATGCCACAACAGTGGCCACCGCGCGTGAAGGGATTCTGCTGAAGGTCGAGTGGAATGACGGGCTGTATGGCTTTGCGGACCTGCATCCGTGGCCAGAGCTGGGGGATCTGTCCCTGGAAGAACAGCTATCTGATCTGCGCATGGGTCGCATGACCACTCAGATTGAGCAAAGCATCTGGCTGGCCCGTCGGGACGCGCTTCTTCGCAAAGAAAAAAAGCACGTCTTTGATGGCGGCGAAAAAATCAAAAACAACTATCTGCTTTCTCATTACCAGGATCTGAAGTCCGGATTTCTGGATGGACTGAAAAACGAAGGCTATACCACCCTCAAAGTCAAAATGGGCCGAGATCTGCCAAAAGAAGCAGACATGCTGACTCATATTGCCGCTTCGGGCCTGCGCATGCGTCTGGATTTCAACGCCCTGGGAAGCTGGCAGACTTTTGAAAAGTTCATGGTGAATCTGCCATTGACGGTGCGACCGCTGATTGAATACGTCGAAGATCCATTCCCGTTTGATTTCCACGCTTGGGGCGAAGCCCGCAAGCTGGCAAAAATCGCTTTGGACAATCAGTACGACAAAGTGCCCTGGGGCAAGATTGCTTCCGCGCCTTTTGATGTGATTGTGGTGAAGCCGGCAAAGACCGATGTTGATAAAGCCGTGGCCCACTGCCTGAAGTGGAATCTGAAACTGGCCGTGACCAGCTATATGGATCATCCAGTGGGGGTGGTGCATGCCGTGGGTGTGGCGATGGAGCTAAAAGACAAGTACGGGGATATGATCCTTGAATCCGGCTGTCTGACTCATCGTCTGTACCAGATGGATTCTTTCTCGGCCGAGCTTTCCACCCAGGGACCGTATCTTTTGAAAAACAAAGGCACCGGCGTGGGCTTTGATAAATTGCTGGAGGCCCTGACGTGGTATCAGCTCAAAGTCCGATAGATCTTCACTCAGACGCCAATGAAATTCTGCTAAACCCCCGCTGGCCGGAAGCTGACTATCAGGCGCTGTACAGACTTGCTGAAAAAAGTCAGAGCGAAAAAAATCTGAAAGGCCATGTGTGGATTGCGACCTCCGGTTCCACTGCGAACTCGATTTCGGCAACCAAGCTTGTGGCTTTGTCGAAACAGGCACTGATGGCCTCGGCTCGGTCCGTGAATCTTCATGTGCAAAGTTCGGCCAAGGATGTGTGGACGCAGGTGCTGCCGCATTTTCATGTGGGGGGCCTGGGTATTGAAATTCGTGCGCATCTTAGCGGGGCCCGGGTGGTGAAGGCCCTGAAAGACGGACGCTGGGACGTTCAGCACTTTTACGATGTGCTGGTGTCTGAAGGCTGCACTTTGTCGGCGTTGGTTCCGACGCAAGTTTATGATCTGGTATCCCACGGATTGAAGGCGCCGGCCACTTTGCGAGCGATCGTCGTTGGCGGTGGGGCCTTCGAGGTGGATCTTTATAAAAAAGCGCGCGCACTGGGGTGGCCCGTTCTGCCCAGTTATGGAATGAGTGAGACCGCCTCGCAGATCGCCACGGCGTCCTTGGACAGTCTGATGCAGGAGGAATTCCCACCCGTGGGTTTGTTGACTCATGCGAAGGCTCGGCAGAATGACGGCGGCTATCTGGAAGTGTGGGCGCAATCCCTGTTCACTTGCTATGCGCAGAATACCGAAGCGGGTTCGCGTGTGTGGGATCCGAAAACGACGGATGGCTGGTTTACGACCGAAGACAAAGGGTCCGTTGTGAATGGCAATCTGCTGGTCGAGGGTCGCAGCAAGGACTACGTCAAGATTGGTGGCGAAGCCACCAACGTGGCAAGACTGCGTTCTGTACTGGAATCCTGCGCTTTGTATTTGAATCCGCACTGGCCGACTCAGGTGACATTGCTGGATGTGCCTTCTGACAGGCTGGGAGCAGAAATTCATCTGGTCAGTCTTTTGTCGGAAGCTGACACGGACAAAGTCCTGCAGTTGTATTCAGAAAAAGTGCTTCCCTTTGAAAAAGCACGTAAAATTTATTATATGAACGAGATCCCGCGCAGTGATTTGGGAAAAATCCTGTGGGCGGAGCTGAGGAGAAAACTATGAAGCGCGAAGAAAACCCCTGGTCCCAAGGCATCGTTCTGATCTGCACGAAGTGCCACAAGTCCATCAGCCCCAAGTTGCTGGAGGAAGAAGGCAACAGCGCTGATAATCTGAAAATGTTCCTGAAAAAATCATTCAAGGAAAGTGGCGACGGTTCCAAGATCCGAGTAGTGACAACCAGTTGTCTGGATCTTTGCATCGACGACACTCAGGCCGTGACGTTTGCCTCCACCAAAGGTGAAACAGAAACTTTTGCGATCCATCCTGAAAAGGACCGCGAAAAGCTTCTGAAGCACCTGCACGAAAAGATCAAATAGTTATTGAAGGGTTCCGGTCAGGCTGGTGCCCGACAGTCCGCCTGAACCATAGACGGTGACATTCAGGGTTTTTCCGGCCATGCCGGCGGTTTGAATGTACAAAACTGCTGCGCCCATTCCACTTGAAATTGTGACTGTGCTGCCTGCGAAAGGGGCACTGCAGTTTGGATCAGTAAAGACAACATTGGCGCCCGGATCCGGCGACAGTCCGATAGACACTGTCGTGGCGTGACTTTGAGTGGCGATGCGGAAGATGCCCGCGGCATCCGCAACCCCGATAGAAAGCGGTTTGCACGCACCAGCCTGCATATCAAATGGCGCCAGCTTGAACTGCACAGCCGGAGTGCTGATGTTCATAATCGGCGTATGGTTCGTTAATCCCGCCGCATTCACATTGAAATGATAAGTTCCCGCATTGGCGGCGGCTGCACGGAAGTACACCTTTTTAAGGGCGGTGTTCTTGGCTACGATCGCCGTGGTTGCCGGGGTTGAGCAGGATTCATCAGTAAAGAACTGGCCCAAATTACTTTCCTGCGTGGCAAGATTCACGGTCAGGTCCCCGTTGACCGGCAGCATGGTGCCGTTGGCGTTCATGGTCACGACGTTATAGGCATTGCAATAGCCGTTACCGATATCGCGCGGTCCCCACAAGTCCAGCTTCGCAGCAATAGACTTGCTGCTCATATCCACACGGAAGTTCAGAGGAAGGGTGTCATAGCTATAGCTGTTGCCGGTGGCGCCCGTGACACTCACGCTGACCGAGGTCATCGTGTCAGAGGAGGTCGCGTCCGAGAATTTAATGTAGCCGGTAATCAAGGGATTATAGCTGCTGAAAGTGTAGCTGGAGGTCACTGTGCCGCAGGAGGCATCGGAATAGAATTTCAGACGGGCATCGCTTGCCGCCACATCCAGAGTGCCGCCGAACTGATCGTAAGCACTGCTGTTGTTATAGTTGTTGGATCTTAAGCGGAACGGATAGCAGATGTTCTTGTAGATCTGGGAAATGTGCTCGTCCAGTGCCAACCAGCGATAGCTGGATGAGGCCTCTGAATTTCTGAGTGTCACATCTGCCGCAGTTGTGCTTGCACGCAGGGCCGAAGTGTTGATGACTTTAAAGCTCAGAGTTCCGTCAATTGGCGTCGATGGGAAACGATAATAGATTTCTGTATAGCCCGCTGTCGCCGGGATGGTGAAGGTGTCTGTTGTGTTCGTATCACTTTGACAGTCGCTCCAGGTTTTGTAGGCGGTGATACCGCTGTAAGTGGAGCCTCCTGCCGATTTGCTAAGCTGGAAAGTCACATCTGCAGAATGGATCGCGCGTTGACCATTTTCGGTGTTAAGGAAAACCGAGAATGAGCCGCACTGATTCGATCCTGCAAACCCGCGTGGCCAGCTTTTCTCAAGAACCACAACGGCCGCCGCTCCGGAATTGGATCCGTTTCCTGGGGTGTTGGCGTCGCCATCCACCAGGGTGAGTGTTTCCGTGTCACCGATCACCGAAGAACCTTTGATATAGATATAATCCACATCGCTGCCGGAAGAACCGGTGGTGATGCCCCAGATATTTTGCAGGTCATTCTTGGTCAGATAAATATCAAAGCTGCCGTCAGAGCAGTCTGAATCATTGGTAAGGCCAGCGGCCAAAGCCGTGTCTGTCAGGTCCGGGGATGAAGGCGGCTGATGCCAAATGCTTTTATCAAAGCTGACCAGAATGGTGCCTACACGGGAGTCGCAGCTTCCCTGCACGCGGGCATAGTTCTGGGCATCGAAGTCCTGTTCAAACGGACTGTTGCCCTTAAGGGAAGGAGCCGGAAGCTTCTTACCCAGGGTTGAAAGCTGCATCTCGGGCTCTTTACACCCAGTCAGCGCAAAGACTGTCAGGATAAAAACTATGAGATTCTTGCCACTTACGTCCATCATGACCTTACTCATCGACAGGTCCAGTGGACCCCTAAAGATTCAAACTGAGAATCTTTACCAAGTTTTGTCGGATGTAAGATTGCCGCATCATTCTGAGCTTACAATCCTTGAGTCCCCTCATATAAACGGACATAGTAGGGACGAGGTCTCGCTATGAAACAGATGGTACTTTTCGCTCTGATGTTGGTTTCGGTTCCTGCCTATTCGATCCCGATTCCTGATCCGGTTCCCGGGTTGCAGGCGGCGCTGCAGTTTTGCGCGAGCATCGAAGATGACAACGAAATCCCCCGCTGCGTGCGTCTGGAAAGCGGCGCGAACTGGGTGAGCAAAGAGGCTTTGCCAATTTGTCGTCATCAGAATTTTGATTCTGACCGCGTGAACTGTCTGGCGGGTGTGGTGAATCGTGATATTCGCCCCGAGGAAGTGGACGTGTGTGAGTCGCTGACTTTTGATGACGAAAAGGCCCGGTGCCTTGCCGAAATTCAAAGGCCTTTCCCGTACCGCACGCGTTTGAAAGTGGATGCCCGTCCGGGGTTGCAGGCGGCATCGCGCTTGTGTCAGTCCTTCTTTTATGATGAAGACAAGCGCCGTTGCCTGAACGAGATGTCAGCCGCAGAATTGTTCACGGCGGAAGCTGTTGGTTTTTGTGCGGATCGTTTTAGTGATGACGAAAAGATTCAGTGTCTGGGAAAGCTTCGTAACAAGTTTATTGTGCGCGAGGAGGTGCTGATGTGTGAGAGGGTCTTTGATGATGCGGGGAAGCTGTCTTGTCTTGAAGGGGTGCAGCGCAAGTATCGCCTTGCAGCTGAGCCTTTTTGAACGGCCTTCAGCTGCTCGGTTATTGTGAAAAGTCTTACTTGGCGGGGCTGATTTTGCAGACTTCGACCAGGGTTCTTTCTTTTACGAGTGCGTAGATCTCTTCGATTTCTTTGTTGGTCACGGCGATGCAACCCAGTGTCCAGTCATACGGGTGAATTTTGCTGATGCGCTCGTATTTCTGTGGGTTGGATGGCAGACCGTGAATCATGATGTCGCCACCTGGGTCTTTACCCTGGGATTTTGCATAAGCGATGTCTGCTTTGTTCGGATAGTCCACATGCAGGGACTTGGTGAACTGGCTCTTTGGATTTTTATAATCGATGGAATAGATGCCTTCCGGAGTTTTGCCGTCACCCTGGAACTGTTTGTGACCGATAAAGTTCCAGCCGAATGCCACCGTGTAAGTTCTTAGCAAGGTTTCACCAGAAATCAGGTACAACTGGCGTTTGTCTTTGGAAACCACGATACGCTCAATATTCAAACCTTCGCGCTGGATGCGCTCCACGGATTCACGACTGCGATCCAGCAGCTTGTCGATTTGGGTCATGTCATCGCAGTACTTGTAAGAACGGTCCGTGGCTTTGGAACCGGCAAAAGACTGCAGGGAAACAAGCGTCAAAGCAATAAGGGGGAAGATGAGTTTTTTCATGAGGTCCTTTGTAACACAAGGGACCTCACTTCTGAGAATTGCAATGGTGGAATTTGCTGGATAACGGTAAGAAATGCCTGACTGTCTAGGGACTAGACAGCTGCTGCTTCAGCTTGCGGCCCTGCCGGGCCTCCAGCTCTGCCGGCGACTGCCGACTAGCGGCCCCAGCCCTGTTCGCTTTTGATTTGTTCGCGGATTTGTTGCTCGATACGCTCGGCTGGGATGACAGGGCCTTTACCCACGCCGGGGCAGAAGGCTTTGACGTCCTTGGCCCAGGATTTGGCGTTCATAACCTCGGGCCAGAACGGCCAGGTTCGGCATTGGGTCGGGCGGGCCTCATAGACGCTGCAGCCTTTGCCTTTCAGGAACATGCAATCCGGGTTTTTCGGGTCTTCTTTCAGGTGCCAGATGCCGCCGGTCATATCGCAGTATTTGCGGGTGAAGTCACCGGTGCGCATTTTCAGGTGTTTGGCAAAACGCTGGCGGTCTTCAAGGCTCAGGTACACAAAACCGTATTCCCCGTGGGAAGTGCAGCATTTGCCGGAACCGGTGCATTCGAAACGAACGCCTTCACGCCACCATTCTTTTCCAGTGAATTTGAATTCTTCCATGTGCGCTCCTCTAGCAGCCCTGACCGGTGGATTCCAGATAAGGTTCCAGACGGGATTTCATCAACGACGGCAAAGTCGTCTTTTGTTTTGTCTTTCCATCCACCAGAGCATGAACCATGGTGACGACGGCGTGAGTTTTGTCTTTTTGAGTGAAGACGTACTTCATTTTGAAGGAAGTCTCGCCAAAACTGGCGACCGCCACACTCACTTCATAGGTTTCTCCCGGGATGAACGGCGCCAGAAAGTTGGATTCTGTGTGGCGCAGGGGAATCAGCAGATCACGGCTGCCAAACCACTCGTTCCAGGTATAGCCGGCGTCGACGATGAATTCTTCAAATGCATCGTGGGCGAAACCAAAAATATTTCCAAAAAACATGATTCCCGCAGGGTCGGCGTCCCTGAAGGTGATGGTCTTTTTCGTGCGAAAGACTTTATTCATAATGTCTCGGACTTTACGGCCTTGAAGCCCTTGACAGCAAGCAGATAAATCGCGAAGTTAGCGGGACTATTCGACCTCTTCAGGAGTTAAAATTGCAACGCAGCGTCATTGATCTTAAAGTCTATGATCCAAAGGATTTTCCGGCGTACCTGCCAAAGCTGAACAAGCTTTATGACGACCTGTTTTCCGGCGGCAAAGGCTTCCGCGCAAAATTGATCCGCATGATGTCCGCTCACCTGGGTATTGAACCCAAAACTGAGCTGCTTTTGTCCCAGACCATTGAATTTATTCACAATGCTTCTTTGCTTCATGATGATCTGATCGATCGTTCTCACCTTCGCCGTGGTAAAACGGCCGCGTGGCTGAAATACACGCCCGAGTACGCAGTTCTGGCCGGCGACTATCTGTTGGCGCGTGTGATGGTGAATCTGTCCGGTCACGGCAACATCAAGCTGGTTCAGTACACCGCGGAAGTGATTTCTGATCTGTTGGAAGGTGAATGGCTGCAGGATTCTGTGGTGGGTGATTTTTTCGTCACCATGGAACAACTGGATCGCATTCATAATCTGAAAACGGCAAGTCTGTTCAAGTGGTGCATCCGTGCGCCGTTCATCGCGCAGGAACGCTACGACGAAGAACTGCACAACATTCTTTCTGAGATGGGCACACTGCTGGGACAGTTGTTCCAGCGCAGTGATGACCTTCTGGATTACGACATCCGTAACGACGAAGGCAAAGCCATTCTGGGTGATTTGAAATCTGGTTACCTGAATTCCTTCGGGGCGTTCATGTGTGCCGGGGCCACTCGACATGAAATTGATCACATTGTGAAATCCAAAACTTTGGAGCAGTACTACGAAAACGTCGGAGGCAAAGCACGCTTTGATCAGAAGCTGGCGGAATTCGACGAGATCAACCGCGGCCTGATCAAAATGTATGATCACCATCTGGAACGTCTGAAGTCCCTGTTGAAGCCGGGCGAAGAAAAGCTGATTGATCAATTGCGCCCGCTGACCGAGATTCTGTACTGGAGAAGGAAACCTTCGTGAGTGAACTGATCACGCTTTCCAAAAAAGACGCGAAGTTTGAATCCTACTTGCTGGGGACATTCTCCAAAACTCACCGGGCTCTGCCGCAGCAGACCCTGAACGTCAATTCCGCTTCCGAGCTGGTGACGTTTCGTGTTCTTCCTTTGAGTGAAATCGCGAAGCCCTCTTTGTGGGCGAAGCTTGCTCAAGTATACAAGGTGCGCACCTTCCTTCTGATTTTCCTGCCGCTGTTTTTGATTCTGACCAAGAATATTGATGACCACACCATGCAGGATCCGGTGACCACGGCGATCGCGACGATTGGGGTCTTGCTGGCGTTTATTTCCATCAACCTGCGCAACGACTACATGGACCACATGAAGGGTGTTGACCGCGTGCTGGAGCGTTCCGGCAGTCGCGCCATTCAAAATGGCTGGATCACGGCTGCTCAGGTTAAACATCTGTCTTCGTTCTTCCTTTTCATGGCTTTGGTCTGCGCGGTGCCGCTGGTGTTTGCTTTCCCGCAACTGGCGGGGATCTTTGCTGTCAGTTTGACGGTGGGGTTGTGGGCTCAGTTTAAAAAACAGAACTCATTCAAGTACCGTATCGGGGGCGAGTTTGCTCTTTTTGTGATGCTGGGGCCTTTGTTGACTGTGGGCTTCCAGATCGCAATGGGTGTTCCTGGTGACGTCGAAGCCTTCTGGCTGGGCTGCGTGTGGGGTTGGCTGGTGCTGTTCGTCGTGCACCTGAGAAACTTCATGAATATCTTCCCGAGCAGTCAGGCGGGTTTCACCAACACCGTGAACTGGCTGGGGTTTGACAAGGCCCGCCGCCTGATTGCCGGCTGGTGGATTTTGTTCCTGATCTTCAATCTGGTTTACCATCTGAACTACGCCGGTTTTTACTGGGGCGTTTATCTGACGGTGGTTCTGGCTTTTGCGTCCGTGGGCTTCATCTATAAACTGAAAAACATTTCAAGCCCTGTGGGCAGCGAGATGCGCAAGGTGTTCCGCTCCGGTTTCTACTTGTTCCTGATCGCCATTGGCATGTGGGTTTTTGAGTGTCTTTGGTACCTGCTTCGCTAGACGGCGGCCTTCGCATTTGTGTTCGGGCTTCCGCTCCGGAAGTCCACGACAAGGCTGTCGAGTGGGCGTCTTTTCTGAAGGCACCGCTGAATCCTGAAAATCCCGAACAATACTTCTTTCATTTCTTTGTCGAACCTGAGGGCGTGTTTGTGCGCGATCAGGAAAAGCGCCTGCTTGAAATTGATTTCGATAAAAACCATCTGGACTACGAACGCAAAGGGCACCGGGGAAAAAACGAATTGATCGCCAAAGCGCTGGGGGTTGCCAAAGGGGCGCGCCGGGTTTTGGATCTTTCGGTAGGTATGGGGATCGACAGTGTGTTTTTGACCCAGTTGGGATTCACCGTGATTGGGGTCGAGCGCTCACCGGTGCTGTATGCTCTTTTGAAAGAGGCCTTCGCGCGCACCCAAAAGGACTATCTGAAGTCCTATGAACTGCACTTTGCCGACAGCCTGCAGTTTTTGAAACAGAACAAGGGTCTGCTTGAAGTGGACGCCATTTATTTTGATCCGATGTATCCGCACAAAAAGAAATCCGCACTTCCCAAGCAGGAAATGGTGGTCTTCCGTGATCTGGTCGGTCACGACGACGACGCCAGTCTGGTTTTGCAAGAGGCCCTGACCTGGCCGGTGAAGCGCGTGGTGGTGAAGCGCCCGATGCAGGCCGAAGAGCTTTTGCCGGGTGTTCGTCATTCTTACGAGGGAAAGGTGGTTCGCTATGATACTTATGTGGTTGGGTAGTTTTGTATTGATGTTGCTGGGGCTTTATCTTTCCCAAAAGTACGTGGCGGTGGTTTTCTCAAACCTGCAAAAAAGCTTTCTGGAAAAGGGGTTGGAAACAACTCTCGGAAAAATGTTCATCCGCGCTGTGGATGTGGTGGTGCTGGAAGCATCCCCGCAAAAATCTTTGTATTCTGGTTTGGCGCTTTTGAATCTGCGTGTTTTGGGAACTCGTCCCAGTGTTTTGCTGATGTGTCTCAGCACGCTCGGTGCATGGTGGGTGCTGATTTTGGGGCTGCTGTTCATGAGCTTCAACGGAAACTTCCTGCTGGGGCTGGCCGGTGTCGGGCTGCTGACTGTGTTCATGTCCGTGCAGGTGAAAAACATTCTGGGCTGGGTTCTGGGCACAGGCCTGTTCCTGGTCGGGGGCGAATCCATGCTTCGCAACGCCAGTATTCTGATGACGACCCTGGGACAAAGTGAGCTGGCTTATTTCCTGGCCGATGGGCGCTTTCCGACGGTCATTGCCTTGTTCTGTCTGGCAGCTTTGATCAGTTTGATTGTGCAACTGGAGTTCTGGTCCCTGGCGTTGGCTTTGGGGTTGCTATTAACCAACACCATCTCTTTCAACGCGGCTCTGGGGCTGGTTGCGGGGGAGCGCGTGGGTCGCATGATCTTCTTCTGGTGGCAAAGCCGGTCTTTGAATCAGGAATGCCGTCGCGTCGGTTCTCAGTTTGCGATGGTCTCGGCCAGCGGGGCGTTTTTGGGAATGATGGTCGCAGGTGAGGTGCGCACCTTCCTGAATTTGGGCTTCACCACGGGCACGGCGGGGGCTCAGGATAAGACTCTGCAGTTCGTTTTGCTGTTTGCTTTGATTTTGACCGTGCAGTTTGTGGCCCAGATGATCTGGGGTCATTTCGGGGGTAACGCGAAAGTCGATGAAATGCAGGCTTCCCGCTATTTCGGACCGACCTGGAAGCGCTGGGAGCTTTTGTCATCCACAGTGATGACCTGGGCCCGCGAGAAAGTCCACAAACGACACAGCGAGATCCGCTATCACCTTCAGGGGTTAGGAAGTTTGAAAGAAGGGCAGGTGCCCGAACACATTCAAGCCCGACTAAAGGCCGAAGAAGAACAACTGAATCTGTTCCTTCACGACTGGGCGTAAAAAAGAATTTAATATAAGCCGTCATGGCAAAAGAACAAGACGAACTCAAAGAGCGAATTTCAGAACTGGAACATGAACTGGCGGTGAAAGAGGCGGAACTTCACCGTTACCGCCTTGAGCTTTCCAAGGCCAACGGCGCCCTGGAAAAGATGATTGCTCAGATCAGCCAGGAACTGAAGCTGGCGCAGGTCATGCAAAAGTTTCTTTCCCCCACAGAACTTCCCAACGTTCAGGGGTTTGAGTTCAGCACCAAATTCCTTCCCGGCACCCGTTCGGGCGGTGATTACTTCGACATCTTTGAACACGAAGACAAACTTAAATTCGGCATTCTGATTTCCAGTGCCAGCGGCTATTCGCTGTCTTCGGTACTGCTGTCCGTGATTATTAAAATTTCTTCCCAGATCGAGGCCCGTCGCGGGCTTGAGGCTCACAAGGTGCTGGCGTTGCTGGCCAAGGAAGTGGTGCCGTCCATTCAGAATGAAGACAAAGCCAGTGTGTTTTACGGGATCGTCGACCGCCGCAGCTTTGAAATGCAGTACTGCTCTGTCGGGAACATCGATGGCTTCATGCAGGTCTATGGTCAGGACAGTCTGGTAGAGCTTCTGCCGACCGGTCCAAGTCTGGGCAAGGACTTTAACACGGAGCCACAAAGCCGTGTGATCCAGCTCAATCCGCGGGACCGTCTGATTTTGGCGACCGAAGGGTTGAAGCTTTCCCAGAACTCCCTGGGCGTGAACTGGGGTGGACATGGGATTTCCGAGGCGATTTCTCGGGCCCCGAAGCAGGGTGTGCATGAACTGCGTAACGAGATTCTGCTCGCGAATGAGCGATATTCAGGAAAACCGGATCCCGTCCGGGACCAGACACTGATCGTCACAGAGGTTAAAGACCGAGTCATCAAACTTGCCAGTCGGTAAAAGCGGCTCCTGGGGCGAAATCGGTCTCCGGGAAATTTGATTTTTACTATGTTTTCAGTCGCGGGGTTTATCAGACCTTGGGGCGGGAACCGCGTGACAACTTGTGAAAACTCCTGTTAAGTCTACAATGTTTAAAAAAAGAAGTATTTGATAAGTCAGAAAGGAAACTACGATGGCTGAAGTAAATATCTATGAAGGCGCCTTGGACAAGGGTTTGGAAGGCGTTGTTGCATGTACGACGAAAGTATCTTTTATCGTCGGTGATTCTCTGAATTTCCGTGGTTACACGATCGATGATCTTGCTGCGAATTCAACTTTTGAGGAAGTAACTTACCTTCTTTGGAACGACAAACTTCCAAATGCTCAAGAGCTGGCGGCATTCTCCACTCAACTTCGCAATGAAATGGCTTTGAGCCCTGATTTCATCAAAGTTTTGAAAGCAATCCCTACCAACGTACACCCAATGGGTTGGTTGCGTACGGCTGTTTCTTTGATGGCTCACTGGGATTCTGATGCTAACGACAACGGCGCTGAAGCAAACTTGCGCAAGTCTGTTCGTTTGACAGCGAAAATGGGAACTCTGCTTTGCGCATTCGATGCAATCCGCAAAGGTAAAGAGCCTGTAGCTCCTAAAGCTGACAAATCCATGGCTTGGAACATGATGTACATGCTGGGTGGCGGAGCTGAGCCAAAAGCTGAGCACGTAAAAGTGATGGACACGTGCTTGATCCTTCACGCTGACCACGAGCTGAACTGCTCTGCATTCGCAACTCGCGTAACGGCTTCTTCTTTGTCTGACCTTCACTCTGCAATCGTTTCTGCGATTGGCGCTTTGAAAGGTCCTTTGCACGGTGGTGCGAACGAGCAGGTTATTTTGATGCTTCAAAAAATCGGCACGATGGAAAAAGCTCAGCAGTTCGTTAAAGACGCTTTGGCTGCAAAAGAAAAAGTTATGGGTATCGGTCACCGCGTTTACAAAAACGGCGACCCTCGCGCTCGCATCCTGCGTGGCATGTCCGACAAGCTGACTAAAGATGCTGGTATCCACCACATGTATGAAATGTCCACTTTGATCGACGACACCATGTTCAACGAAAAAGGTTTGATGCCGAACGTGGACTTCTACTCTGCAACTGTTTACTTCTCTATGGGCATCCCGACAGATCTGTTCACGCCGATCTTCGCAGCTTCCCGTATTTCCGGCTGGTGCGCACACGCCTTCGAGCAGTACGCAAACAACCGTATCTACCGTCCTCGTGGCAAATGGGCAGGCAAAGAGGGTCTGAAATGGACTCCAGCCAACCAACGCTAAGAATTTCGGTTTAAGATCGAATGAAAAAGGGAGCTGAAAAGCTCCCTTTTTTTATTTGTCTGAATGATCTGAAAGAAGCTTCAGATTTTTTTGGATCCAGTCCATCTGGTTGGCCACACTGACATAGGCGGCGCGACTGTAACATTCATTCGAAGTGACCGGGTCGCCTTTGTATCTGAAAGTGGCATGGGTGATGCCGATGATCACGGGCTCGCCGTTTTCGTCTGCTTTCAGCAAAGGTCCGCCGGAATCCCCCTGGCAAATGCCGATGCCGTTTTTCTGATTGCCAATCAGATGGGTCTCATTGATTTCAGAAATGATCGTCGGGGTGGAATGCAGCACGCCCCGCTCTTTGACTTTGGATCCTTCCGAGGTTTTACCATAGCCGATCGCCAGGTAAGCCGTTGGCTGATCCAGAGTTGGCTGGGCCTGCAGCCCCAGGATTTTCAGACGTGCTGGTTTGGGATCACGGATCTTGATCAGGGCGATGTCATAGGCGCCCAGTTTTGATGTGTCCCGTTTGTAGTCTTCGTGAGTGATGACTTTGTCGATACGGATGACTTTTCTTTTTTCTTCCAGCGGATTCAGGCCATAGGCAATATCATATTTGGCGTCTTTTTCATCCAGGCAGTGGGCGGCTGTCAGGATCACGTCTTCAGTAATGAAGGCCCCGGTGCAGATGCCGGAACTTCTGAAAAGAAAAGAGCCTTTGGTCCCACGAACCATAACGACCCAGTTGGCGCGAGGGTCGGTGTTGGTGACACGACGACCGCCGACGATGGCTGATTCATCACCGTCAGGCAAAGAGTGTTCTGACGCTGACTCTTGGGCAGACGGCGCGCAGGCACTCAGCAGAAATAGAAAACTCAGAAAGCATTTTTTCACAAATCACATCTCGCAGGATTTAAGGGCTTTGGAGTTTTGCCCAGACACCAGTTTTTTGCAAGTGTCGGGGATCGTTTCTTTCCGAACTTGCGCAATTTGCAGGGCGCGGTACAGACCCGAGGAATGCACAGCTTTAACGCCTTCAACAACTTTAACTTTCAAAGACGGATCTGCTTCTTCAGACGCGAAGAAGCAGCCATAGTTCGATTGTTTTTTAGGCAGAACGTTTTGCAGTTGTGACACAACCTTGGCTGCCAGGACATCCGAGAAGTCTTCATTCAGGAACTGGGTGGAATCCTGTTTTTCTGTCAGGCACGCCTTCGCAGTTTCAAACTGCTTTGCATGGGCAAACACGTGATGGGCGAACTCGTGCGCCAGAATGGAAACGCCATAAGTCGGCAGCTTCACAGACATCCAACTGACTTTGATGCCCGTCAGACCCGGACTGGCAAAATCAGAAATGCCGAGGTTCACCAGATCATCACAAAGCATGTCGTTTTCACCAAGAGTCTGCGACAGCAATGCGCCCAACATCAGGGTTGAGGATGCGTCCATCTTTTTAAGCATTTCCACTTGCAGCATGTCGGTGCGGGCTCTGTCCGTCAAAGACTGAGCCAGGGACTTGGACAGATCATTGATAGACTCAGGCATATAGACGCTGATCTTTTTTACGATCTCATAGGCGGGGTCCTGAGAATTCAGGTTTTTTAAAACCTGTTCTCGCACCACTTCCACTGTTTCCTGGAAGGCGGTCACATCTTTGACTTCCGGATACAGATTAAGTCCCTGGTACATGCGCACTTCGCAGGCTGATTTCAGTCCTGGAGCCTCAGAAAGACGTTTTTGCAAGCGGGCTTTAAGGTCGGACTTTGCCAGATTGGTACGGATAGTTTCAGTCTGCAGTGGCAGTGCATCGGCGATGGCCGTGTCCTTCAATGTCAGGGTGTGAACCAAGCGCACGCTGTAAGAGCTTTGAATCAGGTCCTTCAGCTCAGTTGCGTCTGCGGCCCCGCCTGCTTTCACGCGGGCGAACACACCGTGATCCAGGTCGATAAATCGGAAGCCAATGGCTTTATTCAAAGTCTCCTGCATTTGCAGTACGAGGTTGATTTCAGCGCGGGCTGCGTCCATCACAGTTTTGTCTGAATGCATGGCCAACAGATAGGCCTGAGGTCCCTGCAATTGGGCCCGTTGATTGGCCTTGGCGAAATCATATTCACCAATCTTGGCAAAGATCGTATTCCGGTTGGATTCTGAAATGTCCTTGCCACTCAGAATATAGATGACTTTGATTAAACGCATTTGCGTTTCGTTCAGTTCTGCAGTGGCAAACTCAGACTCTTTTTCCTGCAGTTGATTCAGGGTGGTGGTGTGCAGTTGCACCTTGGCATTGACCACGTCCTTGAGGCGGGCTTCCAGATGTTCTTGGTAATATGCTTTTTGGGTGTCACTTGGCTGGGCCGCCTTCGCCATCAGATTTGCGTAGGAAATTTCTGTCGACTGGGATGCGCACAGATCCTGATAGCACAGTTGTTCTGAGGTCATTGCGGCTCTTTCCGCTTTCTGTTTTTCGGTCAGGGGAGCGGCGGTTTTGGCGATCTTGGCAGTGCGCACGGAATTGTTGGACTGCTTTTTACATGCAGCCAAATTTACGCTGACAGCAACCAAACCCAGAGTCATAAGTGACTTTGACCATCTCATTTTGAGACCTCCCAAAAAAGTTCAACAGCTGTAGATCTTTTATGCGATGAACTCGCATTGGATCGAAGCCGGGGAACGATGTTGTTACTGATAATGATAGGGAGCAAAGTCAGAGCCAGTTTTCTGTGGCAAAACATCCAGTTTGTTTTGATTTCGAAATCTTCAAGTCCGTGGGCCAGACCCAGCCTAACAATGCAGCAAGAACGGAGACAAAATTAAATCAAAAGAAGACATGAGGAGGGGTTATGGAGTTGGTGCGTCTCATGGGTTTCTTGACTGTTCTGAGCCTTGCTTTGAGTGCGAACGCGCAGAATTCAAAAGACTATTTGGCCGTTGTGGACAGAATTCCGGTAAGTGAACTGCGCTGGGTGATGACACAGTCAGGGGATCACGGAGTCAATGCGAAGAGCTACTGGTCGGATTCAATGGAGCAGACTTTTTTGGTTGATCCGTTAAATCCCACTCTGCGAAATCAGGCGAGCCTTAACTATCTGCGCCTGTTACAGAATGTTTCCACCGGAATCGTTGATCCGGCGCTGGTGGGAGTCGATGTGAAGCTGACCAAGAAGAAATTCCCGACGCCTATTGAACTGCAGACGGCTTTGGCCGCTGCCGGGCAAAATCCCAATGTGCTGCTGGAGTCCATGTCATCGCAAATGCCGCAGTATCTGGCATTGCGCGACAGCCTTCGCAAAATGAACAATGCCTGTGTGAACAACCTGTGGCCCGCATTGCCTAAAGTCAAAAAGACTTTAAAGCTAGGAAGCAAAGACCCCATCCTCATTCCATTAAAGACACGCATGGCGCAGTTGGGTTATCAGATGACCAGCCTCGACAACGTCTTCGATGACAAAGTGGTGGCTGCGGTAAATGACATTCAGTGGAATCTGCGCTTTAAACCCGACAGCAAGATTTCTCCGGGTGGGAAGACGTGGAAGTATCTGAATGTGTCATGCCAGGACCGCATGCGACAGATCCGTCTGGATATGGAAAAGCTGCGCTGGTTCCCACAGCACGTGGAAGAGCGCTATATCTTTGTGAACCTTGCGATGTCCTATTTTAGCCTGGTCGACAAGAGTGGCGGCGGGTTCTATTCAATGAGTTTCCGTACAATCAACGGCCGCCCCGAAAGAAAGTCGCCGACCATGAAAGACAAAATCGTCTATATCGTGATCAATCCATTCTGGGTGGTTCCTCCGACTATTTTCCGCGAGGACAAGGTCGAAGAAATCAAGAATCTGTGGCCCTGGGAAATTCGTCAATACTTTGATTCCCGCCACTATCAGGTCTGGAACAAGTCGTTCACTCAAAGAATCGATCCGGCCACGATTGACTGGTACAACATGGATCCAACTCAGGACGCCAATATTTACATTCGTCAAAGCCCGCACCGTATGAATGCGCTGGGATCGTTGAAATTCATGATGACCAATTCTTACGCGATCTATCTGCACGACACGAATCAGCGGGAGCTGTTCGCGGAACCGCAACGGTTGCTGAGCTCCGGCTGTGTACGCGTGGAAAAACCCGTGGATCTTGCGGAATATCTGATGAAAGGAACAGAGTGGGATCGTACAGCGATCGAGCGCTATATGGCCAAGCCGGGTGAAGTGCTGGATAAAGACACCAAGGTTCAACTGAAACAGCAGATACCGGTGTATATGGTGTTCCTGACGTCGCAGCTGAGCTCTGATGGAATTCTGCGCTTTGCCGAGGACTCTTACAAGCAAGGCACCCGCCTGTTAAGACTGGGTGCCTGGTAGTGGGTAAAAAATTAACGACCGGCTGGAATTGTTGTGGTGGTTGTTGAGTTGATTATCGGCACCGGTGCCAGGGAAGTGGTGCCGGTGGAGTAGATCGGAGTCGGACCCAGTGACGTGCTGGAGCTGAGTGTTCCGCCCAGATAGCTGGTTCCACCGTATTGCACCTGCTGAATTCGATACATCAGATTATACATCTCTTGCTGCAGGGAAGACACAGTCTGGTACTTTTGCACCATTTGTTGTTGGTATTGCTGCTGATACTGCAGGGCTGTTTGATACTGCTGCATCTGCATTTGCATCATCTGCTGTTGCAGCGCCAGCGACGAAGAGTCGTATCCGGTCATCGAGCCCATCATTGAGCCATAGCCCATCATGCTTCCCGTGTAGGTTCCCATCAGACCACCATAACCCATCATGCTGCCGGTCATGGATCCCATCATAGAACCATAGTTACCCATCATAGAGCCCATTATTCCGCCATAACCGGCCATCGATCCCATCATGCCGCCGTAGCCGACAAGACCGCCGACCATGCTGCTCATCATGGACCCGCCCATCATGGAGCCATAGCCCATCATTCCACCCATCATGGCGCCGCCGTACATACCAAGGCCCCCCATGCCGCCCATGTTCATTCCATTCATGCCCCATGGGCCCATGCCGGAGGCATACATTCCGCCGCCCATCATGTTGCCCATCATGCCTGCGGGATATCCGAAAGCTCCGCCCATGCCGGCATTTCCGTACATACCACCCATACCATAGGCGCCTGTCATGCCCATGGCACCATTCATGTTGCCTGTGCCGTTCATCCCGCTGCCGCAACCGAAGCTGCCTTGTCCAGTGCCGCCGCTGACCGCGCCATAAAGACCCGCCATCAGATAGGGGTATCCATAACTCAAAGCCGGGTAGGACTGTGTCGGCCAGCCGGCGTTAGAGTTGTACTCCGCCACCATCTGGTTTTGTTTGTAACCCACATACGAGGCAAACAACCCTGTGCCCACGTTGGCGATCACATTGGCCCAGTCGGTTTTCGGAGCCGATGCCTGAGTTCCATTTCCTTGAGCAATACACTCGACACAAACGCCACCTTCAGTGTCCGAGGAAGCAAGGCCGTTCTTGCGGTCTTCCAATGCATCGGCTTTGGCGTCTTTCAGATCTTGTTTCAGGTTGGTGATCTGGTTTTCCATGCGTTCGATTTCACGTTGCAGTTTTTCGGACTGGGAATACTGCTTGCGATAATCCGACAGCCCTTTTTTGCAAGTGGTGGCATCGCTGCCCCGGCCGCCGTCGGTTTCGCGGTACTTTGAATTGGAACAAACCGATCCGCTGACGGACCCGGCTTTACCGCGGTCGCAGTACTGCCTCCATTCGGCAGTGGAAAAGCCGTACACTGGAATCATGTCGGCGTTGGCGACGGTGCCACCATCACCTTCCTCTCCTTGAGCGACAAATTCCCCCGATTGCTCCTGCAGGCCTTTGTACTCTTCACAGCGGCGGGAGTTTTCCATGTGTTCAAAGATAAAGTCGGCATAGTCGCTAGAGATTGATTTTTCCACATCCGTGCGGGTTCGTTGCAGGGTGCGGTCGATCTTTTTCTTTTCTGCTTTTTTGGTTTTTAGCTGTTGTTGGGCCTCTTGAAGTTCGGCCTGAATTTCTTTCGTGCCGTCATCGATGCTGGTGGCGCCGTTGCCTGCGCGCATTCCGGTAGAACAGCTTTGCATGCCGCCATACATTCCCGTGCCCCACATCGAAGTTTGTGCTGTGGCCATCACCGGTCCGAGGAATAAAAATGTCAGAAAAGATTTTTGTAACATGGTCCCGCCTTATTTACACATTCAGGATAGCGGGCAAGTATTGAGCGATTGTGGAGTTAGGACCTCACGGTTTAAAGTGAGATCCTGTGGAGGGGCGTGGGATTAAACGGCTTTTTCCAGGCGGTAGCCCTGACCGTAAACGGAATTGATCTTCACCATGGTGACGCCGTTTTTTGTCAGTTTGGAGCGAATGTGACTGATGTGGGAGTCCACGGTACGATCATAAATTTCTTCTCCTGAAGCCAGGCGTTCAATCAATTGTTCGCGCGTCACGATGGTTTCCGGATGTTCAAAGAATGTCGTCAGAATTTCAAATTCACGGCGATTCAGATTGATCAGAGCGTCACCGTTTTTTAGCACCTGCTGATTTTTGATCAGGGTGAGGCCAGCAAAACGAACCAGATCCAAAGTGGCTTTGTTGTCCGCGAGCTGGTTGCGGATGCGGGCTATCAGCTCGCGCTGACTGAAAGGCTTGCGAACATAATCATTGGCACCCTGGTCAAAGCCCTGCACAACACTTTCTTCATCAGTGCGGGCGGTCAGGAAGATCACTGGATTTTTCTGGTCTTGGGCACGCAGCCAGTTGCAGAACTCCATCCCGCTGCCGTCAGGAAGGTTGATATCCAGCAGATACAAATCGGCTTTGCAGTCCGCGCTTTGGCGTTTGGCATCAGCAAGTGTTTGCACCCATTCGACTTTATAGTTTTCAAGTTCCAACTGCAGTTGAACGGCTTTGCCAATTACTGGGTCATCTTCAAGCAGAAAAATAGTGCTCATATACTCTCCAGCCTACCATAGGCTACGGGGTTGTCTCAGGTCTTATTCTTGCCGGGGAGTATTGAGCAATTGTGGAAGCTGGCCCAATGTCCCGGTTTGAAACGGGGACCCGGGGTGTTGAAGCTGGTCAAAGCCTTTGGGATCGGGCATGATTTTCCAGAGTTTTTCAGCAAATGTAAGGAGACCTCATGGCTTCAGTTTTCACCAAAATTATCAACGGCGAATTTCCCTGTTACAAAATCTATGAGGATGAAAGCATCCTGTCTTTCCTGGCGCTGGATCAAGTCAATTTGGGACACACCCTGGTGATCAGCAAAGAAGAAATCAATCATTGGACAGAGGTGCCGCCAGAAACCTACGCTCATCTTCACAAAGTATCCCAGAAAATCGGGAAAGCCATTTTGAAGGCCTCGGGTTCTCCGCGTGTGGGACAAATCGTGGCGGGATTTGAAGTTCCGCACTATCACCTGCATCTGATCCCGGCATGGTCTATTCCGGATCTGGATTTCAAACGCGCTCAGCGCCGTTCCGACGCTGAGATGAAACAGATCCAGTCTGAAATCATCAAACACCTGGAAGCGATGAAATAAAAAACGGAGGCCCTATGAATCCCTGGCATGATTTGAGTCCCGGAGAAAAAGCTCCGGAAGTGGTGACCGCGTTGATTGAAATTCCCGCGGGATCCAAAACCAAGTTTGAGCTGGACAAGGTTTCAGGTCTTTTGAAAGTGGATCGTGTGCTTTACAGCTCGGTTCACTATCCTGCCAACTATGGATTTATTCCGCGCACCTATTGTGGCGACCATGACCCGCTGGACATTCTGGTGTTGGGGCAGGCGCAGGTGTATCCACTCAGTATCATGCGCGCCCGCCCGGTGGGTTGCATGCGTATGCTGGATCAGGGCGAGATGGACGACAAGGTCATCGCGGTTCATGAAGATGATCCCGAGATGGCCCACATCCATTCGATCAAGGATCTGGCACCGCACCAGTTGAAGGAAATCCGCAACTTCTTTGAAATCTATAAGGGCCTTGAAAATAAAAAGGTTGAAGTTGAAGGCTTCCACGATTTGCCGGAAACCCTGAAGATCATCAAAGAGGCTTTCGATCTGTACAAACAAGAGCGCACCCATCTGTTGAAACAGTCGGAAAGATCCCATGATTAAAGAAACCACCCACGACATCGTCGCTGGTGGCATCTACCAGCATTATTCCGGAAAGCAGTACCGTGTGATCGGTGTTGGCCGCCACAGCGAGAGTCTGGATGAAATGGTGTTCTATGAATCTTTGTACAACAACTCGGTGGGGCGTCTGTGGTGCCGGCCCCTTCCGATGTGGAATGAAATCGTCGAAGTCGACGGACAGAAAGTGCCGCGCTTCAAATTCCTGTTCAAGTAACGAGGTTTACCATGTCTGAAACCCGCTGGAAGCTGACAGATATCCCTGTAATCCAAGGCCCGATGGCGGGAGGATATACGACGGCCGAGCTGGTTTCTGCCGTCAGCAACAGCGGGGGGCTGGGTTCGATCGGGGCCGGTTACATGTCGCCGGAATCTTTGCGTTTGCTTATTCAGAAAGTAAAAGCTCTGACGGCAAAACCCTTTGCCGTGAATCTGTTCATCCCCACGTCCCCGGCAGTGGATCTCCTGCAGGTGGAAAGAATGAAGAAGCTTCTGCTGCCATTCTATCGTGAAGTGGGAATGGATTCTGTGCCGGAGCTTTCCTATGATCCCGGTCTTTTTCAAAAGCAATTTGCCGTTGTGCTGGAAGAAAAAGTCCCTGCTTTCAGTTTTACTTTCGGGTGCCTGAAGCCGTCCGAGATGGCGGCACTGAAATCTCAAAACGTATTTATCATGGGCACGGCCACAAGTGTGGAAGAGGCTCTGTATTTGCAAGCTCAGGGCTGTGATGCGGTGGTTGCCCAAGGGCTAGAGGCCGGCGGACATCGCGGTTCTTTCCTGGATGGCAAGTTTCCTTTGTTGCCAGCGCATAAACTGGTGCAGGACTCTGTCTCGCAGTTGCAGATTCCGGTGATTGCCGCTGGTGGAATTGTGAATAAAGCTGACATGCATACGATGCTTTCTGCCGGTGCCGGCGCCGTACAAATCGGCACGGCTTTCCTGGTCTGTGATGAAAGCGGAGCTTCCCGGGAATACCGGGATCTTTTGCTCAAAGGAAAGCCCGAAGACACGGAGCTGATCAAAGTCTTCAGTGGTCGCTGGGCCCGAGGATTGAGCAATCGGTTTTCCCGTGAAATGAAAATCCACGAAGCCGATACTCCGGATTATCCAATTCAGCACTGGCTGACCACGCCCTTACGAAAGAAAGCACAGGAAAGTGGACGTACCGAATTTCAATCACTGTGGTCAGGGCAGGGTTTGGGGGCTTTGCGCGCGTGTTCTGTGGCGGAGTATATGGCCTCATTGCGCCAGTAGAATTTTCAAATTATACAGGAGTTTCCGCCATCTAGGGTGGGCCTTATCAATAAGTTTTCAGTTGGCATTCAGGGCCTTCTCACTTATCTCTAAATAGATGCGGGGTCTTTACAGTTTCCGGGGGCGGGCCTACAACCGGGCCTCACTGGAGATCTTGATAAATGAAATGGGCCCTTGCACTTATTTTTGCCATGTCTTCTGCTGCCCAGGCGCAGGAGAAAACCACGACCACAACGACGACGGTGATTCAAAGCACGTCGACCACTGAAAGCACGCCAAAGATTGAAACTCAGGCGGAAGAAGCGCCGGTATTGACTCAAGTGGCGACTGTCACCGAAGTCAAAAAAGAGTACCCGCAATTTGAATTCACTTCTTACGGCTATATCTCTTTCGCTCAGGGTGAAACGTTTAAAACTGTTCAGAACCTTGAGCCGATCGTTCGTCGTTCCATGGATCTGGCAGAGTTCGCATTCGAAGGTGAGTACAAACTGACTGACAGCTCCAAAATCGAGTTCGAAGTTGAAATCGAACACGGCGGCGTCGGTACCACCATCGAATTCGATCCATTCGAAGAGTTCGGCGAATTCGAACAGGAAATCGAAAAGGGCGGTGAAGTCGTTCTTCATGAAATCTACTATAAAAAGGATTTCAAAAAGACCGAGACGGCTGTTCGCATCGGTAAATTCCCGTTGTTCATTTCTTTGGGTTCGGTTCTGACCAAGCCACACAAATATCCGACCATCCTCGCGTCCGATCTGGAAGGTCGGATGCTGCCACTGGGCTGGACTGAAACCGGTGTGGGGCTTGAGCAAAAAATCAAATACGGCTTCACAGCGCGCGCCGCTTTGGTGAACGGCCTGAATTCTGAATTCTTCCGTACTTATTCCTGGGTGGGTGGCGGTTATCAACGTCACTTTGAAAGTATGAACGCCGACAATCTGGCGACAGTGTTCAGTCTGGAGTGGGGCAATATCTCCAAGGGCACCGGGATCGCCTTTGCCCAGTACGCGGGTGACACCACTGACAACCGCTATAAAGTCGACAAACTGAAAGTTCCGGCGGAAGTTCGCATCACTACGCTGATGGGTAACTACAAATGGAAAGGCCTCGGTATCGCGGCCGAGTACATCGAAGGTTCACTGGAAAATTCGGACAAAGTTTCCGCAGCCAATGCCACTTTGGGTGGCCTGGCAAAACCAAAGGCGTTTGCGCCATTGGGCCACAAAGCCCGCTTGGAATCAGTCCAGCTTTCCTATGACTGGGAAACACCGGGCTTGGTGTTCTTCCTGAAAGCGGAACACGTGAACACCTTTGCTGATGTTCAGGGAAGTATCGTTAAAAATCCACGCTACGATGTCAGCCGCCGTTCCGGGGGTTTCATGTGGATGTGGGATACGGCAGCCTTCATGAAGGTGCAGTACGCTCGTGACAAAACCGAACTGGAAGGCTTGCCTGAAACCTATCAGGCCAACGTGGCCTTCGGTTTCGATCTGTCCGCTTTTGAAAAGTAATTTGTTTTTTATTAACAACCAAGGAGACTTAAAATGAAAGCTCTTAAAATGATGTTGGCAGCAGTAGCCTTCGCGGGTGCGACGGCTCAGGCTGCAACGAACAAAGAAATTATCAATCACGTTTCTTACAATGTGATTCTTGCGACTTATAACGACCTGGCGACAAAAACTGCGGAATTGTCTGCAGCGGTTGACGCTTTGGCAGCTAACACCAATCAGGAAAACCTGGATAAAGCTCAAGCCGCTTGGCGCGCAGCCCGTATCCCTTGGGAAAGCTCTGAATCCTTCCTGTTCGGTCCGGTGGATTCTTTGGGTATTGACCCCTTGTTAGACACTTGGCCTTTGAACAAACTGGATCTGGATTCTGTTATGTCCTCCAACCGCAAGATCACGGTGGATCTGGTTCGTGCACTGGGGACCAACCTTCAGGGCTTCCACACTTTGGAATATCTGTTGTTCGGTGACGGCAAAGTATCCAACACAAAACCAGCAGCGTCTTTGACAGCAAAACAACTTGAGTACTTGAAGGCAAGTGCACAGCTATTGGCAGAGCACGCTGCGGAACTGGCGCACGCTTGGACGACAAACTATGACCCGGAAAACCCAGCGGCTCCAGGTTACGTAAAAGTGATCAGCACTCCGGGCTTGAACAATGAATTCTACTCTTCTGAAAGAGCCGTCATGGAAGAATTCGTTCAAGGCATGATGGGTATCGTTGACGAAGTTGCCAACGGTAAAATGTCTGACCCAATGGGTGCGGATATCGGTTCTGCGAACATGGCTTTGGTGGAATCTCCATTTGCATGGAACTCTTTGAAAGACTTCCAGCACAACATCCGTTCCGTTTACAGCATCTACACAGGCCACTACAAAAACAACAAGGGTCCGGGCGTAAAAGCTTTGGTTGAAAAAGTTGATGCGTCTTTGGCGGCTCGTGTTGAAGCTGACATCCTGAACTGCATCGCTTTGATCGAAGCGATCCGTCCAGCAGGTGGTGGTGACTTCGGTCAGGCCATCTTCACCAAAGAAGGCCGTGCCCGCACTCAAGCGGCGATTGATGCTCTGAATGCACTTCACGCAACACTAGAGTCTGAAGTTCTTCCGACTCTGGACATGTAATCGGGAAATAATATGAAGGCTTGGATTGTACTGACTGTTTTGAATTTCATGGCAGGGGCGGCGGTTGCTGCTCCTCAAATTGACATGGACTATGTTCACGCGGAGAAATCCGGTGGCGAGACCACAGTGTTTTTCAAAGGCCAGTCCATCTGGGCCTTCCGTAACCCGGCTGCAAATTTGTCTGAAGAAGAGATCGCTCGTCACCTGACGGGCGACGCTCTTTTTGAGAGAAATTTCTCTGATGATCCGAACCGTTTCGAATACGGTTTGGGTCCGGTCCACAACAACACCAGTTGTAACGCCTGCCACGCCAAAGATGGCCGTGGTGCTTTGCCGGTGGTTCCTTTCAATAAAGAATGGGTGCCTTTGCGCCAGAATGAAGCGGTCTTCCTGCGTATCAGCATCGAAGACGGTGTGAAGAAACCAAAAACAAAAGAAAATAAATTCGGCGCTCCGGTGCCGGTTCCGGGTTTTTCGGATCAATTGTTCCACCTGGGTTCTTTGGGGGTTCGGGAGGATCTTCCGGGCACAGGTCAGGCGCAAGTCTGGATGAAGTACGAAAAGTCCCAGTTCACCTATCCTGACGGGGATGTGGTGGAGCTTCGCAAGCCTGTGTTTAAAGTCACCGGCGCGTATGATGAGTACTTTGATTCTGTGACTGGCGAAATGAAAAGCCGTCTTTATGAAAAAGACGTTCGCATGGGCGCACGTATCGGGACGCCGATGATTGGTTTGGGTTTGCTTGAGGCGATCAAAGAAGCCGACATTTTGGCTTTGGCCCAGCGTGATTTGTCTGCCGAAGGTGTTTCCGGAAAAGCCAACTGGGTGTTTGATATCGAAAAAAGCATGGCGGGTGATCCGTACCCGGTTTCCATGGGTCGTTTCGGCTTGAAGAACAACACACCCTCTGTATTGCACCAGTCTTTGGGGGCTTTGCGTGGTGATATCGGTGTGACGAACTATGCCTTCCCGGATGAAAGCATCGCGGGAACTCCGTTGTATGATGCTTACCGTACGGGCCGTGAACCTCATGCCGGGTTGGAAGCCACGGATCAGGTTGCCAACGACATCGTATTTTATTCTCAGACCCTGGCAGTCCCGGCTCGTCGTGGGGCGACTGAAGCCGAAGTGATCCGCGGTGCGGGGATTTTCCATCAGGTCAGTTGCACAACCTGTCACCAGCCAAGCTTCACAACCGGAGATCACCCGATCAAAGCGTTCGCGAATCAGAAGATCTATCCATACACCGACATGCTTTTACATGACATGGGGGATGGTCTGGCCGACGGTCGCCAGGATTTCGATGCTGACGGCCGCGAATGGAAAACTCGTCCTTTGTGGGGCATGGGGCACACTCAAACCATCAACCCTCGCGCGGGCTTCCTGCATGACGGTCGTGCGCGCACTTTGGAAGAGGCTATCTTGTGGCACGGGGGCGAAGCGGAGTACTCGAAAAACAAATTCGCACGACTTCCCAAAGCGGATCGTTCCGCTTTGATTCAGTTCATCAAGTCGTTGTAATAACTTGATTCGGTATGAACTGATCAGGTGAAAACTGGACCACAGATTTGTGGCAAAAGACAGTTCAGACATAGTATCATCATATCTAAGCTTCTATTGGGGCTGGTAAGGAGGTGATGCTTATGGTTAAAAACGTAGACATAACCAAGGCGGAGGTGACGTCCTCTTAGGACGCCTAGACCTTCGCCGAGGGTTCGAAAGAATCATAAACCTAAGAGCGACCGTAAGGTCGCTCTTCTTATTTGTGGCACTTGTAATTCAAATCTGGCCTAAATAAACTGCCTGCCGTTCTAACTTAAATCCCTGAAATACCGATAAATTCCCTTATATGTCGGACGAAAACAAACCCCAGGACAACCAAGAGGTGGATCTTTCTGCCTTTATCGACTTTGAACAGGTCGAAGAGGTGTCCCGTGCGTTCTTCGAAGAGTCCAAGGAAATTCTGGAAGATCTCGACAATCTGATTCTGAAGCTGGAAAACAATCCGGAAGATCAGGATCAGGTGAATGTCCTTTTCCGAAAAATTCACACCATCAAAGGCAGTGTGGGGGCTGTTCCCGGCGGACAGTTGCTGGGTTCCCTTGCTCACGAATTTGAAGCTCTTTTAACTCGCATCAAACGTGAATCCCGTCCGGTCACCAAGGACTGCATTGATCTGTTCCTGAAAAGCTCACGCATTTTGAAAGTTCTGGCGCAAAGCCTGCGCGACAAGCGTGAAGTTTATCCGGAAGAGCTCAGTGAAGCCATTGAGGTGATTTCCGCTTACGGAGTTTTTGATTTCGGGGATGAGTCGGCTGTTCGCAGCCCGCGTCCCGCTGTCAGCCGCACGACCTCGGCCTCTGATGAGGAGGGTGTGTGGCTGTCCGTAAAACAACTGAATGAATTCCTGCGACTGTCCGGCGAGCTTCTGGTGTTGAAAAATTTCTTCCAGATGATGAATCAGACGGTGAACTTCCGGATTCAGCCCGAGGTCTTTGAACGTCGTCAGAATGATTTTGCCCAGAATCTGGGGAAAATCTGCGATCAGTTCCAGGGCCAGGTGCAGACGGTCCGCAAGGAAAAAGCCGGGGACAGTCTTTCCGGTCTGCCGCTTCTGGTGCGCCAGGCTTCGACAGAGCTGAATAAGAGCGTTCATCTGGAGTTCACCGGCTCGGAGCTTCTGATCGACAAGGGCCTTGGCAAAGATCTTTATGAGTGTCTTGTGCATCTGGTGCGAAATTCCATCGATCACGGGATCGAGGATCAGTTTGAAAGAGCCGTGCAGGGGAAGCCGACGATTGGTTTGCTATGCCTGGACGTGCATGAAAAAAACGGCGCTGTTCACGTGATCTTTAAAGACGACGGCAAGGGGCTGGATCGTGAGCGTATTCTTCAGCGCGCGGTCAAAAATGCCCTGGTGACCGAAGACGCCGCCAAAGCCCTGAGCGATGAGCAGATTTACAAGTTCATTTTCAATGCCGGGTTTTCGACGAAAGAAAAAGTCACAACCATCTCCGGCCGTGGTGTCGGGATGGATATCGTTCTTTCCACCGTGGAAAGATACAAAGGCCGCATTCATATTGAAAATCATCCGGGGGCCGGGGCGGCCTTCCACCTGGAAATTCCAATTCCTCAGCACATCATGGTGGAAAGCGCCTTGCTGTGTGCGTGGAACTCTTACCAGTTGGCGGTGCCTTTGACTTCCGTGGCGCACATCACATCGTGTGACGAATTGCAGATCACCACTGTGGATCATCTGCGCTATTGTCAGTTCAGTGGAATGACTGTGCCTATTTTGAACTATCACGAGATCCTGAACCTGCGCACCTCGGTACCGGAAGAGGCGGTTCGCAAGTCTTCGGCCGTGTTTATCCGCCTGAAAGAGGCCGTGTTTGCCCTGTTGGTGGATCGTATCGAGGCCCAGACCGATCTGGTCGTTAAGTCCTTTGGTTCGATGATCGGGGAACAAAAGGGCTTTAAGGGCATTTCCATCCTGGCGGACGAAAAAGTGACCTACATTGTGGATCCGGAAAAAATGATGGCTTTGATGATGTATGAACAGCAAACGCACGAGGAGGCCGCATGAGTGATTTCTTCGGTGATGACTTTACAGCGGAACTCAAAGCGTATTTCCTGGACAGTGTGATCAAGGAAATAGACAAGTTCATCGATCTGACCGACGAAAAGCTGTGGCGCCGTATTCTGTCAGAGGTCAGCGAGCAAACACGCGCCTGGGCGGTGGATGCCAAGACAAATGAGTTTATGCATCTGGCTGAATGGCTGGAAGGTTTTGATGAAAAGAGCCGCAACCTGGAAGGGGCTGCGGAGTTGATCAAAGCCTTGAAAACTCTGCGGGGCTATATTGAAGCTCTGGGAATTGACAAGACCGACACCGCCGATCTGGCGACACGTTTTGCGCTGAATGCGCAGAACTTGCGTGAAATTCTGCTGCTGCACTGCCGTTTTGGGGTGCAGGAATTTGCGGTGCCGATTTTAAGTGTGATCGAAATCAGCGGCAAGTTGCCGCTGTTTGATCTGCCGGAAAGAAAAGAGGGTCTTTTGGGTGTGATTCCATTCCGCGGCGAAGCCGTGCCGGTGGTCAACCTGCAGGATCATGGTTTTGCCCGGATGGATGCCGATAATTTCTTCTATGTGATCTGTGAAGAGCAGGGGGTTCGTTTCTGCCTGCAGGTCACAGACACTGAAGACATGATCAGCGTCAAAGAAGCTGATCTGCAAAATTTTGAAAACCAATCCACTATGATGTCTGCGAACTTTGTTCACCAGTTTTTCATCAAAGACCGCCGCAGTATTATGGTTCTGGATCTAGAAAAACTGGTGGCTTGATGAACACTCATTATCTTTTTCCCGGTAAACTTGCGGCCTTCAAAGAAGAGACCGTGATTTCCACTCTGCTTGGTTCCTGTGTGGCGGTGGCTCTGCATGATCCCACGACCCGCATTGGGGGCTTAAATCACTATTTGCTGGCCGACGGCATGCCGGATGAACGTGAAAACACCCGCTACGGCGCGCATGCCATTCCCCTGCTGATTGAAGAATGTGTGCGTCTGGGGGCCAACCGCGGTCGCCTGCAGGCAAAAATTTACGGTGGCGGTAACGTCATCAGTGTTTCCCAGATCGGTGAAGGCATCGGCAAGCGCAATATCGAGTTCGCCGAAAAGATACTGCGTGACTGCGGTATTCCGGTCGTGGAAAGAAACGTTGCCGGTGAATCCGCGCGCACAATCAAAATGAACACGGCGACTTTCGAAGTTATTCATAACTCCTCTGGCGGCGGTGTTGATAAACCTGTGGATGTCTCGGGCTTCAGACCCTTGGCAGTGGCCAAAAGCGTGAAGGTGCTGGTTGTCGATGACTCGGCCACAGTGCGAACTCTGTTTACCAATATCTTCACAAAAAGCGGACTTGAAGTGGTGGGCTCTGCTGCTGATGCCTATCAGGCCCGCGAAATGATTCTAAGCAAAAAGCCTGACGTGCTGACTCTGGACATCGAGATGCCGAAAATGTCGGGCGTGATGTTCCTGGAAAAGCTGATGAAGCATCATCCGATCCCGGTGGTGATGGTTTCTTCTTTGGCAAGCACCGGAGAGGCAGCCATGAAATCCCTGGAACTGGGGGCGGTTGAGTTCGTGCACAAACCTTCACAGTTTGATCCGGCCGTACTAAAAGACCTTGCCGGCATGCTGGTGGACAAAGTTCGTGCGGCTGCGTCGGTGAATATTCTGAAAAAGTTAAAAGAGACTCCCGCGCCTCTGGAAATCAAAACCACAACCTTTGCAGCTCCAACGCGCCGTCGGGCGGCCGAGTTGAAAGTGGTGGTGCTGGGTGGAAACGCCGGCAGTGCGGATGCGCTGGAAAAGTTTGTTAAAGGCCTCGCCGCCGATACACCTCCCGTGGTGGTCGCTTGCAGTACGGTGGCGAACTTTGTGACGGCTTTCATCAGCAAGCTGAAAGCCGGTTCGAAAGTGACTCCGGTGGTGGGTAAAGACGGGGACTTCCTAAGAATGGGTCACGTTTATTTTATTCCTGCTGAACATCACGGAAAAATTGTGACCGGTCCTCAGGGGCCCGTACTGAGTCTTTCCAAAGGAGCTCCGGTGTCGTCGCAATTGCCTTCGGCGAATGTGCTTTTCAATTCCGCAGCGCAGTCTTACGCCCAGGGTGTTTATGCACTGCTATTGGGCGGTTTCGGCACCGACGGAGTCGACGGCCTGGTGGAAGTGCAAAAACGCGGTGGCGCCAGCGTGGTGCAGCACCCGGAAGAAGCGCAATTTCCCTATGCTCCGCAAAAAGCGATTGAACTGGGAGTGGCGGATGAGATACTTAAAGCCGACATGTTGGCGCATCATCTGATGCAGTATCGAAACCAAAACTTATACTAGGATCTTCGTTGGAACTGCAAAACTTTATCGGAGGGGCCTTTGTCCCTTCCGACAGTCAGAAAACCTTCGCAAAAATTTCTCCTTTTGATGGCACTGAACTGGCGCGCGTGACGGCGTCGGATGCCATGGATGTGATCAAAGCTATCCAGTCCGCAAAAAAAGCCGCACCGGTGATGAAGGAACTTTCATTGTCTGATCGCGCCGCTTTGTTGTTGAAGCTGGCTTCCGCGCTGGAAGAAAAATCCTCTGAATATGCCTATCAGGAAGCCCTTCATCAGGGCCTGTCACAAAGTTTTGTACTGCAGCACAGTCTGCTTCCGGCCATCAAAATTCTAAAAGACGTGGCGGGAAGTCTGCATCAGCCTTTGTCAGCACAAGTGCTGACTCAGCCCGTGGGGCTTGTGGGCATCATTGCTTCTTGGAATCTGTCTTTGCTTTTGGTTATTGAGCGCATGGCCCCGGCTTTGGCGGCCGGGAATGTGTGCGTGGTGAAGATCTCGGAACTGTCACCGATCACCGCACAAATTCTGGGCGAAGCTTTGCAAAAAGCCGAAATCCCGGCAGGCGCGGTGTCTTTGCTTCAAGGCGATGCCGAAGTGGGTAAGATCGTAGCGGGTCACCCCAGTATTCACGCGGTGACGGCGGTGGGGAAGACATCGACAATGGAACAAATTGCCAAAGCAGGTCTTTCGCAGTTTAAAAAACTGCAACTGGCTGGCAGTGTGAAGAACTCCTGCGTCGTATTGGCGGGAACTGACTATCAGGCGCAGATGCCCGAGATTATGAAATCCTTCCTGCTGGGGCAGGGACAGCTTTGCTGGAACAGCTCTCGTTTGTTTCTTCTGGAATCCATGTCCGCTGAGTTTATTGAAGCGATGAAAGCCTATCTTGATAAGTTGCAGCCTTTGACGGACCCGAAGGGTGATTCCCCGTGGACGCCGTTGATTACGTCCGCCCGTCGCGAAGAACTGCAGAAAAAAGTTCAGGAAGGCAAAGTCGAACACGGCAAAGTACTCACTGGCGGCGACAGTGCTTCGGGCCCAGGTTTTCACATGAAGCCCGTGATGATGCTGGATCTGCCGAACTGTTCGGTGCTGCAGCAGGATGAGTTGCAGGGACCACTGTTCCTGATGACTCCGGTTAAATATCAGCATGAAATTCTAAAATGGGCGAACACGTCTTATCTGGCTCAGTCCGCAGTGGTCTGGGGCCCGCAGGAGAAACTGGCCAAGGTGGTTTCACAACTGGATTGTGCGCAAGTGTGGTTGAATCAATGGCAGCCCAATTCCGAAAGCAATGTGTTTGGATTCAAACAATCCAGCTTCGGAAATCCAGACAAAGCCTGGTCAGGCACCTTCTATTCGGATGTTAAGATCTTGACGGGGACCCTGTAACGTCAAAGAGGTGACGAAATCCCCGTCGAAAAGTTGACCGGACCCTAGTTCAGAATGTGGGTGCGGTTGCGGGTTTTGACTTCGCAATGAGGGCAGAAAGCCTCTTCCTTCACTTCAGAAACTTCCCGGTCGGCAATGTGTTTTAGCTCCAGTACAGTGCCGCAAAGTATGCAATTGTTTTGGGAAATGATGAACTCACGGTGTTGTGGAGAGTCCGCTTTTTCGAAGTAGTTGATCTTGTTGTAATTCATGCGCCTCTAATCCTTGGCATTTCATCGTCATCCTGACGAAGTCTCTTTCCCAGAGCATCTCTGTGCCACTGCAAAACCTGTTCACAGCCCAAGGTCCGGAATCCGATCACAACAACCCGTTATATCCAACAGGCTCCGGGCCGTAACTTGTAAGGTCCCTTTTCCGATCTGCAAACTTCGAAAGGGTTCGATATGAAATACGGAATGAATGCAATTTTGGTGGCGGTTTTGGCTGTAACTGCGGGCTGTGTGGAGGTGCGGGATAAAGAAGACACAGATCCCGTAAAACCCATGGTTCAGGTTAACAAAATCAGCCGGATGGTGGTCGACGGCGAGATGTACCTTTTTAACGGCGCTTTTCTGACTCGGCCGGAACTGGAACTGGAGCTGCGTAAAGCCCCCAAAATATGGCCAGTGGAAGAGTTGGAGTTTCACTATAAGGAAGTCATTCTGAAAAAGAATGCCGTTCTCTATACGATGGGCCACCGTGTGCGCCTGCATATTGACCGCCTTGAATCCGACGGCGCAAGAATCCAAACGTTATCCCCAGAGTTCAAAGCTGGCATCGGTCAGGCCGGACGTCATGGCGGACATATTCTACTGGATGTGGGAACAGCCAAAGGCTCTTTGCGAATTCAGATGCTGGGCCAGGACGGCGCAGTTGGGAAAGCCGGAGCCGCGCCAGATGAATCCATGCGAGGACTTGCCGGAGAAAATGGTAAATTCGCCCTGTGCGCGAAATCTGGCGAGTATTTCGAACTGGCCAGTGGAAAAGACGGCGGCAGAGGTCGTACAGGCAAATCCGGCAGCAATGGTTCCCCGGGTGGCGACAGTGGCACTCTGGAAGTGGTGATACAGTCTGGGAAAGAATTTCAGTTGGATCACTATCGCAATCCCGGCATGGGCGGCGCAGGCGGCTCGGGAGCTAAAGGTGGGCCGGGCGGTTATGGCGGGAAAGCGATGGGGATGGTGAAAGGATCGGACGGAACGTTCCTTCCTTGTTCATACAAAGCTTTGGACGGAAACCAAGGACCGGAAGGTCATGCTGGCGTCAATGGTCAGCCAGGCCCCCCGGGGGCTTTGCAGTCCATCTGCATCACCCGTCAGAAGATCATCGAATGTATCTAAGTGGATTCCATCGAATAAGTCAAAATCGTATGAATCAATGATTCGACCTGCACGGGCTTTGTCAGATAGTCCGTGCAGCCAGCTTCAAGGCAGCGTTCACGGTCATCTTTCATCGCGTGGGCCGTCAGGGCGATAATCGGTTTGGAGTAACCAGCCTGACGCAGTTTGCGGGTGGCCGTGTAGCCATCCATCACCGGCATCTGAATATCCATCAGGATGATATCAAATTCTTTCTCAAGCGCTTTGGTCAGGCCTTCCTGACCGTTCGTTGCCAGCGTCAGATTGGCGCCTCGTTTGGCCAGCATTCGCTGAATCAAAAGTCGGTTGTCTTCAACATCATCAACCAAAAGAATGGAAGTGGATGAAAGCTGCTCGCCCAAGTGAACTTCTTTGGCCGGGGCGGGGGCGATTTTTGCCGTGTGGATTTTCGGGATATCCAGAGCGATTTTTACAATGAATGTGCAACCTTTGCCCGGCTCCGAGTCTTCCAGAACCACGTCACCACCCATCATCTGCGCCAGACGGCGGGACAGAACCAGCCCCAGGCCGGTGCCTTCATATTTGCGCGAAACCGAATTGTCGATTTGTGAGAAGGCCTGGAACAGATTCGATCTTTGCGACGATGAAATCCCAACACCCGTGTCTTTGATGGTGAACAGCAGGTTGTTGCCAGAGATCTCGTAGGTCATGCGCACATAACCCTGATCGGTGAACTTGATGGCGTTGCCGATGATGTTGGTCAGGATCTGGCGCAGGCGCAAAGGATCGGTGCGGATCATGTCCGGCACAATGCCACGGCGGTTGAACTCCACATGCACCGGCTTGTCGCCCACGCGGGCGACCATCAGGATGTGCAGGTCCTCCAGCAGGGAATTCAGATTTACCGGGTGGCTTTGCATTTCCAAGTGACCCGCTTCCACTTTGGAAAGATCCAGAATGTCATTGATGATGCGGGTCAGATGCTCGCCCGTGCGGTGAATGATGTTCACGTACTGCAGTCGTTCACTTTCATCCAGATTCGATTCCTTCAGCAAATCAGAAAAGCCAATGATGGCCGCCAGTGGAGTGCGGATCTCGTGGGACATATTGGCCAGGAATAAACTTTTTAACTGACTGGCCTGCTCGGCCTGCTGTCGTTCGCCGATGCTGCTGCTTAGATGGTGGGCCATCAAGTTAATGGACTCGGCCAGCTGCCCCAGTTCATCGCCGGAACGAACAGGCACATGAACATCAAAGCGTCCTTCACCCACCTCGTGGGCGGCGTTGTTCAGTTCGGACAGACCTTTGGAAAGATTGCGGCTGAAACTGATCGTCAGGAAAAGGCCTGTTCCCTCCACGATCAGCACGGCAAAGATCAGCGTGACCATCAGCATGTTTTCCAGCCAGCGGGAACCTTCACCCAGAGTGTAAGAAAACGAGGCTTCCAGCACTGTCAGGCGGTCATTCAGATCATCGACACTGTTCAGGGCTTTGAAGATCTCTGATTCGGGCGCATTTTTTTGAATCAGCATGTGCAGGTTTTCACCCATGACAATCAGCTCTTGAGTCATCTGGTCACCTTCGCGCCAGATCTCAAGGGCCTTTTTCACGTGTTTGAAATTATGAAATCTCAGCACCAGTGAAATCACGCCGGGAATGTCATCCGGATGAACTTTTCCTTCCAGCAGGCCCTCTTTGGCCTTGGCTGTGTCTGGCGGAACCTGTTCCAAAGCATTACGCGCTTTGCTGTCGCCCAAAGGCACTCGCACGTTTTCCTGGAAAACGGTGTAGAACTGCGGATCACGGGTGCGGGCATACTTATGCAAAGTAATAACAGCGTCTTTTTGACCTTTCGACCACATGCTTTCGCCGGCCACGAAGGCGCGAACGGAAGACAAAGAATTCATGGCGAAATACAAAGTGAAAAGCTCCAGGGCAATGAGAAGTGCCATGACGCCGATAACGATATACAGCTTGTTTGCGACCGAAAGGTATTTCCAGAAACGTCTGATGCCCATGCGAGTAGTGTATCGACTAAATAGGCGATGAAATAAACAAAAATGCTTTTTGACGGCGCTTCAGGACATAAGAAGGAAGACCCTGAAAATTTTCAGGGTCTTTAACACGATCATTGCAGAAAGTTAATCCAAGTAGCTGGTTTTGAGGCTTTGCTCGCCTTCGAACTTCTCAAAGCCCAATTGGATCAGTTGAGAAATCAAATCCTTGTAGTTCAGGCCCGAGGCCTCCCACATTTTAGGATACATTGAAATCTTGGTAAAACCTGGAATGGTGTTGATCTCGTTGATGTACAACTCTCCGTTCGGGCGAATGAAGAAATCCACACGGGTCAAACCATCGCAGCCCATGGCCTGATAGGTTTGTTCGGCCATTTTTTGAACGGCTTTGGTGGTTTCAGCAGAAAGCTCCGCCGGAATTTTCAAAAGAGCGCCGTTGTCATCAATATACTTAGCCTCGTAAGAATAGAATTCATGCTGCGGGATCACTTCACCCGGCAAAGAGGCTTTGGGTGCGTGGTTGTGACCCATCACGGAACACTCCACCTCGCGGCCCTGGATGAATTCTTCCGCCAGAACTTTGGTGTCAAACTGGAAGGCGTCTTTCAGCTTCACGACAAAATCTTCCGCTGTTTTGATCTTGTGAACACCGACAGAAGAACCCGCGTTAGCCGGTTTGATAAAGAACGGGGAGCCCAGTTGTTTCACGATTTCGTTGTAATCGTTTTTCTGATGCGGAGTTAGCAGCAGATAGCGGGCATTGGGGATTTTGGCCACGGCCAAAAGACGTTTCATGATCTCTTTGTCCATGCCGGCGGCAGAAGACCAAACTCCGCAACCCACAAATGGAAGCTGAACCATTTTAAACAGCCCCTGGATTGTGCCATCTTCACCCATAGTTCCGTGCAGAATAGGGAAGGCTATGTCCACAGAAGTTTTGGATTGATCTTTCAAAGAATAAAGAACCGGCTTTCCCTGCAAAGACATCAAAGCGACAGGTTCGGCCTTGGAGGGAAGGGCCTGGTCGACAATCTTCGTCGCCTCAGAGAAAACACCCATATCCGGGAAACGATACCAACTGCCTTCCTTGCTGATTCCGATCAAAACAGGCGTAAACTTATCTTTATCCAAAGCATCCGCCACATTCTTCGCCGAACGCAAAGACACTTCATGCTCTGCAGACTTGCCACCAAAAATCAAAGCCACAATCTTTTTCATATCCAAACTTCCTCTAACGTCCTACGCCCTGTTTCTTACGCCGATTTCCAATTTTCTATTGTCCAGTGTCCATCAAGCCCATTCCACGATTTCATGGGCCAACCCAAAGATGCCCGTAAAGACCTCATTGGGTTTCGCATTTCCGTACATGTAAGCCGGAGTCGTCACCACTTTGCTTTCGCGGTCGGTGATATAGTCATCCACCGGGCATTCTTCATGAATGGCGCCGGTTTTTTGAATTTCAGCCGCCGTCGCTGCGTCGTCACCGATAGTGACGGTGACTTTTTTGTCGCCCAGAACTTTCGCCACCAGAACCGGAGCGATACAAAGGGCTCCGATAGGCTTGCTGGCGGAATGGAATTCAAGGATCACACGTTTTACATCCGGATTCACTTCGCACTGAGCGCCTTTTTCGGCCCAGTTGCTCAGGTTCTTCGCGGCGCCATAGCCACCCGGAAAAACCACGGCATCAAAATCTTTGGCATGAAGTTTATCGAGGCTCTTGATCTGACCGCGAGCGATGCGTGCGGCTTCAATCAGCAGGCTGCGTTTTTCGCCGTCGGCTTCGCCATTGATGTGATTGGTGATGGGAATCTGAATGTCCGGAGCGAAGCACTGAACTTCGGCACCGGCCTGGTGAAGGCCGATCAGCAGACTGACGGACTCAGTGATTTCGCTTCCGTCGCGGTGACCGCAGCCAGAAAGAACAACGGCAATTTTTTTCATAAAACCTCCACAGGAGGTTTTAGCCTACAAGATTCGTCAGGTGTTGGCAACGAATCGCAAGGCGCAGACTAGGTGCCGCCCGGCTTATAATTTTTCAGACGAGTGCAGACAGTTACGAGAGCTTTTTGTGATCCGGCTTGCGCCAGTGCACGATAGCAGTAATCCGTCACGCGAGAGAAAAACGGCAGGTCCGGAGTAATGGAGATGCTGTAATTGACCTTCTGCTTCTCGGTGGTTTCGCCTTTTTTGTAGTAAGCGGCCCAGTCGAATGAAACGGTTTTCACTTTCATGGTGCAGTTGGCAAGCCCACCGCAATTGGCCTGAGTTTTCATCAGATCCGGAGCCGGGCGCATCTCTTCAGACACCTGCAAGTTGAAGCATTTCACTTCGCAACTGTCATAGCCAAGGGTTTCGGTGCAGACTTTCTTTTGATCGTCTGTCAGCTGGCAGGCGTAAGCCAAACCGATCAGGCGCTCAAAGCCCAAGGACATCTGCAGGTCATCGGCCATCGTCGAAACTTCGCCCTTCAGCTTTTGACCGCGAGTGAAGACTTCCATGGCCGGTTCGGCTTTGGTGACCGAGCGGTGATCTTCTTTGGTGGACTGCTGAGTGTTGCCTTCAGCAGACAGGGTTTCTGTCTGATAAAGGTACGTGTAAAGCCAGTCGTTGGTGCGTTCCTCTTTTTTGGAAATAGTGATGCCTTCCTGCAAAAGCATGCGGTCTTCGCCGGTTTCAATTTTGCGGAAAGTCTGCTGCAGCAGGAAATCATTCGGACTCATGGTCAAAGGATCAGCAGAGCCCCAGGCTTCGGACAGGGAATCCTGAACCTGCGCCATGGTGGATGGAGTTTCTTCCTCTTCCAGTTCCGGAGTTTTAATGCATGAAACGGCGGTCGCTGCCAGAAGCAGCGGCAACAGGGGTTTTAAAAATCGGTTCATATAGAGTCCCATCCCCAGATCCACAGATTCAGTGGCAGAATTTTTTCAAGTTTAATGGCGGTTTCTTCCTTGAAGATGCCCAAACCACGGAAGTCCACCGGGCCAAACAGCAGGCGCACCATGTCTGTTTCGTTGTTGATGGTGTAAAGATCCTGACCGACTCCGAAGACAAAGTGGTTGGGGTGTTTTTCCAGCACGATGTCGGCGATGCCTTCAGCGCGGAACGCACGTTTGATCTTGGCCGCCAACTGGTCAAAGTTCACCAGCTTGATCATGCCCAGATAACCGTGATTCATCGTCACGTCCTTGGTTTGCAAAGCCTGAATCAGGTTCGTTGCATGGCGTGGGCAGATGATCGTGTAAGGCTGATCTTTTTGCGCGCGGATAAATGCAAACAGCGCCATCAGTTTGGAAACCGAGCCGCCCCATTCATGGATATAACCACCCAGATCAGCACCTTTGCCTTCAATCGCATAAGCCGCCAACTGACCGCTTGGTTCCCAGGCGGTGTATACTTTGGTTTGCGGGATTGAGAGGAACTTTCTGGTTTCTTCAATTGTGCGCACAGAGTTGACGGAATGAGCCGCGTACAGGCGGTAAATCGCATCCGGGGAAACTTTGTTGTCGGTAGAGAAGCGCAGGTTGATCGGCGGAACATCAAAGTTTTCCTCGATCACAAAGCTGACTTCTGATCCCGCCAATTCAAAGCCCATGCGGCGGTAGAAATCAAACAGGTCCGTCCACAGAATCGCGATGTCGCAGGACTGCTCGGTCGCGGATTTCAGACAGTCGTTGATGATCTGGGTGCTGTAACCCTGACCCTGGTGCTGATCGTCGGTGACGACAGAACCAATCGCACCCACTTTGAAGATCACATGGGGGCTTTTAATGATAAGAGGTTTCATAACCGCATGCGATAGTACGGAGCCCTCATCGGCGATAATACGCATATTATGCAAGTTGTTAGAGGAAAAGGCTGTTGGATATTCCGCAGCAATGGACCAAGAGGCATCATTGCGCAGCTTTTTATTGAGGAAATCCAGAACCTGAGGAAGCTCAGCTTCCAGGGGGGAACGAGGTCCTTCCATGAACTCTCCTTATATCTACATAGAGCGCCCCAGAGGGCCTTTAGGACCAAACCGCTTCGGACACATCCTCGCGGACGTGGTCCCTTTCGGGACCTACTGCTGCGGAACTTGCGGTTTGTTCCTAAAGGCCCTCTGGGGCTCATATATAGATACTATACGAGGGACGGGGGGAGGACCCAGTGAGTAACATAGGACGGCCTGAAAAATGCGACCCAAGTCGGGAAGGGGGTTTGACATCAAGGGCAAAAGCCTTATATTAAGGCGGCTTGGCACCCCTAAGGAGTTTGTGATGGCAGAGAAGAGTCAGTCTTGGAAAGAAAATAAGCCCGGCAAGATGTTCGTGGATCAATCTTGCATTGCTTGTGATGCCTGCGTGCTGACGGCGCCAAAGAACTTCTCTATGCATGAGGAAGATGGCCACGCATTCGTATCCCGCCAGCCAGAGACTCCCGAAGAAGAAGCTCTGTGCAAAGAAGCGATGGAAGGTTGCCCGGTTGAGGCAATCGGAAACGATGGCGAGTAAGAAGTCCCCGGCAAAAAAGCCCTCTGCCAAAGAGGCGGCGGCTCTTGCAACTATTGAACTTCTCAAGAGATATTACCCTGACGCTTACTGCGCCCTGAACTACACCAATCCCTTTGAACTATTGGTCGCCACCGTTCTTTCTGCCCAGTGCACGGATGAACGAGTCAACATGGTGACCCCGGCGCTGTTTAAGAAATACCCAACCCCGAAGGCCATGGCGAAAGCGCCGGTCGAATCTTTGGAAGAGCTGATCCGCTCGACCGGTTTTTATAAAAACAAAGCCAAAAACCTGAAAGCCTGTGCGACCACCCTGGTGGAAAAGCACGGGGGCGAAGTCCCGCAAAATCTCGAGGCTTTGGTCGAGCTGGGGGGCGTAGGCCGCAAGACCGCCAATGTGGTGCTGGGAAATGCCTTTAATATTCCAAGCGGGATCGTCGTGGACACCCACGTGACCCGATTGGCCAACCGTTTTGGATGGGTGAAGACCGACAACGCGGTGATGATTGAGCGTCAATTGTCAAAGTTCGTCCCGGTTGAAGATTGGATCATGTTGCCGCATTGGCTGATTTCTCATGGTCGAGCTGTCTGTAAGGCGAGAAAACCTGCGTGCAGTCATTGCTTTCTCGAGGAGACTTGCCCTAAGAAGGGTGTCTAGTTCACAATGGCTTCATGTTAGTTTCATTCTTTGAGAGCGTTAAATACGTAGGTCATCTTCTTCCGATCTCTTTTTTAAGAATCTTTTTGGGTTACTATTATCTGGAACATGCCCTGATGAAATATCGTGGCGACTTCCTGACCCGTCCGCGCATTGCGGATCAAATGGCTGAATGGCTTCCGGCCAGTCATGCACCGAACTGGTTTAAGATTTTTGCAAGCTCCACCATGATTCCGAACTGGCAGACTGTGGCCTTTATCATTCTGGGCCTGGAGTTTGCCGTGGCCATTTCCTACATCGTGGGTTACGTGGTTCGTCCCGTGGCATTGTTGGGGGTGCTGTTGTGTGTGACGATGCTCTTTATCTCGGGTCCGGCGATGGAGGATTTGTATAAAACCTTCCTGGCCATTCACCTGATTCTGGCTTGGGTCGGTGCGGGTCGCTGTCTGGGCTTTGATTATTATTTCTACAAGCGCCGTCGCGGGCTTTGGTGGTAGAGCGTGAAGCACTTTGTTCTTTTTCTGACAGTCGTATTCCTGGGTCTGTTCCTGGCGGTGCTAAACCGCACGGACACCACCGCACCGAACAGCTCTCTTCCCACAGTGCGTGTCTTTGGTTATGCGTCCTTTACCGGTCGCTGGGGACCGGGACCGGCGTTGAAGGATCTGTTTGAAAAAAATTGTAAATGTAAGGTTGAATTCATCGAAGGCAGCGATTCTGGCATTTTATTGCAGCGTCTGAAAATCGAAGGCGAAAGCCTGGGTGCGGATGTTGTGGTGGGTTTGGATCAGTTTGATCTTTCCAAAGCCGTGTCCGAACAAAGCTGGCGAAAGCTCAGCCTGGGGCAGCTGGATGTCTATGATGCCGTGAAACCGGCCTTGGCCAACAGTTTCTTTGTCCCTTACGATTGGGGTGCTTTGACCTTCGTGGCCCGTAAAAATGAACTGATGCGCATGCCCGCGTCTTTGGATGATTTGCTGGCTCCAGAGCTGGCCAAGAAAATCGCCTTACAAGATCCCCGCACCAGTTCCCCGGGAATGCAGTTCCTGTACTGGGTGATTCGCGCCAAGGGCGAGGAAGAAGGCTTCCGCTATCTGCAAAAGCTGATGAGTCAGGTGCACAGTTTTTCCCCGACATGGTCCACGGCTTACGGTCTTTTCACCAACAAACAGACCAAGCTGGTTTATTCTTATGTGACTTCGCCTCTGTATCATGAAATCGAGGAAAAAAAGAAAGACTATGTGGCTTTGCCGTTTAATGAGGCCCTGCCGGTGCAGTTTGAATTTGTTGGTATCCCGGAATTCTGCCGCCACTGTGATCTGGCCGAGCAATTTGTGAATTTGATGCTTTCCAACGAAGGTCAGAAGATCATCATGGAAAAGAACTATATGTTCCCGGTCATGAAGGGTGTGATGGAAAACACTTCGTTTGCGCCGCTGATGAATGTCAAAACCATGCAACAGGTAGAGATCCTTTCTTCCACCGAAGTGGACCGACTGCTTCGCCGCTGGACTGAGATCCGCCGGGGCGATCTCAATTGAACCTGCGCCAGTGCCTCAGAATCGGCCTGGTGCTGTTTCTGATTTTTCCATTCCTGTTTTTGCTGACTCAGTTTGGATTTTCCGGCTGGCCCGACATGGGCGAGCTGGTCTGGGCCTTTAAGAACAGCTTCCTTCAGGCATTCTTTTCTTCCGTCTTTTCATTGATCATGGGTTTTTGGGTGGCGCTGGGGCTGTTGACCCTGCATTCGGCTCGCGGGCGCAAGGTGCGCTGGGGCCTTGAAATTCTGTGCCTGCTTCCCAACTTTATGCCGCCAATCTTCATTCTGCTTTCCACCCTGAATGTGATTGATCCGTTCCCGATGGGGATTCCCGGGATTGTGATCGTGCACACATTAATGAATTTCGGCCTGGTGGCCGTTCTTTTGGCGTCGACCATTGAAAACAAACTGGGCGGCATGATCGAGCTGGCTTATGTGGAAGGCGCCGGGCGCTGGCAGTTTTTACTGCGCGGGCTTTTCCCGATGCTGAAAAAGGACTTCTGGTTGCTGGGGCTGTTTATTTTTGTGATCTGCTTTGGTAGCTTCGCTGTGCCGTTGATCGTGGGTGGGGGACGTGGCACCACCGTGGAAGTTCTGATTTATGAAAAAATCCGTCTTTCCAGCAATTGGGGGGATGCGGTCCTGCTGGCCTTCCTGCAATCGGTGTTTATCTTTGCGCTGTCCTTTGTCGCCAGCCGCGGAAAAGGAATGCACAGCACACGCACGGCGAACTTAAGTCTGTTGAAGACACCGACCGGGATCTTTGTTATCGCCGGTCTTTCGTTTTTGTACCTGTTTGGTTATGTGCAGGGATTCCTGTCGGGGCTTTCGCAGGTTTCCACTTTCTATGAATTGCAGTCTGCTTTGATCTGGAACTTTATTGGCAGTCTGACACTGGGAATGAGCGTGGGGATTTTGTCCTATGCGGGTTTGATGCTGATTGCTTATTGCTGGCCAAAGGCGTGGTTTGAAAGATTCCTGAATGGCTATGTGGCACCTTCAACTTCTTTGGCGTGTTTTTGTCTTTTGATCCTGGGCCCGAATGAGGGGTTTTATCCGTTCATAAAGATTCCGGTCGCACTGACGCTGCTCAGTCTGAACAGTCTGTTCCGCATGGGCTGGGACAGCGAACTGCATGCTTTGCAAAATCAGATGACCGTCGCCTATTCCATGGGTGCTTCGAAATCTCAGATCTTTAAGGAAATCCTGTTCCCGCAGCTTTCAGGGCGTGCGGGTTTGCTGGCCGGAATTGCGTCGATCTGGGCTGCGGGTGATTTTGCGGTGTCGCGCATTCTGGCGCACCGGGATCTGAGCATCGCGATGATGACGGAAACCTTGATGTCAGGTTATCGCCTGAATCAGGCCATCGTTTTAAGCAGTTTGATTATTGTCGCCGGTTTGATTTGTTTTGTTTTGTGTGTGGGAGGCAGCCGTGTCCTTGGTCGAAAATTTGCACCGTGATTACGGAGACTTCAAGTTAGACATCGATTCCTGGGAAATCCTGGATGAAGGTGTCACTGTGTTGTGGGGACCTTCGGGTTCGGGCAAGACTTCTGTGTTTCGTATTCTGCTGGGTCTTGAAAGCTGCCCGGGATTCAAGTGGACTTATCAGGGCACGGATCTGGCGAAACTAAAAACACCGGATCGTCATTTGGGCGTGGTGTTTCAGACTTTGGATCTTTTCCCGCACCTGAGTGCGGAAGAAAACATGATGTTTGCCGCGCGGGCACGCAAAGTGGATCCGGCCAAAGCCCGTGCTCGCCTGAAAGAGCTGTCTTCAATTCTAAAAATGGATTCCTTCCTGCAAAGACCGGCCGCGGTGCTTTCGGGCGGTGAAAAGCAGCGTGTGGCCATTGCGCGGGCGCTGATGGGTGAGCCTCGTTTGTTGTTGTTGGATGAGCCGTTTTCCGCTTTGGATCAGGAACTGCGTGATGAAAGTCGCAAACTGGTGAAAAGTGTCATTGAAACCGAAAAAATTCCGACGTTGCTTGTAACCCATGACCAGCGTGATGTGGAGATCCTTGGGAACAAGGTCACCACCATCCGCAACGGCCGCCTCGCTTAACCGGCTGGTGAAAAAGGCCCATCTGCTGCGTTGTCGGGCGGCCTTCTCGCTCCGACGTGCTTGGAGCACGCCTGCGCTGCGAGGGCCTACTCCGCCTTGCATCTGAACCTTTTTGACCAGCCTTAAATTTTTGGTAGGCTGTTATCCTAGGTATCTTTGAATCATTTCTAGCAGGGCTGATTTTTTGATGGGCTTTGTGACGTGCTCGCTGCAGCCGACATCCAAAGACTTTTGCATGTCTTCGGCCATGGCATTGGCGCTCACTGCGATGATCGGTATCGGCTTTAAGCCTTGATCTTTTTCCCACTGACGAATCTTGCGGGTGGCCGCATAGCCATCCATCACCGGCATTTGAATGTCCATCAGGATCAGATCAAATGGTTCGGCCAGAACTTTTTCAACCGCCTCTTTGCCGTTTTCAGCCTGCACAACTTCAAAGGGCAGTTTTTTCAGATAAGTCAAAAGCAGGAAGCGGTTGTCTTCGGTGTCATCCACTACCAGGATGCGCGCAGAGCGGGTGACGGTCAGTTCATTCACCGGCGGTCGAGGCGTGGTGTCGGTAACCGGTGTTTTTTCAGGTGCCGCCAGTTCGCGCGGAGCTTCCGTTGGAACATAAGGAATTGTGAAATAGAACGAACTTCCCGAGCCCTCTTCGCTCTGGAACCAGATGCGTCCGCCCATCAGCTCCACCAGGTTTTTTGAAATTGTCAGACCCAGGCCACTGCCGCCGAATTTGCGGGTGATGGAACTGTCGGCCTGAACGAAGCTTTGGAACAACAGGTGTTGTTTGTCTTTGGGAATCCCGGTCCCGGTATCGCGAATCGTGAAGCGCACGAATTTTTGAGAGCTGCTGTCAAAGTCGAGTGACACAGCAATTTCACCTTCCTGCGTGAACTTGATCGCATTTCCGATCAGGTTGAACAGAATCTGGCGCAGACGGGTCGGGTCCCCGATGACCAGTGGTGCGCGGTTCTTTGGCAGATTCACACTTAACGAGAACTTCAGGTCTTTTTCCGTCGCCTTCTGTTTCAGGATGTCGCAGATATTTGTAGTCGTTGACTCAAGATCGAATGCGATTTTTTCCAGACGAACTTCGCGGGCTTCGATTTTGGAAATATCCAGAATATCGTTAATCAGCGCCAGCAGATTTTCCCCGGCATTCGCACACACACGCACCAACTGGGATTGTTCCGGCTTCAAATCGGATTCCGCCAGAATGTCGGTGATGCCGATGATGGCGTTCAGCGGGGTGCGGATCTCGTGACTCATACGAGCCAGGAATTCTGATTTGGCCTGGGAGGCCTTCACCGCTTGTTCCCGCGCTTCGATCAAAGCCTGCTCGGCCGTGATACGGTCGGTGATGTCGGTGCACACGAACACGAAAGTCAGATCTTTGCTGGTGCGGTTGGGAAGAGCGGCCCAGTTCATAAGAACCGGCAGGCGACGTCCGTCCTGGGCGGTGATTTCGGCTTCGATACTGTGACGGGTCTGCAGCAGCCAGGTGTAGTTGTTGAATTCTTCCTGGGTCCTGATCAGTTGTTTCAAATCCACGTGGGAAATCTGGTTCATGGAATAACCCAGGAACTTCAGCGCGGATTCGTTGGCCTGCGAGATCATGTACGACGCCTGTCTCCAGTCGTCGTGATGGCTGACCTTCACGATGAACAGGAAGGCTTTGATGGATTGAATGACACTGTCCAGGAACTCTTTGGAAACGGTGGTGGTTTCCAAACGGTCGGCCAGTTGATTGTACTTGCTTACCAGCAAACCGATTTCGTCTTTGGAGTTGTAGTTGATCTTCTGGGTCAGGTTGCTTGTTCCCAGTTTTTCCAGACGGTCGGTCAGAAGCTGGATGGGTTCCACGACTTTTCCGGTGGCGGCAAAGGTCGCAAAGAAGAACAGAATGAAGATCAAAACCGCCGCGGCGCTGGAGGCAATCGCGATACGGTCCAAAACCGCAAAGGCTTCGCTTTCATCAATTTTGGTCTGGATGTACCAAAGCTCTCCGTTGGGCAGATAGATCTTTCCGATGGAACGAATGACCTTTTGCCCGCGATAGTCTGTGCCCAGTTCGCGCACTTCACTCAAGTTTTCAATTTTTTTGATGTCTTCGTCGCCACGGTTGGAAGAAAGAACTTCAGCTTCCAGCGCACCTTGTGCCGCCTGACTGGCTTCAACTCGGAAGCGGCCGGTGTTACGCAGGCTCCAATCTTCGCCATAAATCAGGGTTTCGCCCGTCTGGCCCATGCCGTGAGTCGGCCACGCGAAGTTGTCACTGGTGATGCGATCAATTTCTGAGATGGAGATCTTCAGGACCAGTACGCCCACCGGGCGCAGGTTGCGGTAAATCGGTGAGGCGACAAACCCGGTGGCGGAATTCGGATTCAGATTGTCCTTGTCGAAGTCCAGGAACAGAGTCGAGCCTTCCTGAGCTTTCACGCCCCAGGTGTAGATATCCTTCAGCTTTAATCCTGGTGGCAGTCCGCTGGTCGCTGACGAGCCGTCTTCGATGTCTTTGCGGGTGGTGTAGACGACGACGCCCTGATTGTTGATGAGAGCCATGTCGTAGATGTTGAAGTCCAGGACATAGTTATCCAGCAGACGGCGGAACTCGGGCAGGCTGTCGACTTTCTTTGCGTGCAGCAAATCGTCCGTCAATTCATGAGAAGAGATCAGGTTGATTGCGGTCTGCAGGTCACGGAAGTAATTTTCGATCGAGCTGGTTTTGCTGATGCGGATCTGAGTCAGACGTTCATAGGTGCTGTCGATAACCGTAGACTCGACAATCTTGAGGCCAATAAGCGCAACAACAAACGTCGCAAGAAAGACGGAGATTAAATTGAATAAGAAAATTCTTAAACGTAATGTCATGCTTATTGATTAGCCTATGCATTTTTAGTGATATCGTATACGTGTTCCTAGTTCAATCAGCGAGTGAAATACAAGTGCGAAACTAGGCTTGGGAGTAGAGGTTAAATGAATGTAATCAAGGCGATCTTTCTGACGGCGGTGCTGCTGCTCACGAGCTCGCGGTCCTATGCGGAACGTTGGGTGGTGATGACACTGGAATGGCCTCCTTTTACCTGCTCTCGTTGTCCCGAAAACGGAGCGGCGGCAAAGGCTTTGAAAGACACTCTCAACAAAGCCGGCATTAGCGTCGAATTTGTCTTTCACCCTTGGACTCAAACTCAAAAGAATGCTGAACAGCCGGATGTGGTTGGCTATTTTCCTTCTTGGAAGGATGTGTTGCCCGGCTTTACTCGTTCCGAGGCGTTGTTTAAATCTCCGCTGGGATTTATTCAGCAAAGAAGCAAGCCCCTGGTCTGGGCAAAGCTGCCGGATCTGAAGGGAAAAAAGCTTGGGATCACAGATGGGTACAGCAACACGGCCGAGTTCAATCGACTGGTGAAAGAGAAAGTGCTGACCGTGGAGTCTGTCCTGAGCGATGACACGAATGTGCGCCGGGTGGCTTTGGGGCAGATTGACGGTGCGCTGATGGACATCAACAACGCCCGCTATCTGATATTGAAAACTCATCCACAGTATGCGGGACGGGTTTCAGTGAACCAGCGTATCTTGGAGGACAAGGACTTGTTCTTCGCCTTTAACACTCACAATCGTGATAAGGCGGCTAAGCTTAAAAAGGCCCTTGAAAAGGTCAACTATCAGCGCATGGTGGATGATTATCTGCTGAAGTACCTGCTGCGCGTTGATTAAACTTTTGCCATCAGTGTAAGCCTTACATGCACACGCTGTATTTTTCCGGCCAGGCCGGAAAACCCCTCTGAAGTTTGCTATAAATAGCGGGAATGAAGGAGGGTCAAAAGATGAAAGTATTCAGTCAGATTTTTGCTCTTCTTGCCGCTGTTGTTTTATTGAATGCCTGTGCGGCTTCAAAATCCAGCGACGGTTCCGGATTGATCCCCACCATTTACTACAAGCCCACAATTCAGCTTGATAAAAACAAATGCTCTTCGGCTTCATTGCGCGACCTGCTTTCCCCTGACGGACGTATTCTGACCACGCTTTGTGATTCTGACTATGCCCAGTGCCTGCTGCAGGGTTCTTGTCTGATTGAGGATGATGGAGTGTCGACCTCTTACAACTATCATTCAACCAAAGAAGGCGTGGCTCGCTTTATCGTGACCGACACCAAGACGTGTCCGTTCGGATATGGAGTGAGCAATGCGTGTCTGGATCCTTACTTCTCGGCCGCGGCGGATTTGAAAATCTATAAGCTGGGTGATGTTCTTTACATTCCACGTTTGGTGGGTGCAAAGATGCCCAATGGTGAAGTTCATGATGGCTATATCGTGATTCGCGATGCCGGGGGCGGCGTCAAAGGTGCCGGCCGTTTTGATTTTTTCACGGGCTTTATGGATCACCGTAACAAGAAAAACACCATGGCGCGCCTTGGTTTCGGAGATCCCAAAAATCGCATTGAATATCGTGTCGTTCGCGGCGAAGAAGCGGCCAGTGCACGAGAACGCCGGGGATTCCCAGGACTTAAAAAAACCATTCTGGAAGAACAGGAAAAGTAGGTCAAAAGCTCTACTTTTTAGCTGTTGCCAAGGCCCAGAGCCTTTGTTACTTCCAGCTTCATGAAAACAATCGCTCTGTTCATTTCAGTTCTTCTGGTATCACTGACAGCCGCGGCAAAGGTTCAGCATCTTCGTTTGGGAACCGGCAAGGTAATTGCCTATGAGCACATCCAAACCAACAAAAACTCTTCGACATTGATTTTACTTCCCGGGGTGAACCGCGCACTCAGTGCGGGCGATCGTTCAGTGCAACTGCTGGCAGAACAAGGGTGGAATCTTTTGCTGCCTTCATTGCCGGCGCATCCTCTTTCCATCGAAGGTCTTTCTGCCAGTGAAACGCCGTACTTTCTGTATGACTCGACCATTCGCTCTGCGGATTTTTCTTCTGATATTGAACAGCTTGTTGCGGCTTTGAAAATCAAAGACGCCGTTCCGGTGACGCTGTCATACACTTCGACTGTGGGTGCGTTCCTGAGTCCCAAAAAATTCCCACATGTGATTGAAACAGTCCCTTTGGGAATTCCCACTGAAACCAATCCTGATGCGGCGAAGAACGCCGAGTTGTGGGAGGGCTGGTTGAAGCTGAATCCGCTGATGGCTCCGTTCTGGATTCGTCAGTTCCGTGATCAGGCTTACAGCAAGCACTGGGGTGCGGTGGTGGATGCGAACCTTTCCAGTGATCCGGACTATTATGGGGCAAATCCGCGCGCGGGGGATATTAAAGCCGGATATGTGACGATTGTCCGCGCAGCAGAAGATTTTGATCTGACGAAAGTGGACTATAAAGCGAACGCGGTGACTCGTGATTTTATTCTGGCGGGGGAAGAGAATTCCGAACGCCTGAAAAATCAGATTCTGGCGTTGAAAAATTATTTGCGTTCGGGAAAGCCGGTGCGGGTGATCGTGGTGGCGAATGCAGGGCATGTGCTGCCGTCGGAATCCCCGTCAGTGTATGCGGCGGCGATTGGATTGCTCGCGCAGGAGCCTGCGTCTGCGGGGGTGTCTTTTATGGTTGTGCGCAAGGCTCAGGATGTTCACAAGGCCCAGTGGCAGGGGGCTTCGGAATTGGAAGCTTGGATGGATGGGATCGTGAAATAGCGGCTTTAAATGTCGCTGTGTCAAAGTGATACACAGTTTTTTGCAGTGAGAATGAATTAAACGGGGGCTCTTTGAGCCCCCGTTTTGCTTTGTAAAGGAATGCTGGATTTTCATGAGGTGACTATGAAACGTTCTTTGCTTCAATCACTGCTTGTTTCCTCCCTGGTGATGGGGATGGTGCCGGCTTATGCGTTGGCCGAAGTAACGGGGACGGAGCAGCGTCTGCAAAGCCTTTACACCTCATCCGCACAATTGCAGGGCAAAGACCGTGTGTCGGCTTTTGCGCTGCAGTTCCTTTCTGAAAAAAGCCCGTACATCGTGGATCCGTTGGGCGAGGGCCCGGAAGGCGACATCAGCCATGGACCGCTTTATCGCTTTGATGGTTTTGACTGCACGACGTTTGTGGAAACTGTGCTGGCGTTATCGCTGTCATCAAGTCCTGAACAGTTCCGTGTGCGTATGAATCAGATTCGCTATGAAAAAGCAGTGGTGTCGTACGAGACCCGCAATCATTTCCCGAGCGTCGACTGGATTCCCAACAATATTGAAAATGGTTTTGTAAAAGACATCACTGGCTCCATCGCGGGGGCGAAGACCAAGTGGTCTCAGACGTGGATTGAAAAAGACCTGTGGTTTGCGAAAAAGGGTGAGGCTTTCGTGGGCATGAGCCGCGATTTCAAGCCGGAACTGGGCCAGCTTCCTTACATCGCCAAAGAGGATCTGCTGAAAACCCCCGAGCTGATGGATAAGATTCCGTCGGGAACGATCTTCCATGTGGTGCGCCCGAACTGGGATCTGCGCAAAGCCATCGGCACGCGCCTGGATGTTTCGCACATGGGCTTTTTGATTCGCGAAAAGGGTGTGCTGTACATGGTGCACGCAAGCAATGGGGCTTCCCGTGATGGCAGTGACGACGATAAACGTGTGAAGAAAGAGTCCCTTTACAGCTATGTCGAACGCGTGATGATGGCTTCGCCGAGCACCGCGGGGATCAACATTCTGGCTGTGCGAAAAACACCGTAGCGTTTTTGGCGTGTAACATAAGTCTTCGATAAAACATCGTTTTTTAGCCCTTGGTCTGGCCTCAACTGGACCTTGGTCAAAAATTTTTGAGTCCTTAATATCCAGTAAAATCAAGTACTAGCAAAACCACCAAAAAAAATCCTGGACCTTGGGCTAAAGTTTTCTGGACCTAGGTCCGAAGAGTTTGTTGTACACGTTGGGCAAGCTAAAAAGGATCTCCAGATCAAATCAGGATACCTCCTCTCGAAGCTAAAGCTCCTCGAAAGAAACGTCCAATCACCGTTTCTTAGAGGGGCGGCTCCAACCTTGAATTAAATTTTAAAAGTTTTTTGAAAAGTAAAATTTAAACAAACAGATCACGGGACGTAGGCGGATTTCGGGTGTTCAAAGGGTAAGTGGTGCTACCTTAGATCATTTTAGATTCCATCAAAAACCAGCGGCTCGGATCTCTAATCCCAAGGGGGGTTCTATGGGCTTAAGAATCGCAACAAACACCGCATCTATCGCAGCACAACGCGTGCTATCCAAACAACAGAAACGCGCAGAGCATGCCGCACAGGCATTGGCTTCTGGTAGCCGTATCGTAAATGCGGCCGACGACGCCGCCGGCTTGGCGATTTCTGAGAACTTCAAAGGACAATTGAAAGGTATCGGTCAGGCGCGAAACAACGCCAACAATGCCATCTCATTTGTTCAGGTCAGTGAGGGGGGCTTGAATGAGGTCTCCAACATTCTGGTGCGTCTGCGTGAGCTGGGCGTACAGGCGGCTTCCGATACTGTGAGTGACACAGAGAGGGAGTTCCTAAATAAAGAAACCCAACAGCTTATCCAAGAGGCGGATCGTATTGCCAAGACCACGGTCTTCGGTACGAAGAAAATGCTTGATGGAACCGCCGGAGCGATGGAGTTCCAGGTGGGTGCCTACTCGGATGAGAACAACGTTATTAAATTTGAATTTGATGCCGACTCGACGGCCTCGGCTTTGGGAATCGATTCGATTGCCATGGCGGACAGGGGGGATGCGCGTGCGTCTCTGGAGCAGGTCGACCAGGCAATTGAAAAAGTCTCGGGTATGCGAGCGAACTTCGGTGCGATGCAGTCGCGAATGGAGTCCGCTGTGAGTAACCTTGACGTGTCCTATGAAAACTTGTCTGCGGCGAACTCTCGAATCCGCGACACCGACGTGGCGAAAGAAACGGCCGAAATGACATCTGCAAGTATTCTGCAAAATACAGCGGTGTCGGTTCTGGCTCAAGCCAACCAGTTGCCACAAGTTGCAATGAAGTTGGTCTAATTAATATCAGCGTAAATATTTAAGATTCACATTCGCGATTACGGAATGTCGGGGGAAGCCTGTTCTGGGATAAGGCTTCTCTCGGGAAGAGGGGTCGCCCACATATACTCCTCGTCTTAAGCCCACCCTGGGGGCATCCGCCCCCAGGGATTTTTAGAAGGTGCCTGGTGATTTTTTACACCTACAGCGCGTCAACTTCTAAATGGGATGGACGACTTTTATAGGGGCTGATTTTAAAAACACTTCTTCTTAGACCTTTTTGAATCTTTTCCCAATCTTCGTGTCCGGGATCCGTATTTAGCCACTCCAAGGTGGCAAACCGTGAGCCCCAGGTTTCCCAGTGAGTGTCATCACATACGGGAACCTCCATCTTTTCCAATCCAAGAAGACTTCTTAGTGTCGAGTATCGATAGTCTTCGACTCTTTCGCAAAGCCCCGCCATGACCGGATTTCTATATAAGTATTTATAGGCATGTTGATAGTAGAGCTGGTTCGACAGCAGACTTCGGTGAAACCTTGATCCATAGGTGACGTTGATTCGCTCGCTGAATGTCCGAAGGTCTCTTCCGGATTCCGACATGAAGAAGCGCATTGCTTCACTTAAATTGCCATTGGGTGCTGAAGCTATCAGATGGAAGTGGTTGCTCATCAAAACAAATGCATGAATTCGAATTCCAAATGCCAGATGTATGAAGTGCAGATGCGTGGTCATCACTCTCCAGACATTCTCTGGCTCGACAGAAAACCAATCGCGATTAATGCATCTAGCAGTGATGTGATATGGCAATTCCGTATGACAAATGAATCTGTTTCTTCCCATACATAAGTAGTCATTCAAATGAAATTCCTAGATCAAAGCCTTTCAGACCTTCGTTTTAGATCCGGATTCTGACTTTTTGATGCGGTGTAGGTGTAAAAAGTCACCAGGCACCTTTCTTTTGGTCGGGTTGGACGTTGGGTGGGACTGGACCTTGGTATTGAAAAATGCCGGTTTTTGGTCTGTTTTTCAGGATGTTAGTCCAGGTTTTACTGGATCATGGTCCAGAACTACAGGACCCGACTAAAGCCTTTCAAGACCTCGCCGAAAGGTATGTCAGAAGCAACGACGCAAACCAAGTCGAAGCTCTCGAGGAACCCGCAAGGAGTGATTGCCTTACGAAGATTCGCTTGAGAGAGCCAGACAAAAGTTTGAGTCAACAACGTGTACAACTTGGTCAGCCTAAGTAGGTATAAGGCGGCCGAATTAATGGAGGTCCCAAATGGGAATGAGAATTTCTACGAACGTATCCGCTATCAACGCACAGAGAACAATGGTGAACTCTCAGCGTGAAATCGGCAAATCAATGTCACAACTTGCATCCGGCTCCCGCATCAATAAAGCGGCAGACGACGCAGCAGGTTTGGCGATCAGTGAAAACTTGAAATCACAAATTCGCTCTCTGGGCCAGGCTTCCCGAAATGCGAACGATGGTATCTCCATGGTTCAAACTGCAGAGGGTGGTTTGTCTGAGATCTCCAACATCCTGACTCGTATGAGAGAACTGGGTGTACAGGCATCTTCTGACACTATCGGTGATACAGAGCGTGGCTTCCTTGATAAAGAGGTTCAGCAACTTAAATCTGAGGCACAACGTATCACTCAGACTACTAGATTCGGTACAACAAAACTTCTGGATGGTTCCGGCGACTCGTTCGACTTCCAGGTAGGTATCAACAATGACCCTGAAGCAGATAGAATCTCCTTCAACGCCGGTGAAACGAATGCAACAACGTCCTCTTTGGGAATTGATGGTTTCGACTTCTCTTCCAAAACGGGCGCACAAGACGCACTTGCAGCGATCGACACGGCTCAGTCTCAAGTGAATGGTTACCGCGCAAATCTCGGTGCCCTTCAGAACAGATTGCAGTCCACAGTTGATAACTTGGGTGTGCAACACGAGAACATCTCTTCTGCTAACTCTCGTATCCGCGATACAGACGTAGCAGCAGCAACTGCAGAGACGACTCGTAACCAGGTTCTTTTGCAGGCGAATACATCTGTGTTGTCTCAAGCCAACGCGATGCCAAACTCTGCACTAAGATTGATTGGTTAATATCAGAATTGTTTTATAAGGATTTGACCTGAGAGGATACCTCCGTTTCCTCTCGGTACCAACCTACCCAGGAAGACATGGGTCTTCCTGGGGTACTTAAGGGGTTGGGACTCCTCGCAACATAATTAGGATAATACGGTTGCCTCGGTTCTCGGGGTTTTTTGCGTTTCGCCTGTCAATCCAAGCAGTGGAGCAGTTCTTGCTTTGCTGTAATTCCTGAAAGTTTAAGCCGCTTAAGTTGGATATGGTGTCCGGCTTGGCCCTTTTTTGGGTCCGCTGTCTCGTTTTTTGACGGCGGCAGACGGTTTAAAGCGATTTGGGAGTACGTATGCTGTCCTGGAGCCGTTCAACATTTGCCATGCTTCTTTGCTCGTCCATGCTGGTAGCCTGTAGTAAAGAGACAGAAAAAATCATCGTCAAGGACTCTCTGCCTCCCGGGAAAATCGAGGCGTCCGCCAAGGTCAGTAAAAATCATGTGACCTTTGAAAAGTCCTCTTTAGGAAAGCTGTTCATGCTGGTTCCGACGGTTATCGAGTCGTCCCGGTCCGCTGCGCCCAGTTTCTTCCGCCCTCAGTTGATTTCTTTTGAAAGAAACGGAGATCGCATTGCGATTTTCAATCAGACCGTCAAAGACGTCGTCGAGACGGTCACCGCTGACCAACTGATCCAGAGTTTTGCAATTGTCGATGAAACTGCCGACCAGGTGGTGTTCGACATGGGGCAGGGCTTCCTGTCCATGAATTTGCAGGAATCGATGGAAATCGTTTTGCCGTACACGTATTCCGACGTGATCGAACGTGGCGAACGCAAGCTGGAATCTCATCTGGATATCAAGGATTCTTACGTGAGTTCTTTGTCCCTGCGTAACAACTCGATCTTTATGAAGCAGGTGATCCGTGTTGTCGAAAAGTCCCGTGAAGCGGGCGAAGCAAACAAGGAAGCCGAAGAAAAGATGAAGCAGATCGGGATGAAAAAGCCTGAAAAGTTTGAAACCAGCAAAACTCTTTTCTTCGAGATCAAACCTTACCTGCAGAACGATGAGTTTAAGTCCAAGCCCATGGATGCGCAGAATCGTTTTGGGTTCTTCGTCAATAACACCTTCAAGAAGGATGAAGACAACATGAAAACCCAGATCATCCGCTGGAACACCGACGAAAAAGCAGGTGACATCCGCGTATTGATCGACGCCAACGTTCCGAAAAAAATGGAGGCAGCAGTCAGAGAGGGCGTGACATACTGGAACCGCGTTCTAGGGCGTGACGTTCTGAAGATTGAAACCGGCTACAAGGATTCCGATCCGCAAACAGACCGTTCAATCGTGATTCGCTGGATTCACTGGGATAACGGGTTTGGTGCTTACGCCAATACCCAGGTGGATCCTCTGACGGGTGAGGCCTTCCGGGGCTTTGTTTATATGACGTCCTCTTTCACCAAAAAAGAAGACATGACGGGCGGTGGACAGAACGATCTGTTCTCGTTCAAACATGGCGATCTGTGCGGGATGAGAGTCGATATGAATCAGCCGGATCAGGAAGATAATGTGCGTGCGGTGATAGCCCATGAAATGGGTCACGTTCTGGGGCTTCGCCATAACTTCGCAGGCAGTTCGTCCGTCGATCACACGGACGAAGAGATCAAGGAAACGCTGGAGCAGCGAGCGAAGGGAAATCTTGTTATTGAAAAGGCTGTTGTTACCACTGTGATGGACTATACGGACAATGCCGCGTCCTTGGCTTCCGGAGCCTTCATCAAAGACAAGATCATGCCTTATGACCAAAAAGCCATCGACTGGGCTTATAAGGGCATCGAGTCCGTGAAAAGCAAAGGCATGTATTGTTCGGACGAACATATTCTGGAAGCAGGAACTGGCGGAAGAACTATCATTGGTTGTGATCGTCAGGACAAGTACCGCAATGTCTTCTTTGCAGAGCGCGAAAAGATTCTCAGCAGTGCGAAGGACAGTTTGAATGGCACCATTTCTTCTTTGGAGTACATGAAGAAGGCCGGGTACAAGATCGAGCACAAAGCCTATGTTCAGGTTACCTTCAATCCGTCATTGGAGATTGCAGAACTCCTTTACAAAAGCGACAAGAAAAATCCTCTTTTGACAATTGCCGATGTGGTGGAGGACTACATTACTCCGTACATGCGTTGGGGCTACAATGGGAAAGACTTTAACAGTGGCAGTACGACCGGGGATGCTGAGATCAGCGAGCAGTTGAAAGAAGTGGGCGGATTGACGGCTTATCTGAAGAGCTTAAGCCCGACGGTGAATGATCCTGAATTCTTCCAGAATCTTGCCAAGGAAGCCCTGGCGGCGGGCAAGTTCGACAAGATCGGTTTGACCCCTGAAGAGCTTGTCGTGGTTAAAGAAGGTCTGTTGGAAAATTCGGCGAAACTTGACGCCGAAGCCACAGACCTTGCCATGAAAGCCATCGACGTTAACAAGCTTCGCGACACCATCACTAACCGGTAGTCAGCATCCCACTGGCAACACCGGTGACTGTTTCCCGCAGCAGCTTGATGTCTTTGGTTTCAAGGGCGACAAGCTGCAGGACGTTCAAAGGATGAATCAGCGGAGAGCGCAGACCGATGCTGGTTTCAAGCCACGGGCGGTACCATAAAAGACTTTTCTCCCGGGTGAGTTCCCGGATGCACTTGGAAGCTTCCGCATACTCTTTGCGGAAGCTTTTTTCGTATTTAGCGACCGTATCTTTGCTTAAGCGTGAAGAGCGCAAGTACATAAAGAACACGTCCATCTCGATTTTTTCCAAGGTAAAGCCCACGGCTTTAATGTAGCTGCGGAACATCGCGGATTCTTTAAGGGCTTTGCGATACCGGCTTTTCTCTGAAGCCGTGAGACTTTTCCAATGACTTCCCAAGCCCCACCACGTCGGGAACAGGGCGCGGGTTTGGGTCCAGCACAAAACCCACGGGATGGCGCGCAAGCTCTTGAGTTGCACGGGTCCTTGCCGTTTGGAGGGACGTGAACCCATGCGCAGGTCCTTCATGAAAGAATAGGGCGTTGCTTTTTCTATCAACTCCAGAAAGTCCGGCTGTTGCAAAATCTGCTGATAGCTTTGCTGAACAGAGTCCGACAGCCTCTGCAGGGCCTTGCGGTTGACGGCCGAGGTGCGCGTGGCCGGCGCCTGCTTGCGGGCATCGCGATTTTGAGTCAGCAAATTAAGTTGCCGCTGCAAAATGGCCGGGGAATTGTAACTGCGATAGATCATTTCCCCTTGAACCGTCATCTTCACATTCTTCAGAGCCGAAAGCGGCCACCACTCCGTCTGCTCTTGAATCGAACCGCCACCGCGTTCGATGCTGCCGCCGGATCCGTGGAAGAAGATCGGGACCAGTCCGTGCTTTTCAATGACGGACTCAAGCCCCAGCATGGCCGACTGGATCAGGAAGCGTGACGGGAAAGAGCCGTTTTCCTTGGCTGAATCCGAATACCCGAGCATCACCTCCAACTGAGACGACCAGTGTTTTTTGATTAGTGCTTTGTTCTTTTTCACGGAAAGAAATGCGCTGATGATGTCCGTGCCATTTTTTAATGAATGCGAACTTTCAAACAAGGGCACCACTGGCAGTCGGGGACCCTTTAACAGGCGTGAGCTCAGCCGGATGCCCGCCTCGATGTCCCTGGCCGATTCACACTGACTTAAGATAAAGCCACGCACATAGTTTCGCGGGCTGTGTTCGGGGCTTAGGTTTGCCAGGGTTTTTAGCATGCGGCTGATGTTCATTCGGGATCTTGAATCGGTCAAAGCCTCATGCACCAGGCTGCTGTCTTCGCGAATTTCAAGCGGCACCACCAGACCCGGGAAGATTTTCAGCAAATAGCGGATGCGATTCAGAGTCGGGGACTCAGCTCCAAAAATGCGCTGCTGTTCCATCGCAAGGTCATGGACTGATTTGCTTAAGGCGTGAACCCGCGTGGCATCGCCGGAGGAAATACGACGGGTTCTTGTCAGGTTTCTTTTTACAGCCACAGCATGCCTTTGCAGTTTTCGAATGTCATTTTTTTGCTGCAACCCAGATCGGGACAACGGAGCCAGGTCCGCAAGATAGGCGGCGAATTGTTTTTTCACCCAGTTGTGCAGGCGGGTCCGGGACATGCCAAGACTTCCCAGCATGGTCTTTTCGTTCACGCCAGGGTGTCCGTCCTTGTCGCCACCCACCCAGGTGCGGATGTAAAAGGGAATCCGGGCATGGCGTTGTTGCAGATAGATTTCGATAATGTCGTCTTGAAGGACCAGTGAATAAATGTACTCGGCCTCGTCCATGACCGAAGGTTTTCGCTGCTTGGACATGGGAAGCTGCCAGGCCATACGAAGCAGCGCATGCAGTTCTGGCGTCTGATCATGTCTTTCCGCGGTCAGGCGCTGCAGAAGCAACTGATGAATTTTGCGGAAGTAGAAAATGATGTCGCTATTGCGGGATTCTGTTGGATGGGCCGTCAGGACGTGGATGATGCGCCCATAGGCGTGGGTTTCTTCACTGAGCGGCGCGGTCTTTTCCTCCAGCAGACGGTGAGTGCGATAGGCGGACTCGCAGGCGTTGATCAGTTCCAGCATCAGGGCAAAGGAATGTGCAATTTCAAAGCGCTGAGGGGGCGAAAGAATTTCCATGTCGCTCTTTAGTTTTAACAAGCTCGCAAGCTGCCCGCCGGATTTGGATTTCACAAAGCGACGGATGTTTTCAATTCGTTGAAATTGCTGGGCGCCCAGTTCTGCTTTGATAACGTGTCCGAGTTCCGTCACGGCCCAGTTCACAAGTGAGGTTAATTCCTTTGCCAGAGCTTTTTTCATGCTTGCTCCTATCCGTTGGAATAGTTTAGGACCCTTTCCTTCGTCGAGGGAAGTCGTATATTGGGACGACTTCTGTCTGGTTATGATGCGGTGTAGGTGTAAAAAGTCACCAGGCACCTTTTGGGGAGGGGGGAATGTGCCGATAAGTTGGGCATGAATATTAAGGGACTGATTTCCAACATTATACCGAACAATGAAGTTCGCCATGTTGATTCGATCGGAAAGACGATTCAGTCCGACTCTGCACACGATCGTGATGCCAACGGGCAAGAGCAGTATCAGAATCAGCAGCAACAGCACGAGCCGATGACGGAAGAGCAGCTTGAAAAAGCCATGGATCATCTGCGCAGTCTGCCGGCAATGAAAGAACACAAGTGGACTGTGGAGCTTGAAGATGAAGGCGATGGACGCTTTGTTGTTGTGAAAGACAATCTGGGCACGATCATCCGTCGAATTCCTGAATTGGAATTATGGACTTTGCCGTCGGATAACTCTCCTCGAGGACAGCTACTTAAGCGTTCGGCTTAAGTTTTAATTTCAAAAGAGCATAAGATTCCCGGCAGGAGGTCCAGCAAATCAGGACCCTGTCAAAATCCCTGTGGGTTTATTTTCATTAGAGCCCTGAAAGCCTCTCCACTGGCCTTTCCTAGAGACATTTAATTGACTCACGGTCACTGAATCATTTTGACACAATGAATTCATGGCAGGGATTCGTATAACCGGCATGGCCTCTGGGCTACCACCAAATATCGTTGAGCAGCTGATGGATGCTGAGCGGATTCCCGTGAAACAAATGGAAGCTGGTCGCGCCAAGCAAGAGGACAAACTCAAGCTTGTGCAGGATCTGGAATCAAAGGTGAATGATATCACCAAGAATCTGGGTGAACTGACTTCTTCCAGCGGTTTTGTCGACAAAAAGTTTCTGAGTGGCGATCCGAATGTAGTGGAAGGCCAAGTCGACCCGCAAATGGCCATTCCGGGTGAATACTCTGTGGAAGTGGTGCAGTTGGCGCAAAAGCCTGCGGCCATGTCCAACGGCTTCCCGGACAAGGATCAGACTCAGATCGGTGTTGGTTATATCAAGTTCGAAACACCGGAAGGAACAAAAGAGGTTTACATCAACGGATCCAATTCGACTTTGGAAGGCGTGATGAAACAGATCAACGCTGCCAATGTGGGATTGAAAGCCCAGGTGCTGGAAGATCGCAAGGATCAGGAAAACCCGTTCAAACTTTTGGTGTCGGGTCTTTCCACCGGTAACGACAGTCAGGTGACTTTCCCGAAGATATATCTTCTGGACGGGGATCAGGACATGTACTTCGAAGAGTCGCGCAAGGCGCAGAACGCGAAGGTCAAAGTCGACGGCTTTGAGATTGAACTTCCCGACAACAAATCCACGGATTTGGTACCGGGCGTGACATTGGATTTTAAATCGGCTGCGCCGGGACGCGAGATTCGTCTTTCCGTGAAAGAAAATCTCGAGGTCATCAGCGGCAAGATTAAAAGCTTTGTGGATGCTTACAATGGGGCTTTGGATTTTATCCAGAAGCAGAGCAAGCTGCAGGCCGGTAACGGCAAGAATCCGTCCCTGGGCCCATTGGGCGGTGACGGCATGCTGCGTTCGATTGAAAACAGTCTGCGCCGTGTGATTTTGAATCCGCAGATGGGTGTGGAATCACCAATTCGCCGTGTGGGTGAGCTGGGAATTGAGTTCAACAGAAACGGTACTTTGAACTTCTCGCAAGACAAGTTCAACAAGGTGCTGCAGGCCAACCCACAGGGTGTGGCGGCGTTCCTGCGCGGTGACGGGTTTAACACCGGCTTTGTGGCCACCGTCAAGCGTGAGATCGGGAATCTGGTGAACGGGCAGTTCGGCACCATCTCCAACCGTAAGCGTGGTCTGGAGGATCGTATCAAGCAGGTGAACAACCGCATTGAAACGAAAGAACGCCAGTTGGAAAGAAAAGAAGACAGTCTGCGACGCAAATTCGCGGATCTGGAACAGAAGATGTCGGACCTCAATGCGCAGCAGGCACGCTTCGCAGCGATGGCACCCAAGGCATAAGAACGTTGAATAAGTGAAGGATGGAGTGAGGGGTCTATGAATAAAAATGCATATCAGAAGTACAAAACGACTTCGGTACAAAGCGCCAGCCGCGAAAAAATCCTGCTGATGCTGTACGAAGGTGCCATTAAATTCACGAAGCTGGCGATCAAGGCCGCTGAGGAAAAGAAGATCGCGGACCGCGGTATGAATATCGGGCGCGCTTTCGATATCATTATGGAACTTAACAACACTCTGGATCACAAAGTCGGTGGCGATGTCGCGAACCAGCTTGAACAGCTTTATATGTTCATGATGGAGCAGTACACCAAAGCCAATATCACAGGCAGTCCTGAGCCATTGAAGGAAAACTTGAAACTTCTGAACACGCTGTATGATGGCTGGGTTCAGGCTGTGGAAAAGTTGAAGCAGGAAACCAATAATTCACCAGACAAAAAAGCGGGCTAAGAATGAGTCACTGTGGAGGGGACATGACCAGAATTATCACCTTGTTGAACGAAAAGAATCATTACCTCGAAAAGTTCTATGCACTGAATGAAGTGGAACTGGCAAACTTCGCCCAAGGGCAGTTTGACAATCTGGAGTACTTCTATCAGACCCGCGACCGCATTCTGGATGTCCTGAAATACGTGGATGCCCAGATTGAAAAGGCTCACTCCGAAATCGGGGCTGAAAGTGTGATCGCCGAAAACGAACGCCGCGAGGTGAAAGAGGCTTTGTCCATCAAGGATGAATATGTTGCCCGCATTATCGAGCAGGATATTCAGGTGTTGGCTTGCATTGAAATGGCCAAGAACTCCATTATCCGTGAACTGCAGGAGGTTCGCCGCAACCGCAAGGCTGTGGGTGGTTACAAGACCAAGACCTTCAATCAGCGTCTGGATGAAGAGGTCTAGGAAAAATTTTCCTGACAAAAACATGACGGCGAGTTTGGCCAAAGAGTCAAACAACTGGCTGAACTTGCCTCAGATTCAATTAAATCACAAACGACCCATTGGCATCTGTGTTGCTCCATCAAGTCTTCGCGAGGAGAGCACAACAGATGTTGGAAAATCAGATCGTTCAAAAGTCCAGTGAAATTTCCGGTGACCATTCAGGTCCTGAGTTCGTTCAGGAATCCACTAAAATTTATTTTGATCCGCAACAGGCTATTGCCGATTTCGACGCGGAAGTGCCGGAAGTCAAAGAAGAAAGAATCACGGACCCTCGTGTAGCCAACTTCATCCGTCATGCCCAAGTGTTGATGAAACATCGCGAATACCCTTTGGCGATGAATCTGTTGCGCGAAGCCAGTAATAAAGATTCCAAGAACCCAGCAACGTTGAACATGCTCGCAAACTGCCTGGACAAGATGTCCCGCAGCTCCGAGGCTTTGATCGTCAGAAAGACTCTGGCACAAGTGGACTATGGCTTTGAAAGCCTGCACGGTTATGCCACGTCTTTATATAAGTCCGGTCGCGATCAGGAAGCTTTGGACAAGTATTTTGAAGCTTTGGCGGTTCTGACGGATGAAACCGGCACTTTGTTTGAGACCTACAAAAACATGGGTAACATTTTCGTGCGTCAGGGCGACTTCGACGGAGCGGAAGAATACTATAATAAAGCCTACACCATGAACCCGCAGTCCGATGTGCTGCTGGTGAATTTTGGTACTTTGGAAGTTCAGCGCGGTGACTATGACAAGTCCCTTTATTGCTTCCGTAAAGCCGTTGAAATCAATCCGGAGAATGACAAAGCCTGGGTTGGTCTTGCCATGGTACACAGTCAGTTCGGTGATATGGAGCTGGCCTGGGCCAATATTGAAACGGCAATCGATATCAATCCACAAAACCGTACAGCCGTTCATCTGGCGGCAAACTGGGGTTTGCGTGATGGTAAGTTACAAAAAGCCATCGAAGCTCTTCAGGGTTATCTTGCAAGTGTGGAAGAAGACGAAGACATGTCCCTGGTTTTGATCAACCTGCTGTGCAGTGCCGGTCAGGTGGATCAGGCGATGCTGGAAATTGAACGTGTTCTTCTTTGGAATCCAGATCACGCGGAAGTCAGAAGTCTTAAAAAGAAAATCATTGCATCACAGAAGGTTGCTTAAAATGCCTATGATCACATTCTCTGAAAATCACGAATCATCTTTGGTTGCTTTTGAAGAGGGTCAGGCCCTGGCTTCTTTGCGCGATCCGCGCGGTGAAGGTTTGAAGTGGGCTTATTCCCTGGGAGTTCTGCCGGCTGAGCATGTTGTCGTCGTGGGCCTTGGTGCCGGATTCCATGTGGCGGCTCTGGCGGATGTGGATCCTGATGTGCGTATCACGGTGATTGAATCCCGCGAATCCCTAATTCCGGTGTTCCGCTCCCAGTTTCCGGATCTTGAGGACCGCGTCGAGATTCGTGTGGTGCAAACGGCTCAGGATCTGTTCAAGTCGGAACTTTTCCAGGAAGTGCTGAATCATCGCTCTTTCGTTCTTTCCTTCCACGAATGCTGGGGCGCGCAGGCTCAGTTCTTTACTGAATGTTTTGCGCACCTAACCGGTCGTTCGGTGGAATCCGTTCGCTATCATTTCGAAGAGTTCGGGATCAATATGAAGGCCCTTTACCTGAAGCCAAATCAGTTGTTGTCCATCAATGACGTGATTCCGGTGATTGAGGCCTCTGCAATGCCTGAAACTAATAAACAAATTTTCCGCGTGCTCGGTGAATTGGTGAAATAAATGAAGATTCTGGTTGTCTCTCTTCTGAGGCTTGGTGACATCATCCAGCAGGAACCCTTGCTGCGCGGATTGCGGGAAAAACATCCCACCGCCGAGATTCATCTGCTGATGAACCGTCAGTTTGCAAATGTCGAACGCATCCTTCACGGTGTGGTGGATAAGTACATCCATTTTGACCGGGAAACATTGCAACGGGGCTTGGGCGAGAGCGGCTTTAACATTCTTTATTCCTATTCCCTGCTGGAGGAACTGGTGCAGTCGCTGAATGGCGAGCGCTATGATCTGGCTTATAATTTTACGCATAATAAACTCAGTGCTTATCTGTTGGGGGCGTTGGAGATTCCCGAAAAGCGCGGTCTGCATCAGCAAGATGGCCGCTTCCGTGGCATGGACAACCGCTGGATTAAGTACTTTAACGATCGCTTTTCAGGGACTCAAAAGTCTTTGTTCCATTATGTGGAGCTTTTGGGGAGTTCCTTTGATCTTCCGGTTCGCCCTCAGGCGGCAGGGGTTCGCAAGAAAAGCAAATCCATTCTGTTCCAGTGCCTGACCAGTCAGACTGCGAAGAACTGGGGTCTGGATAATTTCGTTCAACTGAAGCGAACCATTGAAATGGCCCTTGTTGATTACAAGGTTCAGATCCTGGGGGCTCCGTTTGAACGTGAGACTTTGTTAACTGCATTTTCTGAACGAGACCTTTTGATCTGTGATCTTTCCGAGGCTCGCAAGCATCTGCAAGACTGTGCTTTGCTGGTCACGGGCGACACGAGTATCAAGCATCTGGCGGCCCAGATGGGGGTTCCGTTGGTGGAACTGGTTTTGGGCACCAGCGATGCGGTGAAAACCGGTGCATTTTCTGAAAACGCACGAATCCTGACTGAAGACATCACAGTGGAACGGGTGTTTGGTGAAGTCTGGGATGAACTCAGTGGTGAATCCAAAAACATTGAAAACACCGCAGGCTCTTTGGAGCGGGCGACTTGGAAGCTTTATCTGGATAAAGCCTCTCGCGATGCAGAGCCGGCCTATGTCGCGGCTCTGAAGCAGCTTTTGGATTCTCATCCGGAAAAGAACCTGGTGCAGGCTTTGGCCGGTTATCAGGAAAAGACGCAAATTTATCTGGCGTGGCAAAGACGCATTATCGCAGCCCTGCCTTCGCGGGAAGTTCTGGCCAGCCGCAAGACGGTTTCAGCCTCGGATGTGGCGGAACTGATATTAGTGGCTCAGGATATTATTAAAAGTAAAAAAGATGAGGCCGGTTACTTCCAGGGGTTCGTGGAATCCCTGTTGGCCCGCTATTCTCAGGCGACCCAGATTCTGGATCGTGTGCAGGCGGACCTGGAAGATCAAGCCGAGCTTCTGGCAATTCGTGAAACATTGACTCGTCATTTGCAATCTCTCTCCATGGAAGGAGCGTACTATGCAAAAGGAATTGGACAACTATCTATCAGTGGCTTTGAAGAGACTGGAAAAAGCCTACAGCGAGATCTTGAAGACGCAAAGTTATAGCAAGGAAGCTGAAAAAGTTCAGTTGTTGAAAGAACTCGTCAAGGAACAGATTAAAAATGAAAATACTCATCCTGCAACTCGCTAGGCTCGGCGATATTTATATGACCTGGCCTGTTTTGCAGGGCCTGCGTCGTACTTATCCCACGGCAGAGATTCATATTCTGACTCGTCCGCGCTTTGAAAGCGCCCTTGAAGGGTTGCAGGCGGTGGATCGCCATTGGTCACTGCCTTCAAGTCATATTCTGACGCCGCTGATTCAGGCCGAGCCGGATCTGGAAGCGTCCCTCCAGCACATGGATGAATTCGTGACGACTTTGAAGTCCGAACAATTCGACCGCATCATCAATTTCACATTCTCACCATTTTCCAGCTATCTGACCCACGCGTTGTCTGACGCGAAGACCGTGGTGAACGGGTACACCCGTAATGCCGACGGCAGTTTGTGTTTTGCTGATGACGTCAGTGCTTACTTCTATGCCCAGGTGGGACTTGATAAGCCCAATCGTGTTCACGTGGCTGACATACTGGCTTCGATGGTGGATGTGCAGTACACGGAAGAGGACTGGAGCATATCGACTTATCAGGAAACGTCTGTGACTTTGCCAGAGCGCTATCTGGTTTTGCATGTCGGAGCCAGTGATCCTCAAAAAGCTTTGACCCCGGACACGTGGGTGCGTGCTTTGAAAGTCACTTCGCTCAGATATGCGCATCTTCCGGTGGTGCTGATTGGTTCCGCTGCCGAAGCTCCACTGGCGCTGCAGATTGAATCTCAGGTGCCGGATATGACTTTTGTGAATCTGGCGGGGCGTACGCAGGTTTCAGAACTGCCTGCGATCATCAAAAAAGCCGAAGTGCTGGTGGGTTGCGACAGTGCGCCTATTCATATTGCCTCTTTGACGGACACACCGACTTTAAATGTCAGTGTGGGGCCGGTGAATTTCTGGGAGACCGGTCCGAAGGCAAGTCTGTCCTTTATCTATCGCCGCGAAAGCGAAGCCGAAGTGGTGGGCGAGGACCTGGGTTCGGTGCTGGGGGATCTTTTGGATGGTCAGGTGCGCGAAGGACTGATCGTCAGAACGGGTGGCCTTGTGAGCTATGCTCGCGAAGAGGCACCCGCTGAAAGCTTCCAGTGGCAGTTGGTGGAAGCCCTTTATATGGGCGGCAATTTCCCGATCGCCGACCGCATGGAGATCCTGCAGGGGGCGATGAAGCTGAATGATATCAATACTTTTGCTATGGAGCAGTTGGCGTTGATTCCCGAGTTGGGGGTGGCCAAGGTGGCTCCTTTTCTGGACAGCGCCGAAGAAGTTATCAACAACATTAGCCGAATGGTTCCGGAATTGAGTCCTCTAGTAAGCTGGTATCACGCGGAAAGAATCCGCATTGCACCCGGCTCGCTCGAGGAAATCCGTACCGCAACATTGAATGTGCATGAGCGATTCAAACGCTACCTTCATGTATACATTCCGCATGAGGCACTCAAGGAAGAGGCAGGCAATGGAGCGGTTTAAAGTCAGCGGAGACGATCTTCGCAATTTCTATAATGAGAATATTCCCTTAGCGCGTGTGTTCAGCGATATCGAATCGGACTTGCGCCATACCAACCAGGTTGTTTGCCGCTACATCGTCAACGGTCTGGAAGTGGCTGAAGCCGATGAGGCGCGTTTTTCAACGGTGACCTTGGAACAGATTGAAACCTTGGAGTACCTGACTGAAAACAGCCGCGATCTGACGGGCATTGTTTTGCGCGGCTGGATTGAGGCGATGCCGGAACTGATTCAACAGACCGAAAACCTGGCCAAGCGCATGCGTGCTCAGGGGTTGAGCGGTCTTTTAAAATCCATTCACGATCTGGTTCACAATTGTGAGTTCCTGATCGACAGTGCCATGACGATCAAAGAAACCATGGGGGATCAGTTCTTTGGCGCCACGCCTCTGGACTGGGGCAAAACCGAAGCTGAGAGCAAAAGAACAGTTCTTGAGGCTTTGCGCGCTCTGGAAAATAAGGATTTTGTTCTTTTAGCGGATGTCCTGGAGTATGATTTAAACAATGTTCTTCAGATGTGGCTGGACCACCTGAAGGTGTTGGAGAAATCACTTAATGGCGAATACACAGGAAATCAGTTCGATTCCGAACAAGCTCGATCCCATTCTATGGGTCGGAAACGTATCGCCAATTAGACTTCCGCACTTTTTCCCGTTTCAAAAGCGGGAAGTGGAGATCATTTTCAGGGCCTCTATTGCTGAGGCCCTTTTGCTTTTGCAGAATCAGCGCTTTTCCTCGATCTTAGTCCAGGAAGTTGGCAACTCCGATGCGTTGGAGTTCCTGTACCAAGCCCGCCTGTTGCAGCCGATGGCTCCGCGTATTTTGATCGCAGAAGAGCTTAACGAACAGGAAGTCCGCGAAGGCATCAACAAAGCCCAGGTGTATCGCTTCATGCGCTGGCCTTTGACGGAGCATGAGATTTGGGAACAGCTTGAAAACGCTTTGCAAAAGCACGCGATGTTCCTGTCCCGTTCTTTGCTGCTGAAAGAATCCTCGCACCAGAATAAACAGCTTGAAGCCCTGACCCATTCCCTGGAGGGCATGGTCGAAGAGCGCACCCAGTACATTGAAATGTCCCACCACGAGGAAAGCGAAAAGCTGACCCGGGAACGTCAGTTGATTCGTTTCATCAAGGATCTGGCGACGCAGACCTCGTTTGAAGACATCCTGGCGATTCTGCGCAAGGAACTGCGCAAGTTCCATAAGATGGGGGACCCGATTTTGTCCTTTCGCTTGGGCGGATCCAAAACCTTCTTTTTAAGCTTTCAATCCGGGCATTTCACTCAGACCGAATCCTCAAGTTATTTTGAATTTCCCAAGACCGCGCAGGTGCCCAGTGCTGAGCTGATTCGCTCGTTTGCCAATCACTTTGGCCGTCCGTTTGTTAAAGCCTATGTTGTGCCTTTTGAACTGCGCATGACCAGTCACCTGACCAGCGGTGAAGGTGAAGCGATTTTGTGCATTGAAAACTCGCTGAACGACAAAGAGATGGGCCCGTTCATGGATTTCATGAATGACCGGGTTCGTCCGCTAAGTATGGCCTTGGACCGTGTTCTTTTGGAAAACCAGCTTTCCATTTTCTCTTATCGCTGGGAGAAAACCTTCGATGGCATGCGCGATCCTATCGCGATTGTGGACATCGATTACAATGTGGTTCGCGCCAATCGCAAATTCAGCGATCGTTTCATGCACCACAAATGTTACGAAAGTTTTGCCCATCGCAAGGCTGCTTGTGAAGGCTGCCCGGTGCCGCAGGCTTTGAAAGAAGGCGCTCCGGCCGCAGGGCAGATCCAAGTGGATGGGCGTATTTATCAGGTGCACAGCTATCCGGTGCTTTTGGATCAGGGCAGTCGGCCCACGAATATTGTGAACCAGTATGTGGATATCACGCAGTCCCGCGAACTTTACCTGCGCATGTTGCAAAGTGAAAAAATGGGAGCCATTGGTTTACTGGCCGGAAACATCGCCCATGAGCTGAACAATCCTCTGACGGGGCTTCGTTCGTTGTCCCAAGTGCTGCTGCAGGAAGCCGAAGAGGGCAGCAATCTGCATTCTGATCTGGTTGAGATTGAAAAGGCCACGGCCAGGTCTCAGCGCATTATTAAAAACCTGCTCGATTTTTCGAAAGGGGAAGACCAGCCATCTGAATATATCAGTGTGGACGAGGTCGTTGAGCGCACTTTGCCGATGTTGAAGTCGGCGTTGCGCACCCACCGCCTGGAGGTGGATTTACAAACTTTGGGCTCCACGGTTTATGTGGAGCCGCATTTGCTGCAACAGGTGGTCTTTAATCTGATTAACAATGCCTGTCAGGCCATGAAAGATCCGGGCCGCTTGAGCTTGCGCACCAGTTTGGTGAATGGCTCGGTCGTGCTGGAGATTGAGGACACCGGACCGGGCATTCCGGAAGAGATCCGCCGCCGCATCTTTGAACCCTTCTTTACGACAAAAAAAGAGGGACTTGGTACGGGTCTTGGGTTAAGTATGTCTAAGTCAGTCATTGAAAAATTCGGAGGCACCATCGAATTCCGAAACGTGGATCCCCACGGGTCTTGTTTCACGATCGTGCTTCCGCAAAGGAATGCGCCTTGAAGATTTTAATTGTTGATGATGAAGCTCTGGTCCGCCGCTCTTTGAGCCGTGCCTTGAAAGGCAAGGGTCATGACGTGCTGGAGGCCGGTGACGGCAATGAAGGCCTGCAACTGTGGCAGACTTCAAATCCCGATCTGGTGTTTTTGGACGTGCTGATGCCGGGTCGTACCGGTCCTGAAGTTTTGAAGGAAATGCGCGATCAATCCAAAGCCAAGGTGATTTTGATGTCGGCTTTCGCCGGTGAACACAACATGGAAACCGCTCAGCAGATGGGTGCGAATCTTTTTGTGCCGAAGCCTTTTGAAGATATTTTTGCCGTTGTGAAAATGGCAGAGGATTTGTAGTCATGAGAATTATTGCGGGGAAATATCGTGGACACCAGTTGGTGGCATTTGATGCCGACCACATCCGCCCCACAACGGACCGGGTGAAAGAAACCCTGTTCAATAAATTGCAATTTGATATCGACGGCGCCCGTGTGGTGGATTTGTTCTGCGGCACCGGCAATCTGGGTATTGAGGCTTTGTCCCGCGGGGCGGAGTTCTGCACCTTCGTTGAAAAGAACCCCAAGTCCCTGGTCATCACGCGCAAGAATTTTGAAAAGCTGCGTGTGCCGGCTTCGGATTACAAGATCGTCAATATGGACGTGATCGCTTATTTGAAATCCTATGAGGGCGAACCGTTCAATATTATCTTTGCCGATCCTCCGTTCACAGAAAAGATGGCCCACTTCGTGATGGAAGCCGCCAGCACCAGTGCAGCGTTTGGCAAAACGACCCTGCTGGCGATTGAATCCCAGGCCAAAGAACGCATGGAAGACCGTTACGGCTGTGTGGTTCGTTACAGCAAAAAAGAATATGGCGATAAAATCCTAAGTCTGTTCTGCCACGAAAGTGCTTTGGAGCAGGATGAAGAACCGGCACCCGAAGAGGAACAACATGAGTAAAATTGCCGTTTACCCAGGAAGCTTTGACCCCATCACAATGGGGCATGTGGATATCATCAACCGTATTTCCCCTTTGTATGACGAAGTCATCGTTTTGGTTGCACAATCTTCACAGAAGCAAAGCATGTTTTCTGTTGAAGAACGAAAGACTTTGATCGAAAAAGCCTTGTCCCATCTGAAAAACGTCAAAGTCGATATCTTTGGCGGCCTGACGGTGGAGTACATGAAAAAAGCCAAAGCCCAGGTGATCGTACGGGGCTTGCGTGCGGTTTCGGATTTCGAGTACGAGATGACCATGGCGAACATGAATCGCAAGTTGGCGCCGGACTTTGAAACCCTTTTGGTCTTTGCCAGCCCCGAGTTCTATTATATTTCTTCGCGCGGGGTGAAAGAGGTTGCCATCAACGGTGGCGCCTTGAAAGGCCTGGTTCCGGACGTGGTGGTCGAAGCGATGGAGAAAAAAATCAGAAAGTAAGGAGCGAATCTTGATCCAGCTTTCCAAACGAGCGCAAAATCTGAAGCCTTCTCCAACTCTGTTTCTGGTGGCAAAGGCCAAAGAGCTGGCGGCCCAGGGGCACGATGTGATCTCCCTGACTGTTGGAGAGCCCGATTGGCCCACTTTCAAGGGGGCTTCCGACGCAGGTATTGAGGCTATTCAAAAAGGCATCACCAAATACACACCGGCCAACGGCACGGTGGAGCTTAGAAAATCCATTTCAGAAAAATTGAAGTCCGAACTGGGGTTTGAATATTCCCCGAAAGAAATCACGGTGGCTTCCGGTGCGAAGTACATCATCTTTTCGGCGCTGCAGATGATCTGCTCGCCGGGGGATGAGGTGGTGATTGCGACGCCTTACTGGGTCAGTTATCCCGCGATGGTGGAGCTGGCGGACGGTGTGCCCCACATCGTTGAATGCGGAGAAATGGAAAACTTCAAGATCACGCCGGAAAAACTGGAAGCGGCGATCAACGCCAAAACCAAAGGCTTCCTGTTCTGTTCGCCAAGCAATCCGACGGGCTTGCAGTATTCTGCGGATGAACTAAAGGCCCTGGCTGAAGTTTTGCGCAAACATCCGCATGTGGTGATTATTTCTGACGACATTTATAACCGCCTGGTCTTTGATGGCAGTAAGGTGGCGCCGCACATTTTGACGGTGGCTCCGGATCTGAAGGATCGCACGGTGCTGGTGAATGGGGGCTCTAAGGCTTATTCCATGACCGGCTGGCGCATTGGCTGGGCTTCGGGTCCTGAGCGCCTGATCACGGCGATGGCGGACTATCAAAGTCAAAGCACGGGGTCTCCTTCCAGTATTTCCCAGCATGCCCTGCTGGCGGCGATCAAGACTTCAGAAGCGGACATCAAAGGTGTCGTGGATAAACTCGTGGCCCGCAAGAATTCAGGTTTGAAAGAGCTTGAAACCGTGCCGGGTTTTAAAACCGCGGAACCGCAAGGGGCTTTCTATTTCTGGGTCGACATCCGTGCGCACCTGGGTAAGTCCCATCAAGACCGCGTGATCCGAACTTCAAAAGACTTCTGTGATGTGCTGCTGGAAAAATTCTTTGTGGCGACCGTGCCGGGGGCTGAATGCGGAACCGAAGGGTTCATGCGTTTGAGCTTTGCGGTTTCAGAAGAGACCATGAAGCGGGGAGTGGCCCGCATGAAAGATCTGGTCAGCCAGCTTGTTTAAGACTAAAAAGAAAAGGCCTTGATCGCTCAAGGCCTTTTTTATTTTCATTTATTATCGCGGATTAGAACAAGTTACGGAAGAAGCTCAGCATTCGGCTTAAGAAGCCTTCTTCTTTCAGCGGGGTCACTTTGCCGCCTACAGAGCTTGGGCTGCGGCTGTCATCGGCACACTTATAAGTGATGTCGATGGTGCGGCCTGCAGGAACCGCTGTGCTAAAGACGATGCTTTGACCTTCCACGCGGGATTCAACAGTCCCGATACTTGGTGTGATGGTCACATTCACAGTACCCACCGGAGTGCACTCCAAAGGCACAGAGCTTAAAGAGTCTTTGATCTTATCAATGAACAGATTCAAGTTCGTGGAATAGTCACTGTCACAGATACTGCCGATCCCACCACCAGTCAGCTGGGACAGTTCCGCGTACTTAAAGCCGTAATGGCTTTTCGCGCCGCCAGCGTCCTGGGATGCCTTGCAGGAAGAATCACCCGGTTTTACGATGATGGAATTCACCGTGAAACGCTGAGTAGCCCCGAAAGTGGAGCGAACATAGTCGACAAACACTTGTGGCTTGTCTTCGTTTTCAAGAGCTTTCAATTCACCCGCGTAAACCTGCTGTGAAGCATCGCCACCGATGCTGCGCTCGTCTTCGTCAGAGATAATGATATAGGCGATCCCGGCATCTGCTCGGTAGCAGCCGTTGTTTGGATTGTAGTGATAGTCACCGTTATAAACGTGGTGATAAGCGGCTTTGATCGCACGCTCGTCGTCAGAGTTTTTGTAACCGGCGCCGATATATTCAATAGTGTGGGCAAAGACCGCGTTCAAATCCACGTTGCTGGATTTTTTAAGCACCATGCCCAGGGAAGTGGAGGCCGTGGCGTTTTTCTGCCAGTAGATGGAAGCACCCCAAGCGGAATCCGTTGCCGTCACAGGAAGCGCACGGGTCACTGTCGCACACATCTGCCAGTCAATGTTAGAGCTTTGCAGTTTAGTGATGAAGGCTGAAAGATTCGCCGCCAGTTTGCGGTTGTCCGGAAGCATGGAGTTGGAATCGTCGATCACCAGAATGATATCAAGCTTATTGTCAGAGGCTTGAACGGTGTTGTTGTAGTGAACATCGCGAAGGGTGGCGCCCGGAGTTGGAACCGGATCGGGAGTTTTTCCATCCGTACCGACATCGTCGTTGGAAGGGGCAGAAAATTTTACAGGTCCACAGGCACTCAAAGCCAACACCAGCAACACAGAGGCCCAACGCGCCCCTTGCCATTTTTTCAACGACATAATCCACACTCCCCTTTGTTGCATAATAACACACCGGTTTTTCTGTCCCAAAGCGAGTTAGGGTCTAGGTCCTGCTTTGATACATTTAGGACCTTGGTCTCATTGTGAGACGGACCTTGGCCAGTCTAAAATAAATAACAGAATAGCCGGGGAGGCCATGGGTGAGCTTTTGGGTCTTGCTTCAAGTACTTGTGAATTTGATTTTGTTGGCGGGCGTTGTGGGTATGTGGGTGCGCTTGAACCGACCTCCTAAAGACGATCCAAGACTGAGCAAAGGTTTGCAGTTGCTGCAATCCAAGATCGCCGTTTTGGAAGACCTTTCCGATCGCACGGAAACCCAAGTCAATCAGCTGACCGCGCTGCTGGAGCAAAAAGTAAAAGACATCCAGGCCAAGATTCAGGCCGCTGACAAACAAATCGGCAAGATCGAACAGAACATGCAAAAGAGCATGGAAGTGGCCAAGATCTTCCAGGATCGCATTCCTCACACTGAAATCATTGAACGCCAGAACACAGTTAAATATGTGAAAGCCGCGCGCATGGCCCATCAGGGTTCATCCGTGGATGAAATCGCCCGTGAAGTGGATCTGTCCCGCGGTGAAATTGAATTCATCGCCAAAGTGAATCGCGATCAGTTGATGTTCTGCGAAGACAGCCTGCCAGAATGGGCCAACGAAGAGATGGAGGAATCCACTCAATCCGACTTGAGCGACGTGGATAACATCAGCTTTATGACCCCGCTGCAAAGAGAAATCCCTATCGAAATCAGCACCGCTTTCGAAGTCCCCAAAGCCGATCAGGAAGCACTGAAAAAACTGGGTGATGCCTTTAAAGCCGCCTGCAATGAAGTGAAGGCTGAAGAAGAAGCTGCTCAGCAGACGGCGAACAACGTATCTGCCTTGTTCAACGTGACCCAGAATATCGCGCAAACTTTCTTGAGCGAAAAGCCGACTCCGGCGGCGCCGACCGCGGCTCCGGTGGAAAAGAAAAGACCGGTCCTGCATATCGGTGAGCCAGAGATCCGTCCGGTTCAGTTCCGCCGCATTGATCTGGCGAAGGACTTGGACTAAATGGCATCCGGGGCCTTTCTTAAATCTTTGGAGAAAGGCCAGATCCTGCGCGCCCAGGTGGAAGAGGTCACATCCCCCACCGAAGTTCTGTGTAACTTTCAAGGGGAGCTGCTTCTTATCTTTAATCACACGGGCAGCAGTTTTAAAAAGAACGACCCTATTTCCTTGCAGGTCCTCAGTATCAATCCCCTGAGATTTCAGGTGTTTTCGCCCTCCAGCCCCAAGTTTCAGCGGGTTGTGTAATTAGGTAAATCCACCCTTTCAGACAAAAACCCCACAAAAGTGTCAACCAATACGCTGGAGTATCCAGTCTGTGTGTAATAAACCTCCGCCCATACAAACGGAGGCTTTATGAACAAAGCATTACTATTGGTTTCTTCCCTTTTCCTGATGGCTGCTTGTGCGCCACAGAATTCCCCGAATCTGACCGTAGCTGATAACACAGCTATCGTAGGTGGTGACAAGGTTGAAGCTGCCAGCAACATCGGTCGCAGCACCGTGGGCATCTATGAATCCAAAATCGGTTACATCTGCTCTGGAACTTTGATTGCAAAAAATCTGGTTCTGACAGCGGCTCACTGTGTGGATCCAAACGCGAAAGATCTGGCGATCTACTTTACTTCTGAAATGAAGAAAGCCAGCAAAGAACAAATCCGCCGCGTGACCGGTCAGGTTGTGCATGACGGTTACACGGGTGCGGTTCAAACCAAAGACACCAACGACATCGCGGTTCTGCGTTTTGAAGGCGAAGCTCCAGCGGGTTACACGGTGGCGCCAATCTTGTTTGAACAAGGTCACCTGAATAATGACGTTAAGACCATCGTTGCCGGTTATGGCTTGAACTGGACAATCGTGATGAGCAAAGGTGCGGGCACTCTGCGCACAACAAAGCTTTCCATCGACGATATCAACTTCTCCAGAACCGAAGTGATGCTGGGTCAGTCCTTGCGCAAAGGCATCTGCAGTGGTGACTCCGGTGGCCCGGCTTACCTTGAAATCAACGGCCGTCTGCATGTGTGGGGCGTGGCAAGTCGTGGAGACTCTTTGCCAGGTCTATTGACTCCCAAGTGTATGCTGTTCTCAGTATTCACTCGCGTGGATGCTCACCAGACATTCATTCAAGATGCGATCGTAGAGTTGTCTAAGTTTTAATCGCTGAGACTCATTTTGATGCCGGAACGCCCGTGGAACAGTGCTGGAAACGCATTGGTTGAACGGGACCCCGGCAAAACCGGGAACGGGAACTGCACCATAGGGATCTGTAAATTAAAACCCTTATGGAGAGAAGACTATGAAGTTCGCGAAATCCCTTTTGGTTCTGACAGTGTTGGCAGGTGCAGTCACGGCTCAGGCGCAGATTGAATCCGCCCTGGAGGTTCCGGTTTCTGCCGACAAGATGGAAATGACCACCTCTAAACTGAACGGTGGATCTTTCCTTCGCTTTAACACCGGCGGTGGTCAGAGCTTCAGTCTGAAGTGCCATCAGGGTTTTGGGGACACGAAGCTGATGGTGTTTTTGAAGGGTTCGATGATGTCGACCCAGCTTTCCAGTCCGGTTGAAAACATGGAAACTTGTGTTCAGCATCTTTCTGGAATTCAAGAGCAGGTGAATGCGGGCGCCGGTAAAGTGCGCATTGAAATTCGCCATGATCACACTCTGGGTGTGGCGGCGATTCGCTAATTCAATTTCACATTCAGAAAAAGAAACAGGCCCCTTCCGGGGCCTTTCTTATTTGGAGCTCTCTTTGATGAAGAGAGTCAGATAGTGGCGAACCATGTATTCCAGCTTTGCCGGCTGGTTCTGGTATGTCCAGATGACTTCGCCGAAGGCACCCCATTTGGCTTCGATGATGTGTTCGTCCATCACGTTGGTCGCCGTTTGAGTCGCTTCCGCGCCCGGAGTCGGGATGTAGTTGGTTCCGATAAAGTTAAAACGAATGCTGATCTGGCCCGGAGCTTTCAAAGAGAAGATCATCTTAAAGCCGTTACGGAAAAGCATGAAGTCGGCGTGGGTTTTGGCGATGCCGTAGATTTTGATACGGCCCAGAGCCGAAGGTTTCAGTTCGTTGAAGGATGTGGATGCATCCACGAACTCAGTTTTCATAGCCAGCAGGAACTGAATCGTCTCGTTGATCAGAATCTTTTCAGCATCAAAGCCGAAACTCATGTCCACAAGACCGGACTCTTCCATCTGTTGTTCAGCCTTCACAAGTTCTTTAATCCAGCTGATTTTTTCCATGAATCCCCCCAAAATGACAGCGCAGCATCCTCGCCGCTAGTTGTCGATATTCTCAATAATTTCGAGGGGCTGTGTCTTTGTCAAGATGGAGCGGTTTGGCTCACCGCAATAACAGGGTCTAGAACCCCGTTATTTGCAATGCCGTCGCCAGAACGCCCTCGGGTCCCTTCGGCGCTTGGAAGGCGACATAGTAACCAAGGACCACATTCACCGGGATCACGTAACCCAAAGTGGTTTCCAGTTTGGCTTCGACTCCGGCGCTGTAATAGGGCTTGTTCATGCTGGTAACTTCATAAACCAGATCCACGTCGTTCACGAAGCGGCCCTCGGCAGCAGCGGCATCACCCACCACGGCGGCAGATAGGCGGCGCAAGAACAGGGCATCCGTGCCCGAGCCGCGATATAGATCCTTCAGCGGCAGGCGGTACTCGGCATTGACGGTCACCAGATTTCGGCCAAACAACTGCCCGCGTTTGTAGCCACGCAAAATATACTGAGGCAGGGGGCTGTTGGGGATAAAGACCATGGATTCGGTGGAAACCCCGTAAATCGGCGACACCTTTTCCGGAGTGTACACGCCGTTCAGTCTTAGCATGATCGCATGGTGTTTCGGCAAGAAGCGGGAAAGATAGATTTCACCACCCGCTAAGAACTGCGAATGGTTCAGGTAACCTTCCTGCGCGATATAGTTGTAAGCTCCCAAGTAAGCTCCGCCCCCGGATTCAGGCGAAATCTGCGCGCCGGACTGGGAATAGTTCGCATAGCTCAAATACGCATAAGGCCCCGTGCGCTTCACTTCAGTCGTCAGGGTGGTTCTTTCCAGATATTGCCAGCCCACTTGCAGGTTTGAATAGATCGAGGCCCAGTGCGTGTCAGGAAGGACGGACAGTTGTGCGCCAAAGTCCTCAATTTCGTTCGACACCGTTCCCAGATAATAACTGCGCTTATAACTTAAAACCGCAAACGGCCATGGGGTTGTCTGGTTGATGTAACTTCCAAGGATGCTGCCTTTGTTGATGCCGGTATCCCAGGACGCGGCAATTTCATACATATGTTTTTTCAGTGGATCAAAGCCCGAGGTCTGCGCTTCGATCACCAGACCGGTTTCGCTGGAAGACCCCGAGATAAACGGCATCCAATACCGCGGCAGCAGATAACCATACGGAGAATAGTCATCAAGCTCGGAAGCTTTCACGGCATTCCTGGCTTCTTCTTCAGCCTGGGGATTGCGTTCGGCTTTAGCGTAACGATCGCCCATCAAAGAACTGACCTGAGGCAGAGTGTTCGGTGTTTTTTGCCATTCATCGGGCTTGATCGCCGAAACACGCAAACCTTGGGAGGTCATCTCGGTGGCGAAGATTTCTTTATTCAAAGGATCCATGTCTGCGGTGAACAGAGCCGTCAGCGTGTGAGAAATCGGGCGGACGTTTTTAAATTCCACGTCTGACAAATAAAGATTCGGCACGCCGTTTTTGGCCGAAGCAAAGATCACGCCTTCCGTCGTTTTTCGCGCAAAGCGGGCGTTGGGATAGTCCGTCAGCACGGCTTCGGAAGTTTTGGAGGAGATGGAATAGCGGTGCAGATTTTCGCGGCCGTCTTCGGTGCGCAGGGAAAACACGATCGTGTCTTCATCAAGGAATGTCGGATAGGACACCCGCTGTTGCATAGGGGGCGAGAAAAGCAGTTCTGCCGGGGGATTGTTTTCTGTTGCCAGATGAATCAGCCCCAGGTGAGTGCGATTGCCATCGAGTTTAACGAACACCACCTGGTTGCCGGACGGGGACACGGCAGGTTCACGTCCACGAAGTCCCTTGGTCAGGGCCTTGGCTTTTCTTTCGCCAAGCTCATACACGAACAGGTCGGAATATCTTTGAATGCGATTGGTGTAGTCGATCTTGTCGTAAATCAGGCGTTTGGAATCCGGGAACCAGCTAATGCGCTGAATGCTTCCGGTTGGTGGGCCGTCTTTTTGGGTGGCCGGGATAAAGCTTTCATTGAAGCGTTCGATGGTGTCGGTCATGCGCGAATCCAGGAAGCTTTGACCGTCTTTTTCTTTGGTCAGGATTTTCACCGCGCGGGAGTTGCCGTCATCTTCGGTGATCAGGGCCAGATGTTTTCCGTCAGGTGAAATCGCCGGTGCACTGACCGATTGGAAGTTGTTTTGTGGGGTGATCGTGGCAGTCGGAGAAATTTCGCGCAGGGTTTTTAGCTGCTCCAGGGCGCGCAGTTCGGTTTCTTTCATCATGCTGTCGTATTCAGAGCTGTAGCTGGCCCCCAAATAGTCCCGAGCCGGGGTTTCAATAAAGTACGGAACCCGGCCGCCCTGGCGTTCATGCAGTTCGCCGACAACTTTGGTGCCTTTGTCTGCGATCATCTGACTCCACATTAAAGAGCCAAAAAGATAAGGTCTTGCTCCTTGAGGCCAGGTGTAGATGTTTTCATTGGCTTCGGCGATATCAAAATCACGCAGGGTTTTGGCGTCGACCATCGCCCGAACGGTGGCGTCCTGATAGTGCGAGCGCAAGCGGCCGTGATCGGACAGGCGGGTTTCCATTTCGACGGCCACGCCCTCTTTCCACCACTGGGGCATCAGAATGTTCGGCGCGATGATGGTTCCAAAAACCGCGCGCAGAGGTTTCATGATCCCGTTGGCGGGTTCGAACGTCAGGATGTGGGTGTATTCGTGGGCCAAAAGCTCAAACGCCCAGTCGCCTGTATCAGAAAGACTTTCTTCGGGGCCGGGGAGCACGGGGTAGGCCATGATGTGTGGATATGGGATTCTTGTGGCGTATCCATTTGTGACATCGGTTTTGTCGTTGATAATGACGATTGTTTTGTCAGGTCGGGAATGAAAGTAAGAGCGAAGTTCTGAATAGGCTTTCTCTAATTTTTCCGCATACAGATAGCCTAGGTCCTGCTGCTCGGCATTAAAAATGACTTCGAAGTGGGCGGTCTTGAGAGTTTTCCATTTTAGCTGCGGAGGCACTTCAAGCTGTGCCTTGGCTTGGGACACTGAAAGTAAAATTGTCAGAAATAGAGACGCCAAGCTGTAAACTGCGGAGTATTTTTGCATAAATCTTTGCTCGTGGTCCGGCTGTACAGCAACGCAACATCAATTTAGGAAATCTAAGGTTTGACAATGAGCTGCTATAAATTAAAGTTTTTAGTGTTATAAGTTATAATAACGACTCAAAGTTCATAGGAGGACATCATGGTTCGTAAATTGGCTCTAGGTCTTGTTGCCATCGCATTCGTAGCAGGTTGTAAAGGAAAACAAACTCAGTCTGATCAGTCTATTGAGACTTTGCCTACTGGCGGTCAGTCTACAGCGATTGACTCCACTCCGCTGAATTTTGATCCAATGGGTTCTGATTCCGGCAAGATTTCTGGTTTGGTAACTGTTCACTTCGGTTATGACAAATCCAGCCTGGATGCTTCTTCCAAAAAAGATATCGCGACTAACGTCGAGTGGATGAAGGCAAATCCTTCTGTTCGCGTACAAATCGAAGGTCACTGTGATAATCGTGGTACTATCGAGTACAACGTGGCTTTGGGTGAAAGACGTGCCAACGCGGTTAAAGCTTACATGGTATCTTTGGGTATCGCGGCTGACCGTTTGAGCACTATCAGCTACGGTAAAGAAAAACCACTTGAGACTGGCGATACTGAAGCTGCATGGGCGAAAAACCGCCGTGCGAACTTCGTACCTGCTCAGTAAGATCACCTAAGAAAGGCGCAGAGTGAACATACAGAGACTTTTCATCGGAGTTTTACTTTTCACGGTGATCGTCAGCTGTCAGACTGCGCCTGTTCCCCTGGATGACTATTCCTTAGCTCGAGCCGCACTGGATGCGGCTCGTTCTGTTCAAGCGGCCCGCCATTCTCCCGGATACTGGCATCAGGCGGAAGAAGCCTATCGTAAAGGCCGCATCTATTTCGAAGACCGTGATTACGGCAAAGCCAAAGAACAATTCATCCGTGCCCGTATGGCAGCTGAAAAAGCTGAGAACTCGGCCCGTCTGATTCGTCAAAAAACTGGAGATGTCTTATGAAGTTGATCATTCTTGTTGTCGCCGCCGCGACTTTGCTGACGGGCTGTTTGAAAACCCGCACCGATGTTCGTGAAAATGAACAGCGCCAGGTGATGCAGCAACAGGTTGTGACTTTGCAAAAGACCAATGCGGATGCGTCCGGCCGTGTGGCCGACCTTGAAGAGCAAATGCGTGAGCTGAACGGCCGCGTGGATGTGGTTGAAAACAAGCTGGGTTCCAGCCACTCAGGTGTGGAAAACGCCCTGAGAAACTCTCAGCAGCAGAACCAGGATCTGAGCGGCAAAGTGGCTATAATGCAAGAAGCCCTCACAACCATGGAAAAACAAATCTATGCGCTGAACGCGGAAGTAAATGCCCTGCGCGCTGAAAAAGCCGCGGCTCAGGCCGAAAAATCCGCAAAACAGGCTAAAAGGGACGCTTTTGAAGCGGCTCAGGACTTTTTTGCCAAGAAAGACTGGAAACAGTCCATCCTGAACTATCAAAAGTACCGTGATGAAAACCCGAAAGGTCCTAAGTTTGCCGATGCGACCTATAAAATCGGGGTGTCCTTCCAGGAATTGGGCATGAAAGACGAGGCAAAAACCTTCTATGACGAGGTGGTCAGCAAGTTTCCGAAGTCAGAAGAGGCTCGTCGTGCTAAGATCCGTTTGAAGGGTTTAAAAAAGTAATACTGTGATTGAAAGAGTTCTCGCCATTGAAACCAGCTGTGATGACACCTCCGTCGCGATCGTTGATCGTACCGGTTGGGTTCACTCTGTGGTGGCGGCCTCTCAGGATCTGGATCACGAAATCTATGGTGGCATCGTTCCTGAAATAGCCGCCCGCAACCATTCCATCGCCCTCATTCCACTGATCGAAGAAGCCTTCAAGAAAGCCAACATGAATTGGTCTGACGTGCAGGGAATTGCCGTCACCAATCGTCCGGGTTTGATCGGCGCTTTGATCGTGGGGCTGGTGACAGCGAAATCCCTGTCGCAGGCAAAACATCTGCCGTTTTTGGGTGTGAATCACCTTGAAGGGCATCTGCTGGCGCCTTTCTTGCGCGATGATAAATATGCTCCACCGGAAGATTTCGGATACCCGTATGTGGGTTTGGCGATCAGCGGTGGGCACACAAGTTTGTATCAAATTAAAGGACTGGGCGATTATCGTATCTTGGGTGCTACCAAGGATGATGCGGCCGGGGAGTGTTTCGATAAATTTGCAAAGATGGCAGGCCTGGGATTCCCGGGTGGCGTGCGCGTCGATCAAATGGCCAAGACGGGAAATCCGCAGGCGTTCGAATTCCCCCGCAGCATGATCCATGATGACACTTTCGACATGAGCTTCTCGGGACTAAAATCTTCCGGCCAGCGCATGATTGAACAACTGGGACCAGAACTTGTGCAGGAGCGTCTGCCGGATCTGTGCGCCTCGTTCCAGGAAGCCATCGTGGATGTCCTGATCGCGAAACTGGATCGGGCGGCGAAAGTCTTCCGCTCCAAACGTGTGATTCTGACTGGCGGGGTCAGTGCGAATTCACGTCTTCGTCAGCGGGCTCAGGAATGGGCCGATAAAAAAGGTTATACTTTGGTGATTCCACCTCTGCGTTACTGCACTGATAACGCCGCGATGATTGGTTACGTCGGCGCTTTGCGTATGGCTCGCGGTGAAGTGTCGGCTTTGGATCTGGGACCGTCCCCTCAAGCTCTTGCATCGGATTTTAAATGAGTTATTCACGCGAACGTCTGCAGCGCGCGCAAGAGGCCATGGGCATTGCCGCGAAAAAATCATTGGGCCAGAACTTTCTGGTCAGCGACACGGTCATCAATCGCATCATCGATCAGGTGAAGGCCTTTGCGCCGGAAGAACTGGTTGAAGTGGGCCCCGGCCCAGGTGCTTTGACGGATCTGTTGTTAGAGCTGAATCTGCCCATGCAGGTGATTGAGCTGGATTCTGCCATCGCGGCTTACTGGCGCGAAAAAGGCCTGACGGTGATCGAAAAAGACGCCCTTCGCTTGGACTGGAAGCAGTTCTATACCGGCAAGCGCGTGGTCTTTGTCAGCAACCTGCCTTATCAGATTTCTTCCAGTATCGTGATTGAGCGTTCATTGGAAGAAGACGGTGTGGCAGCCATGGTGCTGATGTTCCAAAAGGAAGTCGCCCAGAAGATTCGCGGAACCGTGGATAGCGACCTGTACGGTCTTTTAAGTGTCTTTGCACAGGCTTTCTGGAAGATTGAAACCGTGACCGATGCGGGGCCAAGGGATTTCCAGCCGCCTCCCAAGGTGGCCAGCCGGGTGCTGTCCTTTGAGCGTATTGAGTCTGACGTTAAAAACCGCAAGGCTTTCCTGACATTTGTGAAGTGTGCCTTCGCGCAAAGACGTAAGCTTTTGAAGAAAAATTTGTCTGGTCTTTTAAGTCAAAAGAAGCTAACTGAAGAGCAACTGGTCGGCTGGTTGGCCGAGCTGGGCTTTAAAGAAACGGCCCGCGCGGAGGAGCTTTCTCCGAAGCAGTTTGTGGCCCTGTATAAGCATTTTGGATTTGAGTAAATGAGCGAAAACATCCTGATTGTTCATGAGAACAAAAAAGCACGCTTTGACTACACGATCGTGGAAACCTACGAGGCGGGTCTGCAGCTTATGGGCAGCGAGGTGAAATCCCTGCGCAACAAGGATGTTCAGTTGAAGGATTCCTACATCTCTTTCAAAGGGGATGAAGCGTATCTGCAAAACGCGCACATCGCGGAATACAAGGCTTCCAGTTATAACAATCACGTTCCTGAAAGACATCGCAAACTTCTGATGCACAGAAGTGAGCTTGATGAAATTTTCGAGGCTTTGCGTGAAAAGGGTTATTCTTGTGTGCCGCTGAAGATCTACTTCAAAAACGGCCGCGCCAAATTGCAGATCGCTTTGGTGAAGGGTAAAAAGACCCACGACAAGCGTGAGGCGATCAAGAAACGCGACGTTTCTGATCAAATTCGTTCATCTCTACGACGTTCGAGATAGTGTCCGGAATGTCCGAAATCCAATAAATCGGACTGTAAAAAACTCAAAAAATGGATTTATCGCCGTCATTCCCTGTTTAAATGGATTTGAGGCCTGATTTTCTTAGCACCGTCTCTGCATTAGTACCGATGCAAAGGAGACTGTTTATGAAAAACCATTGTCTGAAAATTGTATTCGTAGCTTGTGCACTTCCTGTTTTCGCTAAGGCAGACGTAGTTGCGAGTCCCGAGGTGTATAGTGCGATTGAAAGCCTCTCGAAGTACGTTCAGCAAAAGGACGACTCTTTCAATGCTGGTGTTATGTATAGAAAGATCTTGGAGAACACTGAAGAAAAGGGTGTCGTCGAAGGCTTGGCTATTCCAATTGGGAAGTTCTATTTGATGGAAAAAGACCCCGCTGCCCGTCGGAATTTGAAGGCTGTTTTGTCGGGAATCAATATTGAGGTGGAAGAGGAGTCTGCTACTCAGGATCAATCAGATAGGCACCATCGCAATAATCAACATTTGGTAGTCGATAGAGACAAGTGCGTCTCTACCTGTATTGATGACGTTTTAGATGGGGCACAAAAAGGTGCCGTAATTGGTGGTGCAATTGGGGCAGGTGGAGGACCTCATGTTGGAGCTGCCGGAGCCGCAGGAGGTGCCGTAATTGGCGGTGCCTTGGGTGGCGTGCAGTGTTCAACTAAGCCTGAATGCAAGGATGATGGATCAAATAAACGCATTTCCACGTTCGCTCCAGACCGCGCGCGCATCTACTTTACTGTAGAGGGCAACATGCAAAAGAAGATGAAGATTGTAGTGAACAATGGTCATCGAATTCCAGGAGGATTCTAGTATGAATTCCAATGTTCGAGCTTGGTTGCTCCAAAACGTTCAGGTTCCGATTTGGGTTGTACTAGTTGGTGTGTTAATGGGAGTGGTTCTGCCTTCGTATGCCAGCAGGTATGGGCATTCGTTGATCTTCCTTGTAATCACTTGCCAGTTTTTGCGCACGGAAGGTGTCAGTCCATCACTTGCTAAAGTGAATTGGGCGCTGCGATTGATTCTGGGTGGCCTATGGGTATTCGGACTTGCCTGGAGTCTTTACATCGGAAAGTAAATTGAAAAAGCCCTCTTCGGAGGGCTTTTTTTATGAAACGCGACGTTTCTGATCAAATTCGTTCATCTCTACGACGTTCTCGTTAAGGATAAATTCCTCTTTGATGCCCAGGCGGGCACGTTTTTCAGACAAAAGGTGTTTCCACGCGGCATAGGCCTCGCGGTTTTGTGGGTCAATGCTGAGCTTTTCCAAAAGCTTCAGTTCCGTCTCTGTGTTGGCTTTCAAAGCGCGATAGAAATAGTCATAAGTCATCGACAGATCACGGAAGTCGTCTTCTTCCGGCAGGTGATAGTCCGGGATATGCCACTGACCCAGCATCAACTGGTGCATGTGCTTTTCCATTGCCACCAGCGGGGACAGCAGATTTTTCGTCATGCGGATCACCAGGAACAAAGTCACTCCGGTCAGGAACACAAAGCTTGCCGCCAGGAACACTTGCAGCCAGGTGATCTCACGCTCCAGATGCTGAACCAGCGTGGGGTGCGTGTCGTAAGCAAGACTTTTGAACAGTTCATAGTTCTGATTGATGAAGTAATAAGCCGGAAGCAGGAACAAAATAGCGCCGCCCGCAACGGCCGTGATCATGTACCAGCAATACTTGTACTGGAAGGCTTTATTCAATATGAAGCGGCGGGGACCCTGTCCCTGAGGCACGCGTTGAGGTTCGATCACTCTTCTTCCATACAACATATGTCCCACTTATCGGCGGGTTGTGTTTTGTGTAGAGTCCAATTATTCTCAAAAAGAAGCAAAATCACGGAGGACAGCATGAGTTTATCACCGGCTTTCGCAACTGCGGGGTCCAAGCTGCAAGATACATTAAGACCAAAGTCTTTGATCAAGGTTCTATTCTTTACTTTGGTCGTCCTGCTGTCTGCGATCGAATCCCGCGCTCAGAACGAAGGTCCTGAATCAACCACTTTGGTGGATGAAAATTACTCTTTGAAGGCCGACCGTGAGGCGTTTGAAGAACTTCGCAAGAACATCCCGGCCAACGTAAAAAAGGACAACGATGAAAAGGCCTTCATGGATGGGCTGGTCTCTGATTTATCCCGCACACCGTCTGAAGTTCGCGGCAAGTTCAGCTCGATCGTGAACAAGAAGCGCGATCTGTTTAATAAAGACATGACCAAGGCGCGTGAACAGTTCGGCAAGATCCAGAAAAAAGAGCGTGATGAATTCACGAAAGAGCTGGCCGACAAGCGCAAGGCTTTTGCAAAAACCAAGTCCACCTCTGACGAGCGCAAAGAGTTCTATGACGAACACGAATCCAAGCGCAAGGACTTCTACGAAAACCAAAAAGAGAAGCGCGACCAGTTCGAAGCCGACATGCGCGACAAACGTAAAAACTTCGACGACTACATCCGCTCAAAGACGGACGAGTTCAATCAGCTTCATCGCGACTATACCAAGCGCTTTGATGAAAACAAAAAAGCCCTGGCAGATCAGAAAAAACAAGCCGAGCTAAAAAAGAAACAACAGCAGCAGGATCTGGAAAAAGAATACGAAGCGATCCGCAAGCAGGATCCGACGATCCTCGGACCTGCCGGCGAATAACGCGCCGTAGGTGTAAAAAGTCACCAGGCACCTTTTAGCGGCGGAAGACTTCTTTGTGGATTTCTAGGGTGATGGCGAAGAGTTTGTTTTCCAGGATTGTTGGCAGGGGGGTGAACTCAATGCCGAAGGTTTGGATGACCTTGTTGCCGTCGTCGACTTTGATGTGGCGGACTTCGCCTTGAACTTCGATCGGGCTTCTTTTGCCGATCAGGAGGTGACCTGTGACTTTGTCGCCGGTTTTCATCAAAGGGGCATCCAAGCGGTACACCACACGACAGCCCTGGCTGCTGAGATCCGCCAACTGGCCTGTGATCTTCTGGGGTTTATCATTCACCAGAATAATATTATAGAAAGCCTGGTATCCATCCGGGATGCGCACGCGATAGTTTTGGCGGCGTTGCAGGTGATACAGTTCCTGAGGGACGGGGATCAGCACTTTGCCGTTGATGACCTGGGCCTTGCTTTGGAAGTAGTACTTTTCACCACCCAAAAAGAAATGCCCCAGGTATTCTTCCTGATCCTTCATTTGGGTTGGCGATTCAAACGTGCACTCTAAAGCCTGGTGTTTGGAATTGAACAGCACCACACGCAACTTACAGATAGAATCGTCCGTGCCCTTGCACAGGAATTCGCCGCGAGCTTTGGCCATATCATCCCAAAGTTTCGCTCTTTCATCAGCGCGCGCTATGAGCTTGAAGGTGCTTTGATCCATACCGTGACCTCGTGCTTGTTGTGGTGCAAGTGCTGTATACGTACATTATCGAGCGCCAGAAACTTTTTCAAAGTTTCATAGTCGGTCTTACCTTGGAATTTTATCGTGCAAACGAAGTTTGAGCAAAGTCCTGAAGCTTGCCAATTTTGAACCAACTCGAGCAATTTCTCGGGATAACAGATGATGTCCGAGAAGAACCAATCAATGGCCCCAATGTCCTCGGGCTTCACGTTAAAGGCATTGGTCTTCATGAACTTCACGCCGGGCAAGGCGGCGATATGTGGTTCCAGCGGGGCGCGGTCGATACTGACGACCTCACAACCCACGGTCTGCAGCACCCAAGTCCATCCGCCGGGGCAGCTGCCAAAGTCCACAACCCTTTGCCCTTTGTCGGGACGAATGCCATAGACAGTGAATAGCTCCCACAGTTTCAGGTAGGCCCGTGACGGAGGATTCTTTTTATCTTCATTGAACTGAATGTCCCCCAATGGAAACGGGGAGTTCGTCGTCGGCGATGCCAGCAGCGTGTTTTTATCCAGCAGCATCCAGGCACCCAGATTGTTTTCCGGAAGCGGATCCAGAAAGTTGATCACCCGTGGGCGCAGTTTCGGCAGTTGGTCCTGAATCAACTGGGCACGGCGGTGATTTTCAATGGTGTAGGGGGCCCACAGTTTACCGCGGGACTTTAAGGCCTTGGCAGCCTGGGTGATGGATTCAAAAGGAATGATTTCGGCATCAAGCCAAATATTTTGGGCCCATACAGGATTCTGCAGGGGCCCATCAGTGAGTACCAGATTTCCGTGAACTGATTTTACGTATTTAAGTTCTTCCAGAAGATCAGGCAGAAATTTTTCCGGGGCAAGATATGCGATCATGCCGCCTTAGTTGCCACAGCCGGAGTCAGAAGTCCACGGTTATCCCATACAACCATGCAGTCAGCCCAGAACTTCTCTTTTAGTTTCATATCCGCAGGGCCCATTTTTACTTTTGGGAAATCCTGTTTTTCAAAGTGTTCAGTGAACTGGGATTCGTTGCACGCGCGAACCACTTTCATCATCAGATTAAAGTGCGCTTCAGTGAACGGTTTGTTGTCCACGAGCATTTTTCTGAGACCGCCCTCTGGAGTATGTAGAAGGAAATTAAAGAGGTTCGGTACATCATATTTTTGACTCATATTGAGACTCCCTTTTTGTTGTTTACCTACCCCTTTATTATCGGTGGACCGTTGGCAGTTCTTAAACCCAAAGTACGGTCCAAGGTCCAGAGGGTTTCTGTTTATTAATTTTTCAGTTTTCCCGGACTTTACCAAGATCCTGAAAACTGGACCTTAAAATGGTCCAGAACGCCTTTAGTCGCGCGACCTATCTCCGATCTAGGAGGTATGAAAACACAAAAAAGCACAACCAACATCCTGATGGGCCTTATCGTTACGACAACTCTTTCCTCCACGACCTTCGCCATGGCGAAGAAGCCGGTGAACTCCGGCGGTGGCAGCAGCAGCTCCGGATCCACTGGTTCTACGAAACCTCCGACAACAACTCCGCCAACCACGACTCCACCAACAACAACCCCTCCGGTGCGTGAACCTGCGGCGGTGACAGACTCTATCACTCCGGAAGGTTTCAACGTCTTTACAGAAGTGGCTTACCCGGTCGGCGGTGTGGTGGATGCCAAATACAGCACTTACCGCGAGCTTTTGCCGGTTCGTAACGCCCAGGAAGCTCATGCCACAGATAAATGTGACACGAACCTGGATTCCAACGACCGTTTTGCAGATCGTATCGCTTACGCAGTTGAACTGAAAATGCAGCCAAGCAAAGCGCAACTGGGCTATGTGGCTTCTTACTTCAATCTGAATAAAGACGTGAACACGTATCTGCCAAACAGTTTGATTTCACATCCACTGTGTAACGTGACGTCCTCGACTTTGAACACGACCTTTGCGGGTAAAAATATTCCAAGTGCGGCAACGATCAAAAAAATCAATGACTTCACAAATCTGATGAATGGTTATCGCCGTGAGGCTTTGTCCGGCAACCGCGAAGGTTACGTGAAAGCCTCTAAATTGTGGTCCAAGTTCATGATGTGTCTGTCTTACATGGAGTCTTTGACGACGGCAGATACGGCGAAAGCGCAAAGAGTGGCGGATAAATATGCTCCATCCGGTTATCGCCGTCCAGCGGGTGTGAACTTCTATGAAGATCCAAACCAGCCTGCGGAATCCCGTCTGAACATCGGTCTGTTCCAGTTCACTCCGGACGCTGGTGGTAATATCCAGGCTTGTATCCGTGAATGGAATCAACTGTATCCAAAGTGCGGCATCAAAACGAATGCATCCCAGTCTGAATTGATCCGTGTGCTGGGAAGCTCTTTGCAGACCTTCAACGCCTTCTGTGCGGCAGCGAAAGTCACTGGCAGCTTCGCAGTTCAGGTGAATGCGACAAGCTCCAAGAACACGCACCCGTACAACGTGAACTCCAACGGTTCCTTGAAAGCTCCGGCAGAGCGTTGTGTAAGCCCGCACATGTCCGTGGGCAGATCTTACAACCACTTCGGTCCATTCCAGAATACATCGGGCTTTACTCTGGACAACATCATCAGTTGTACTATGGCAGGCGAATAGTTATTGGAAATTAGAGATTGGAAATTGGAAATTTGAAAAAGAAAAAGCCCGCTTTGTAAGCGGGCTTTTTTTTATTTATTCGGCAGCGGGTTTTTGTCCGATTTCTTTCATTTGTTTGAGCCTTTCATTTGTTTGAGCAGTCTTTCAAAGTAACCGTTGATCTGATCTTTTTCCTGGGATGGGAACTCACTCCAGAATCTATTGATGCGGGTTTGGTACTCTGGAAGGATCTCGCCGGTTTGTTTTTTTCCTTTTTCAGTCAGCTTGATCACGTACGAGCGGCCGTCTTTTTCGTGCGTGGTTCTTTGCACGATCTCGGCTTTTTCAAGACTGTTGATCAGCCCCGAGATTGTGGCTTGGGTCACACCCACCATATGGGCCAATTCAGAAGGCATCAGGCCGTCCACATATTTGTTCAGCAAAATCATCAGCGTGAAACGACCTGAGGACAAATTGTACTGAGTGAAAAATTTGTCCAGATTGATTTCAAACTCCGTGGTGATTTTGCGCAAAAGAATATGCGAGTACCACGCCTCTGGGTTCACCTGGGGATAAAGAACACCAGCCTCTTCTTGAATGGCTTCACGGGAGGGAATTTCAGTTAGAAACAGCTTTGCCATAGGATCTCCTAGAACTGTCAGCAAGCATATTAAAGCTTCCTTATCATTTTAATTAGGGGGCTAAGATGAGGCAAGTAAAAGGACGCAGAAAAACAAAAAGGTCTCTCGCCTTTTTAGGTGAGATCGTTCTCATTCGAGATGAGCGAAAGCAAAAAAAAGGAAGAAGTGTTGAAGCACTTCTTCCTGCAAATGAATTGATAATCGCGTGGAGCAATTATTCCAGAGTGTAAACGATCACTTTTACGAAGTCTTTATCGCTCAGAGATCTTTCAAGGCACGCGCGGGAAGTTTCGAAAGTGGACGGAGATTTTGTGCCAGAGAAAGTGATCAGCACAACACCATTCATCGCTTCACCCACAACCTGACAGCGGTCATCCATCAGTTTCAGAACGCGGCCCTTCGTCACCGGAAGCTCACCATCAGTTGTGAACTTGATAGCGCAAGAGAAGAAGCTTTGAGGTTTGTCTGTCGCACCAGATACGTTCTTCAAGCACGTGTTGTAAAGGTTGGAGATTTCTCTTTCAACCGCGATGATGTTTCCGACTTTACGGTCAGAAGCTTGCGCAGAGAAAGCCACTAGCAAAGAAGCGATAGCAAAAAACAGTTTCATAAATCCTCCGGTTATTTTAGGAACGTAAACAGCCTTTCACCTTTTTCTTCCGGCTTAAAGCCTTTAGGCAGCGTGTCGGGGAATCTAGTGTTTCAATTTCCTAGTCGATCCTTGATTTTGTCGATTCCAGCTTGAGCGCACTGGTCGTCCAAAGGACCGCCTGGAGCACCACCCACGCCAATAGCACCAATGACGATACTGCCAGCTCGAATGGGAAGGCCCCCGCCGAGCAATAGGAATCCGTCAATGGCGCCAAGATTCTGAGCGGCAGGATTGCTTTGAGATGTTGCAAGCATTGCGGAGGTTCCGTTCTTGGCTGAAGCGGAGGTGTAGGCTTTGCGGCGACTGGCATCGACGGTATGAGGGCCCGCGCCATCGGCGCGAAACATCGCTTTAACGTCGCCTGCCTTATCGACGACGGTAGCGGCCACTTGATAGCCCTTGGTTGCGCAGTTGGCGACAGCTTCTTTGGCGGCCTCTTCAGCCAAAGCCAGAGTGATGTTGGATTCTATTTTGAATCCGGCGGAAGGGGATGCGGCTTGCGCGATGGGGCTGGCCATCAAAGCCACGGTCAGAGCGGCGATGCGTTTGTTCATAAGGTCTCCTAAGGGTGAGGAGAAAATCTTAGAACTTTTAAAAGGCCCTCTGCAAAGAAAGCCCTCGTGTATTTAAACAGAATCAGGAATGGTCACGATCAGGGCGCGGTCCTTCAGAACCACCATCGTGTGTTCGAACTGAGCGGTGCGATGTTCTTTGCCGGCCACCAGTGTCCAGTTGTCGGGTTCTTCATCGACGAATCTTGCGCCGGTGGAAACAAAAGGCTCGATGGTGATGACATGGCCGTCTTTCAGTTTGCGTTTGTCGGTTTTGTCGTAATAACCCGCGATGAATTTTGGTTCTTCGTGCAGGCCGCGGCCCACACCATGACTGCCCAGGTTTTCAATAACGGTGTAACCGTGGGACTTGGCGACTTTTTCGATATTGTAGCCGATCACATTGATCAGCTCTCCGGCTTTCACGGCCTTGATCGCTGTGTCGAGCGCCAGACGGGTGACTTTCAAAAGCTCTTCGTCCGTTTTCTTTGCCGGAGGCACGATGAAGGATCCGCCGTTATCCGCAAAGTAGCCGCCGAATTCCGCCGACACGTCGATGTTGATCAGGTCACCGGCTTTGATGATCTTCTTGTCAGAGGGCACGCCGTGGGCGACTTCGTGATTCAGGCTGATGCAGTTGTAGCCGGGGAAGTTGTACGTTGCCATGGGGCCGGACTTGGCGCCATGAAGCTCCAGATACTGGCCACCGAGGTTGTCCAGCTCTTTGGTGCTCATGCCGGGTTCCATTTTACGAGCCATGTACTGCAGGCAGTTGGCGACGATTTTCCCGATTTTTTTTAGACCTTCCAGGTCGGCTTCTGTCTTTACGATCATGGATTTGGTTTATACACTAAGGTTTATGGAAAAAGCCAATGATCCCGTTCGCATCCTTAAGAAATCAACGGCGCGGAAACTTTTACCTGCTGTCGGCACCCATGATAATAAAGCCACTAGGGGCCGCAGTCTTTTGCTGGCGGGCAGTTCCCAGTACCCAGGGGCCGGGATATTGGCGGCCCGCGGGGCTTTGCGCATGGGCAGTGGCTATGTGATGCTGGCCCCGCAAGGGATGGCGGTTTCATCGTTGGGAAATCCGGATTTTTTGGTTTTGGATCTTAAGAAAAACAAATGGCAGGATCAAAAGTTTGATGCGCTCTTGTGCGGACCGGGATTTGGAGTCACTCCGTTCACAGCGGAGGTGATTCGTGAACTGAAAGCCCGCAAGATCGAACGGGTGGTGCTCGATGCCGATGCGCTGACGGTCTGTGCGGAACAGGATCTGTTTCCGTTACCCCCAACCTGGATCGTCACACCTCACACCGGAGAGCTTGCGCGCTGCCTGGGGGTGGAGGCCGAAGAAATCGCCGCCAACCGCTATGGATTTGTTCGCATTGCTCAGGAGATGATGGGTTGTGTGGTTTTGCTGAAAGGCCCGCAGACTTTGGTGGCCGGCCCCAACCGGGTTTTTGGAATTTCCACCGGAAACGCCGCTTTGGCGAAATCCGGAACCGGGGATGTGCTGGCGGGGATTATAACGGCTTTGAGGGCACAAAAGGTGCCTGCTTTAAGGGCAGCCCTGCTGGGGGCCTACGTTCACGGAGCCACGGCGAATCTGTGGAAGTCCCGAAAGCGCGATCTTTTAAGCATGACGGCGTCCGACGTGGTCGAATCTCTGCCCCAGGTGCTCTATAAATTACGTGAGGGATTTTAGAAAAAACTACCCGCCCCGTTCCATAACAAAAGCATGACTTTCCTTTTCCCTCTTGGGCAGGTACAACCTGCCGAAACTTTGGGGGATTTAATGACTAAAGGGCTTTTGTTCGCGGCAGTGCTGGGTCTTTCGTTGGCAGCCAACGCTCAGACTTCTTCTACCACTCTTTCCACTCCATCTGTGGAATCCGGAACTCAGAAAACAACCACTTCCGTGGGTGATGTTCTGAAAAACAAAAAATTCGAAGACGACAAAGACATCACTGATTCCAAGTTGAAAGCGGAATCCGGTTCCTTGTCCCGTTACTCTTTGAAATTCTCTCTTTCTTACTTTGGTCCTCCTGTGGGCGACCTTGACAGCAAACTTCAGCCGAATCCGGATGGTTCCATCGGTGTGAATCAGGTTTCCCTGAGCGGCTCCATCAGCGGTCGTTACCGTTTGGATTCCAAAGCGGCGATCAGCGCGGGGACGGGCATCAACGTTCTGACTCCCTTCCAGGGGGCAGAGCGCACGGATGTGAAAACTCCATTCATCAGCTATGATCGCAATGCGCGTTTGGGTGATGTTCAGGTTCGCAACTCTTACGGTGCCTCCCTGACGACGGTTCCGAACTTCCGCGATGTGGGTCAGTACTCTTCTCTTTCTTACGATAACTCTCTGGTTTACAACATCGGGGCTTCCGGTTTTGCGGTGGGCCTGGACACAGGCTTGAGCGTCTTCCTGTATGAGCGCGGTTATGAACCAAAAGACGGTAAAGCATCCCGTTACCACCTGGGTTTCTATCCACAGGTGAAATACAACTTCTCTGACAAGTTGAACGTTTACACGTCCCTGGCGATGAACTTCTGGAATCCACGTTACCGTGATGGCGAGATGGATTTGCTGAACAAAACCCTGAGCGGCCGCGTGGGCATGGGCTATGCGTTCTCTCGTGATATCTACTTCGCGCCTTATCTGAACTATTACCCTAAAGATGCTCGTACCGAGTCCACGACTCTGAGCTTCTCCACGATCTTCTCGATCCTGTAGTTTCAGACCGCATTATAAAAATAAAAAAACCAGGGCGCCTTATTCGCTCTGGTTTTTTTATTTAATCACCAATCTTAAATCTGCTGGAGTAGTTAAGGTGGACCCGTCTCTGTCAGGAGAGCCAATTCACGAATCTCCCGGTTCCAGATATATTCCTTACGTACTGCATGCATTTTAGCCATTCAAGGCTCCTTTCGCAGAACCTAACCTGAGGTTCATAAAACTTATCGGCCAGACCTTTGGATAGTTGAGCGACTTTTTTTAAATTCTGGAAAAAAATGAACGTCGTCCAAGCGTGAGACGTAAAGCTCGCTGCGAACAGCGATAAAAAAGGGGTGTCGTTCTTTTTGACGATCAGTGGTGAGACAATTTGATGGTTATTTGTTCGCCGCTGCCAGAACTTCAAGCAGATTCAGGGTCATCATGTACGACAAACCCCACAAAGGCGGCTCACGATCCAGATACACGGCCGGAAGCTCCAGAGAGATGTTGTCCCTTTGCAGGCGATAGGTCGTCACTCTGTGGGGATTTTGAATTTCTTTAAGTCGAATCCAGAAAAAATCCGCCACTTCATTTGGATCCAGCACAATATTGAAATCGCGCTCGATGAAAAACACGAACGGGCGGATGTAAAAATCCAGCATGGTTCCGGCTTTGCGGGCCTGAATATCATTCAGACGTCCCAGCAGTTCCGGATTTGTCAGCTCAATGCCGATTTCTTCCCGCGTCTCACGAAGGGCAGCGTCCAGATCGGTTTTGTCGGTCTCTTCGCGTTTACCGCCGGGGAAAGCCAGTTGTCCTGACCAGCGGTCGGATTCGCTGAAGGCGCGCTGGATATATCCCAGCTCCAGATTGTCCCAGGAATCTCCGCGCAGGATCAGGGCCACGCAGGCATGACGATCCAGCTGCGTGGAAAGGTCCACGGGCATGGTCACATTGATGGCGGAATAAAGAGATTCTTTGAGGGAGCTCATGACTCCCTCAAAGATAACCGGAAATACGAACTAGCGGCAAGATCTGCGCGAGACGGTTTCGTTCTTTTCGTTGCAGGAGGTGATGCGGCAGTTGCTGTAGCGGTAGTGGCAGCGGTCAATGGCCTCGCGTTCAGCAGCGTACTGAGTGTTGCCACGGCTTTCGATTGTCATGCGGTAACCACGATAGTCGACACCTTCCGCCGTACAGGCATAGTATTTGGCAGAACAGGTTTCGATACAGTTGCCGTGCTTTTTCAAGCACTCGCGGCAATCACGGTGGCCGCTCCAGTGCTCCTCCCAACCGTCGTCGCTGGCAGAACAACTGACTTGCGGGCGGCCATAACCAGGACGGTCTCCAGGACGGTCGGGTTTCACCCAGTCAAAGATATTGGCGGCAAACACGTTCATCGAGAACAAACAGATCATTGCAAAAGTCATTAGTGGTTTCATTTTCCCTCCGTTGTTGGATCACGCAGGAAAATATTTCAAAGACAGTGCCAGCCCGATCAGGGTCAATGTGACACTTAAATCAGATAGAAGAGAATGCAGAAGTACTGACACGCACTTCCACCAAGTACAAACAGATGCCAAATGCCATGGAAGTGTTTGACCTTTTCATCATACAAAAAGAATCCGATGCCGCCGGTGTACAGCAGTCCCCCCAGTGTCAGCCAGAAAATGCCGGAAGTGGGGAGCGCGGCCGTCAAAGGTTTCAGGGCGACAACAACCAGCCATCCCATCAGCACATAGATAATCATCGACGGGATGCGCGTGCGGTGTGACAGCGTCAGTTCATAGATGATTCCCAAAAGCGCCAGCGTCCAGTTGATACCGAACAGCCACCAGCCCCAGGGACCACGCAAAGTGATCAGGGTGAAGGGTGTGTAGGTTCCGGCAATCAAAAGATAGATGGCGATGTGATCGAGCTTTTGAAAGATCTGTTTCGAGCGGCCTTGAAAACTGTGATACAGCGTCGAGATGGTGTAGAGCAGAACCAGCATGCCGCCATAAACACTGGTCGCGACAATTTTCCAAAAGTCACCGGTCACGGTCGCCAGCGTGATCAGCACAGAAGATCCTGCCACCGACAAGGCGGCACCGATCAGGTGAGTGATGCTGTTAAAGCGTTCGCCGTGATAGATAACCACCTCCCGTTTTTTTAAGCATAACATGGACGCCGAAAAAACGAGAGGTCAAGATTTGATGAAAGCCGAACGAGAAAGTTAGCAATTCTCTGGTTACACTTTACGACGGTACATTATCGCCCAGGAAATGAAGCAGATCAGCGCGCCGAAATAGTAAGGTGCCCCCGGGAGGTAGAGAGTTGCCGGATTTCCTGAAGAAAAATGTGCGAACAGTTTGGTTGTAACCAGCGGGGTGATGATCGCGGCCAGGCTGGACAGACTGACCAGGGAGCCCTGCAATTCACCCTGTTCCTGAGGAGGTGTTTTGTGACTGATCAAGGACTGCAGTGCCGGAGGTGAAGTCCAGAACACCGCTGACAAAATCAGAATCGCATACATCATCCAGCCTTCTGTGGCCATGCCATAGAAAATGAATGAAACCGCATAACCAAAGGCCCCGATCACCACAGTGCGATGTTCGCCAAACTTCGGAATCACCAGCCTTGTCAGCCAACCTTGGGCCACAGCAGAAAGCAGTCCGACCACAGCCAACGACAGGCCGACCTGCGCTGTTGTCCACCCGTAACGTGTTTCAGTGTACAGCGTCCAGATGGATGGGTGAGTCTGACCCGCCAACTGGAAGAAAAAATAAACCAGCAACAGAGCCAGCAGGTGTTTGGAACGCAAAACCCCCAACAGCGAATACAGCGGATTGGTTCGGCGCAAATCGATTTTGCGTCGCAGGTTCTTTGGCAGCGATTCCGGCAGAATGAACAAACCAAATAAAAAATTCAGCAGGTTCAGACCTGCTGCCACCAAGAACGGGTACTCAGGTCCCAGGTGTCCCAGCAGTCCCCCGATCGCCGGCCCGATAATAAAGCCCAGGCCGAAGGCAGCGCCCACCATGCCAAAGTTCGCCGAACGGTTTTCATCATTGCTGACGTCAGCAATATAGGCCATCGCCACGGTGATGTTGGCACCAGTCAGGCCCGCGATGATTCGCCCGGCAAAAAGGATCTCAAGCGTTGGCGCATAAGCCATCAGGATGTAGTCAAAGCCCGCGACCAGCAGTGAAATCAAAAGGACGGAGCGTCGACCGAAACGGTCCGACAGGGCCCCTAAAAGCGGGGACGCTAAAAACTGCATCAGCGCATAAATGGAAATGAAATAGCCGAAGTACTCCGTGACCGAAGTTTCGCTGGAAACAAAACGGCGCATGATGTCCGGAAGGGACGGGATCACCAAACCCAGTCCGATCATGTCCAAAGTCACGGTGATAAAAATAAACCAGATGCCTGCAGTTTTCTTTGTCATAGGCCCCAGACTAAAAGATCGTTCCATGGTTGTCACAGGAATCTTGCCCGGATCAAGACAGCTTGATACCTTCGTTAACATGATTTTACATGAGCAGCTTCTGCAGATTCTTGCGTTCCTGGGTTTTTCTGTCGTTCTTGTTTCCCTGTTTCAAAAGCTGGGCCTGGGAACCATTCTGGGTTACCTGGCGGCCGGGATATTGATTGGTCCCCTGGGTTGGGGTTTGATTTCCGACTTTCAGTTCGTGCAAACCATCGCTGAATTCGGCGTGGTCTTCCTGCTCTTTATCATCGGCCTTGAGCTACAGCCCAAAAAACTGTGGGGTTTAAGAAAAACCCTGCTGGGCTTCGGTGGGTTGCAGATTCTGTTCTGTACCGTGGTGTTCACTTTCGCCGGGCACCAGTTGGGCATCTCTTGGGCCAGCGCGGCTGTTGTGGGTTTTGCTCTGTCATTGTCTTCGACGGCGTTTGCGTTGCAAAGCTTGTCTGAAAGAAAGGTTCTGAACACCGAATTTGGCCGGGCTTCTTTTGCGATCCTGTTGATGCAGGACGTGGTGGCCATTCCGGCATTGGCGGTGATCCCAAGTTTGGGGCTGGTGACGGCCTCCACCCGCGAGGTGAACTGGGGCGGGGCCCTGGCGATCTTTATCGGCCTGGCGTTGGGAAGTCGCATTCTGATGGGAAGATTTTTGCAAGTGGTGGCGGAAACCCGCAGCCGCGAACTTTTCACCGGGGTGACGTTGCTGACGGTGATCGGTGTGGCCTTCCTGATGGAAAGCGTGGGACTGTCGATGGCATTGGGGGCATTCCTGGCCGGCGTCCTGCTTTCAGAATCTGAATACCGCCATGAATTGGAGGCCGACCTTGAACCGTTCAAGGGTTTGCTGATGGGTCTGTTCTTTGTATCTGTGGGCATGTCGGTCAAGCTGTCTTTGCTGATTGAAAATCCCGGTCTGATCCTGGGGATCACTGTGGGTTACATGGTTCTGAAAGGCTTCCTGATTTATGGTGTGGGACGTGTGATGAACCTGCACCGTCCGGCCTCCAACAATCTGGCCGTGTATCTGGTGCAAGGCGGGGAGTTCGCGTTTGTGATCTTCGGGGTGGGGCAAAGTGCGCAGGTGCTTTCACCAGAATGGACCCAGCGATTCACTCTGGTGGTGACTCTTTCCATGATCGCAAGTCCGATTATCATCGTGCTGAATGAAAAGATCCAGGCCATGATTGCCTGCAAAAGCCCGGCGGGCGGTGGTCCTCAATATGACAAGATTGATGAGGGTGACAGTGGCAATGCCGTGATTATCGCCGGCTTCGGTCGTGTCGGTCAGATCTTTGGCCGTGTCTTGCGGACCCAGGATGTCAAATTCACCGCGATTGAACATGATACAGAACAAATCGACATGCTTCGCCGTTTTGGCAATAAGGTCTATTATGGTGATGCCTCCCGTCCCGAGATTCTGGAGGCTGCGGGGATCAAAAATGCCAAGTTCTTCGTGCTGGCGGTGGATGATGTTGAGACCTCCAACAAAATTGCCCAGGTTTTGCGGGATGATTATCCGCATGTGAAAGTCTTTGCCCGGTCCCGCAACCGTCAGCACACGTTTGACCTGATGGAAGCCGGAGTCGCTTATGTTCGCCGTGAAACGATTGATTCCAGCATTGCGCTTTCTGAGCAGTTGCTGGTTGCAATGGGCACTCCTGCCAAGCGCGCCCATGAAATCATTGAGCGCTTCCGCCTGCATGATGAACTGATGCTGCAAGAGCAATTCAAAGTTCGCCACGATCAGAAGACTTTCATCGACGTCTCCCGCCAGGCCGCTCAGCAGTTGGCCCAGGTCCTTAAAGAGGATGCTGAAAAGACGTATATTGATCCTCAGCACCCGCCAGAGGCTTCTAATTAATTATTAACCGACCGAAGCCCAGCCTGTTTCCTATAGATAGGAACAGGAGGGCACGGATGCGCTTCTTAATAATTTCACTGATTTTAATGTCTGCTTCGTTTTCCCAAGCTGAGGTTCAGGGATTCAACGAAATGATCAAGGAAGCCTCAATCAGCGAAAAGATTCTGCGCAAGAGGTTGCTGAGAATTCTGAATAGCTCGGAAGTGGCGATTGCCGCCAATGAACAAGCCCAGGAACAGCTTCAAAAAAGCCCCTCCCAGGACTTTGAAGTGAAACTGGTGCGAGTGAATCAATAAGGCCTCTTTAGTAGATGTCTTTGTAGAAGGTTCGTTCTGGGTTGTTTGATTCTAATTTAATTACTTTGAAATAGATGCGTCCGATTTCGCGGCCGTCGGTGGTTTCTACGCTGATGCGCCAGTCACCGGCGGAATAGTTTTGTTTTGAGGCAAAACCGCGATAGCCGTTTTTACGGCCGCCGGTGATGTTCATCGGGATTTTGTCGGTGGTTTGCCAGCCGCGGACGGGGTCTTTGTAATACCAGTGCAGAATCACCGAGTCGCTGAACCTTGCCGGGGAAAAGATCTCGGCAAAGAAATAAACGGTGTCGCCGGGTTCAGCGTAAAATTCCTGATCTCCTCGGCGCCAGAATCTCCAGGAGGCCTGTTCGTGGGACAGGATGTATTTGCCCTCGGATTTTTCCACGCTGTGATAGATACCCATGTTTTGAATCGACAGCGGCACCGGCGGAATCCACCCCACCAAATAGAACGCCAAAAACAGCACCAGCACCGTGGCTCCGGGAAGCAGCAGGGATTTTTGCAAGGTGCGCTGATCCTGGATCTTTCTTTTCAACAGCAGGAAAGCCCCATAAATGGCAACCCCGGTAAAGGCGATGGACAGCAGGAACGGGAACAGCCCGACAAAGCCCAGGATCACCGGGATCGTCATGGAAAAGAATGAAAACACACAGATGACGTACAGGCCGATCTTGATATTGATTTCACTGCGCTGAACGCGCTTCATTTCATTGGCCACCATAAGCCCCATCAGCAGGGCGACAAAGACCACCGACGAAAACAGAGACGCACTTTTCAGGAAGAACAGCGAATACAAACTGAGCAGGCTTCCCAGCAGGAAATGCACGATCAACTGGCGGTATTCCCAGATTTTGCCCAGGCGGCGGGAGGGCTGGAACAGGCCATGGGTGAACAGGAAGTCGTAATAAAGCACCGACCCCAGAATCAGTAAATAGATGATTTGTTGCGAGATACCCAACAGATCATCTATGGCGGAAAGGGTCAGAATATCGAAAAAGAAGCCGCCCAGAAAGAATGCTATATCAACTTTGGTTTCGTTTTCTTCGTAATATTTTAATAATCGTTCTTTGAGCTCAGTCATCCGTCCAACCTACCACATGACAGTGCCTTAATGAAGGCATGTTAATTTGTCTCAAGAAAAGTTCTGCACTATCCCTTATGTTCTTCACAACAAGGAGTTCTTTATAATGAAAACATGGATTGTGCTGTCCATTTTGGGTTCTATTGTCTTTTCTTCCGCCGCTTTTGCCGCAGAAAGCCGCCATTTCACGAAAGTTGATGCTGAAAGGGCTGTGGTCAAAATCGTTACCGATGAAGGGCAGGGAATTCAGGCGGCCATGTTTGTCGACGGTGAAGAAAATGAAAAGTTCATGAAAATGCTTTTGGATGATCCAAACACCCGTTTGGCCAGCTTGCGGGATGAACTGGAAAAAGAAAACTGTGACCCTTCGGCACCACGTTTTGACAGTTGGATTGAGGACTGTGGTTCCGTAGAGTTCACCGACCCGGTCCAGACGTCTTTTGCCCGTGGAGGCTGGATGAGTGCCGGAGCTCAGTACACTTACTTTGTGGGTTTCCGTCATGCCGGCACCGGGCACATCTTTGAAGCCACTTACATGGTAGTGATTCAAGAGGAAGTAAATGCTGAAATGAATCAGCAAAATGGCACTCCAAGCGTTCTGAAAAAGGACCTGTCCCTGGTTCGCATCGTGCGCATGCCAGGTCAGATCCGTATTCTTCCTATCCGCTAGTTTTTCTCTGCGGCGGCAGGTGTGAATTTAGTATTCAATGAATTGTTGAGTGGCGCTGGTTGGGTACGAGGACACCTGACCAATGTTCCATAGTTGGGCCAGATCACCGACTGTAAGGGTGGAGCCAGAAAGAGTTACCAGGTCATAGAACACAGTTCCCGCTGGCGCAAACTCTGGGAAGGCAAAGTCGGGACTTGAATCAGAGCACGACAGACCAGTTACCGTGTTAGTGTCAGTCGCATTTGTATCCACGACCAGATCAGGGCCGCCCGTGCAGGTTGCGTCGTTAAAGTTTCCGGCCCAAGTCGTTCCGCCGGCGGAGGTGCCTGCAAAGGTCGTCAGTACAGAACCTGCGGTAGTGTAAATGATCTGAGTGGCGCCGGATTCCTGAACTTCACCGATTTCGAAGGTCCCTGCCTGACTCATAGTAAAGACGTTATCCCCACCAAAGGCGCAGGTCGTGCCCGTGAAGAACAACGTCGTAATTGCATAAGTGCCATCAGACTGGAAAGTAAGGCCGCGCATATAAGACATGCCATTTACTGCTGACCCATAGGTGCTGCCGCTCACCGCTGTGCATGAGCCCCAGCGTGTGCCTTCCAATTGGGCCACAGTCACCTCGCCGGTGCTGGGTGTTTCTTCTTCTTTTTTGGCGCAACCAAAGAAAAGGGAGGTTAGAGCGATTGCGATGACTGCTTTATGATTCCACGTGCCGTTTGAGAATTTCATTTCAACTTCCTTATGGTTTAATAGCTACCCCAAATAGGTGACGTCTTATTCTTCGGGAGCTTTTTGAAATTCAATTAGGGGTGTTATCGATAATTCCTGAATGCAATAATCCCGCTTTGTTACACCGATAAAAAAGCCACACCTTCGGAATCATTGAATAGTTCAAAGATTCGTTTACTTGAGGCGGGCGTCTCAGTTTCGACATAAACCAAAGCAACTAGTGTAAGTTCGGCATGTGAGTAAACTCGTGGAACTGTCCCATTTTTACTATTTGTATTAAGCCCTTCAGGTGGGCCAGTTTTTCACCGAAAAAAGAGGGGATCTAAAAACAACTCTTTTTGAGGTTTCAAAAAATATTATGGCAATCAGTTCTTGGTTCAAGGGTATTAAAGGCAAGCTTTTTGTGTGTGCTTTGATTCCGATGGCAGGCTTTGCGCTGCTGGGTTGGGTGGCCTATAAAGATCTGAACATCGCCGGCTCTATGCTGAATGACGCTTATGTTAATGTCATTCCGAACATGAAGGCCGTCGGCGAAATCGAAGGCAGTCGAGCCCGCATTGGGCAGTATCTTTGGGGGGCACTGGCCAACAAAGATGTTCCCAAGCATCGTGACAGTTATGTAGGCAAAGCAAAGACAGCCATTACTGAATATAAGGATGCCATCAAGGCCTATGAAGCGGCCTCGTTCCAGCCCGGTGAAGCCGAGATGTATGAGCCCGCACGTAAAGTCAATGCGGAATATGTTCAGGAAGTCGAAGCACTCATTGCAGCATTGGAAAAACCAGGCGCCGACTTTGATAAGTTGCGTGAGGTTATGACCGAGGGTTCCTACCTGAAGCATTCCACAGTGATTAAAAAAGTCGCTGGCGATGTTGTGGTGATGTATGAAAAGCTTGCCGCTCAAAAAAACACCTTACAGAAAGCTGAAACCCAAAAAGGCCTGATCATGCTGGCGGCCATTGGTGGTGTGGCAGCGGCTTTGGTGTTTGGTCTTTTGATGTTTATCGGTATGTCTTTGAGCCGTACGGTGAACAACACGGTTTCCCGTCTGGCAGGGGCTGGTCATCAGGTGAACGAAGCCATCACACAACTGACCCTGGCCGGTCAGGGGCTGTCTCAGTCCTCCACTTCTGCGGCGGCTTCTTTGGAAGAAACCGTGGCCTCTTTGGAGGAAATGACTTCCATGGTGAAAATGAATTCTGACAATGCCAAACAGGCGGCGACGCTGTCGCAGTCCTCCCGTTCCGCGGCCGAGGACGGTGAACGCGAGATCAAGAATCTGGTTGAATCCATGCGTGATATCTCTCAGTCTTCGAAAAAGATCGAAGAGATCATCAACGTCATCGACGATATCGCCTTCCAGACGAATTTGCTGGCCCTGAATGCGGCGGTGGAAGCCGCCCGTGCCGGCGAGCAGGGGAAAGGCTTCGCAGTTGTTGCCGAAGCGGTTCGTGCCCTGGCACAAAGATCCGCTTCAGCCGCCAAAGACATCACGTCTTTGATTAAAGACTCGGTGGAAAAAATTGAAAATGGGACCCACATTGCGGATAAGTCCGGGGATGTTCTAAATAACATCGTGAATTCCATTAAGAAGGTGGCAGATCTGAATAACGAAATTTCTGCGGCCAGTGCCGAGCAGACCACAGGTATTCAGCAGATCAACAAGGCAATGAATCAACTGGATCAGAGCTCTCAGTCCAATGCGGCTTCCTCTGAAGAGATCGCGGCGACGTCCGAAGAGATTTCCTCCCAGTCCGAGCAAATGCAAATCATGGTGCGTGAGTTAAACAGTTTTGTTACGGGAACCACCGCCGTGGAGGCTCCGGTTGAAGCGCCTGTATCGTCCCGTGTGTCCCCTGCCAAAGCTGCGAAAAAACCAGAAGCGAAGTCTGCCAAGGTTATGAAGTTCACGCCTCCGCCGAAAAAGACTGCGCCTCCGCCAGCAGCGGCAGTGATTCCGTTTGATACGGATGAAGATCCGCGTGCCAAAGTCGGAACGACCGACGGATTCTAAGTTGATCCAGAAAAAGTGTACCGACCGCGGGCCTTTGACGAAAGTCAGAGGCCTTTTGCTTTCATACAGCTGGCTTGTGGACAGACTTTAAGGTGTAAAGGATATAAACAAGGAGTTATTACCCATGAAGACACTGTCTGTGCTTTTAAGTCTGTTATTGGCGGTTCCGGCTTATCCCTGTACGCGCATTCTTTGGGATGGAAAGAATCAGGATGTGATTGTCGGGCGCAATATGGACTGGGCCGAGGACACCGGATCCAATTTGTGGCTACTTCCCAGAGGCATGGAGCGTGAGGGAATGGCCGCGAGCAATTCAGCCAAGTGGACCTCCAAGTATGGCAGCGTGATTCTGTCGATGTACGATGTGGGAACGGCCGACGGACTGAATGAAAAAGGATTGACGGCCAATTTGCTTTACTTGTCTGAAAGTCACTTCGGTTCCCGGGATCAGGCTGTTCCGGGTTTGTCAGTCAGTATGTGGGCGCAGTATTTCCTGGATAACTTCGCTACCGTCGCCGAGGCCATGGCCTCATTGGAAAAGTCTCCGATTCAGGTCCTGAGGGCCAGCGTGCCCACGGCTCAGGGTGTGCGCCAGGGCACGGTGCATTTGGCTTTGTCAGACAAGACGGGTGATTCCGTGGTGATGGAATACATTGATGGCAAAATCAAAATCTATCACGGCAAAGAGTATCGCTTTATGACGAATTCGCCTCCCTTTGATCAGCAACTGAAATCGATGAAGCAGTATCAGGGCTTTGGTGGCAGTAAAAAGCTTCCCGGCACAACCGAGGCGGCGGACCGCTTTGTGCGTGCGGCTTTCTATACCGAACGCCTGCCAGAACCCAAGGACTATCGCGAGGCTGTGGCCGGGGTGTTGAGTGTTTTGCGAAATGTTTCTCAGCCATTCGGGACGCCGGATCCGGCACGGCCGTATATTTCCACCACCCGCTGGCGCACGGTTGCGGATCTGACCCGTGGACTTTATTTTTATGAAAGTACTTTGAGCCCCTATCTGGTTTGGGTGGAAATGCCCAAGCTGGATTTCAAGAAAGGGGCCGCGGTGAAGAAAATCACTCTGGCGAAAAGCTATGATTTGATCGGAAACATCAGCGGGAAATTCAAAACAACGCCGATGTTCCGGTTCTTAAAGCCGGACGCGGAGGGATCTTTAAAAGCCCAGAACTAACTCCATTTTGACTTCGCAAAGCCCCGCTTGTTAGGCTTGTAAGGGCCCAGGGGCTTTCGAGGTTTTTATGAATCTGTTTTTCCGTCTTTTGCATGTTTTGATTTTTTCCCGTTTTCGTTCCCGCGTGGGAATCATGGATGAGTGCGCGACACCTTTTCGTGTGTGGCCCACGGATCTGGATGTTCTTCGTCATATGAACAACGGGGTTTATCTGTCATTGCAGGATCTGGCGCGCACGGATTATATGATCCGCGCTCAGGCTGCCGGAGCAATTTCGGCGCAAGGCTGGTATCCGGTGGTCGCATCAGAAACCATCCGCTTTCGCCGGTCTTTGAAGGTCTTTCAGAAATTCACATTGCACACGCGACTGATCACTTGGGATGACAAGTACCTTTATCTTGAGCATAAGTTTATGAGCCGCGGAGAGCTTATTGCCATTGGCATGATCCGCGCCCGTTTTTTAAGTAAAAAAGGCGGGACAGTTTCTCCGGCAGAATTGATGAAGGCCGTGGGTGAAAATCTGACGGCGCCGGCAATGCCGGAATACCTGCAATCCTGGATCACCGCCGATCAGGGCCAGTCGAAAGCCGCCGGAGTCTGATTCAGAATTTGTATCCCAGAACCACATAGTGACCGAAGCCGGAGGTTTCTCCGGCGATGCCACCATCGACAAACTGACCATAGTCTTTGTAATACTTCAGCCCATAACCCAGTGAATAGTCAGTCTGGTGCCAGTAAAAGCCGTTGTACCATGCGATGGAGCTGGTGGTTCGGCCGGGTTCCTGACCAATTTCATCGGCAGAAAAAATAAAATCCAGATACCCTTGATAAGACAGGAAGCTTTCATTGGCGAAGCGATAAAACGGAGCAAACCAGTTCACTGCCAGAAAGTAACCGTCCCAGGTGTGTTCGTTGATGGCGCCATAGTTTTCCCGCACATAGCGGGCCATCAGATTGGCTCCGAGCTTTCCATTCCAGGGCACTTTGAAGTCGACTCCCAGGCCGATGCATTCCTCAAACAACGCCCGGTCGCCAACGATCAACAGGGTAGCCACATACCATTCCTGAATCGGCCCCCAGGAAAGGTCTTTCTGGGTCATGTGATTGAGTGAAAAGCGCGGGAAGGTTTTTAGAAAAAAATTGTCTGTATTGTGGAAGTCACTGTCTTGGGAATCGATGATATCAAAGACGTCAAAGAACCCGTAAAAGTCCAAAAAACCCGATTTTCCCCCGAACTCCATTTCCAGGTAAGTGTCATCCTGCTGATCAAAAGGATTTTTGTTGTCAAAGCCCTTGTAAAGATTGAATTGCAACCACTGATAGTTGCGGGACTTGTCCGGTTCCTGGGCTTGAGAGGTCGCAGGAAGCAGAGCCGCCAGAGCGAGAAACAGCATCAAAGCCTTGATCATAAATCCTCCTGTCAAAGCAGATAGGAAGGGGCAAAGACCTTCTGCATCCGGCCGGATTTTTCGAGATCGTGGATGGCAGAATTGATTTCCTCTATTTTCAAACTGGATTTTTTGGACAGGGCGCACTTCACATCGACGGGGTCAATTTCCAACGGGGCCTTTTGCAGCCTGGAATCTTTGCTTTTATAGTAGCTGTATTCAAGACTGTTCAAAAGAATCAGCGGCACGCGTTTCACACTGAGCTTTTCCACGTTAGCGGCTCCGGACCCCGCATCCTCGCGTTGCAGGCTTTTGTCTTCAAAGAGGGGTGTCAGCGCGGGATAAACAAAGTTCAGGACGGCACCAATGCGCTTGCCTTTAAGGTCTTCCAGCGTGCGGATTTTGGCCACTTCCGCGTCAGCTTTGTGCCCAACGATATAGTCACTTTGTCGGAAGATCGGGGTGCTCCAGTGATATTGTTTGGCGTACTCGCCAGCCCAGGCTTCAGTGTCATAACAGACCAGCTCAATTTGTCCGGAAGCCAGGCGCGCATCCAGGCGACCACGGGGCAGCAGGACAAAATTGATCGGGCGCTGGATTTTTTTTCCGATGGCCAGGGCGATATCGAAAAAGACTCCGCCGCGCACGATGCCCTCGCTGGACGAGGTCTTGTCGAAGTGGATGAAGGGAGGAGAATCATTGCTGTTCAGACCATAGCTCACCGGTTTGGGAGTGGTCTCTGGATCTGAATAGCGTTTGATAATTTTAGCCAGCACTTGTTTTTCATGCAGGCGATCAATGGCCCGATTGAGTCTGGTCATGGTCAGGGTGGACTTCTTGGACAGCGAGCACTGAATGTCGGTCTTGTCCATGGCAAAAGTGCTTCGCTGCAGTCGCGGGTACTGGCTTTTGTAGTAGATGTATTCAATGTCGCTTAAAAGAATGTAGGGGACCCGACCCGTCAGCAGTTTCTTCACACTGACTTCAATATTCGGACTGTCATTGCGAAGCAGCTCCAAAGTTTTGAATTTTTCCTCAAGATCTGCATAGACGTAGTTTTCCACGGTGCCGATAAGGCCCTTGATTTGATCAGCGGATGAAAAGGGAATCGTCGTCAGTCCGACCAGTACATTCGTGTGGGTGAAAAGAGGCTTGCTCCATAAAGCCCCGTCCGCGAACGGATGCCGCCAGCTAAGACTGTTGTGACATACCAGATCGATCTTGTTGTTAATGATATTGGTGGCTATGCGCTTTCGCGGAAGGCGGGCGATGGAATATTCGCCGCCCAGCTCTTCACCGATGGCGACGGAAACTTCGTAAATCAGCCCCCCGGTGGGGATGGGATTGTTTTGATTTTCAAATTGAAAAAGCAACGGAGGCGCATTGCTGGCGTTAAAGCCAAACTTAATGCCGCCACCGGCCTTAGCGTAGTGACCCTGACAAACAACAAGAAAAACAAGAATCAGGACAAAGCGACACGAATCCATGATCACTAGATAGTGAGTCCGGGCATCTCTTGTCAAAATTATTTCATCGTCTCTGTCACGGGCGGATAGAAATCAACGAAATGCTATCGATGACATACCGATATGTCCACACGGCCTAGGACTTCTCCAGTAACTGTGACGACGTACAGGATCTTTTCATCCGAGGATAACTCTAAAATCAGATCATCGCGCATCAATTCAGATTGTATCATTGTAAGGTGCTCGTTCACGCACATTTCAAAGATACCAGTATCGCCGCCACCCTCTTTCACTCCACGGGCGGACGCGACAGAGGAAAGGCCCATAAGAAACAGAAAACAAACGCTGAAAAATGATTTCATAGAACGTCCTTTTGTTTGGTCATTGGGAAAAAACTGACTTGCAGTTGATAAACTTCTTTGGCCTTGCGGGGCTGGAATTCCCGCGCAAAGGAACGGCGAAACTCGGCAATGCGCTCTATTGCCGGGGCCAGATCCTCGGGATCAAAACACAACGTCGCGGAGGTGTGATTGCGTTGGGCCAAAGGAACTTCCTGCACGGCTTTTTGCGAGAGCTCCAGCAGTTGGATTTGATATTTTCTGGCGGCATCGGATGTTTCAGCGGGACTCAGGTGAGTCAATTCGCCGTTTTCAGAGGCATCAATCCATTTTCCTTTGCTGTTTTTCTTTAAAAGACCCAGGCGCAACAACCGCTCAATCGCAATATTCACCTCAGACTTGGTAATTCCCAGGCGCTGGCTGATCCAGGTGCTGTCAGATTTGAAATCCTCCACATAGGTCAGCTCCAGAATCGCATAGTGGTACCAGTCCGAAATGACGGCGAAGGTGTCCAAAGTCAATTGCTGAAAGCGGGCTTTGGCGTGGGTGTTTTCCGGTGCCGTCTCGGGTGTCGTTGGCAAATGGCGAAGTTGATCAGTGGAAAGTCCCAGAGCCATTCCCAGACGCATTTTCATTTTTTCGGTGATGGGGCGCTTGCCGTTGATCATTTGGGAAAGGGCGGAAGGCTCCACTTGCAAGGATCGCGCAAAAGATCGAAGCGAATAATTGGGATTGGTCCGACAACGGGCAACCAGCTCATCTTGCAGAAGCTGCTTGAAGTTGCGGGCTTGGATTCTTTTGCTTTTAAGTCGGGTCAGTTCCATGGCGAGCACGGTCTTAGCATTGATACCAAGGGAAAAGCCAGACTTATTGACACAATCCGTGTCAGCTTTTGACACATGTAATGAATCCGGGGCGTGTCAGTGTTTGACACACTTTGTGTCAAAGTAACTTGGCTTTTCTTCGGGACCTTTTTAAAAGCGAGGGCAGGAATCAACCAACTAACGAAAGGATTTATAATGAAAACAATGATTTTGGCAGGCGCGATGGTATTGGCGGCTTCTGTGGCTCAGGCTTCTGACGGTCAGGTGGTGTTCCACTGTGAAAGTCTTCCGACCGTGGACTCTGCGTTGACCGTGATGGGGGTGGCCGATGAAATCACGTCTGATGTGGATGTGGTGGTGATGGTTGCCGGGCAGGTGAAGGCGCAGGACCGCGGCGGGCTGATCGAAGGAACGACCCGTTTTGAAGGTCATGTCTTTGATATTGAGTTCGATCACGTAACCCGCATCATCGCAAAACAGGCCAATGATGTTTTGAGCGTGGGGCAGGCTGATTCTTTGATCTGCACTTACCCAACGTTGCCGTAAAAACAAAAAAGGCCGCGGGATTCGCGGCCTTTTTACTGGATCTGATTCCAAGACCTATTTGCAGGTCAAAGTGCCTTTTTCCGTGTTGAAGCCCGGAGTGTTGCTTTCCTGGGACACGTAAGCTTGACCTGCGCCCAACGCGAACTGAACAACAAACTTGTTGCCGCCAGGGATGATTTCCACACACTCATAAACCGGAATGTCAGCAGCATAACCCTGGCAATTCATGTCGATCACGAATTCGCGATAATCAAAAGCCAAAGTTGCCGTGCCTGCTGCCGGCATTTCAAATTCAGCGTAAGTGCCAGAGTTCAAAGTGCCTTCGCATTTAACAGCGTCAGCGAATGCCGGGCCAGCGATCAAAAGAGCAGAAAGGGCGATCAGGTGTTTCATGAAAATCCTCTTTGGTTAAAGTGTGTTTGCACGGACCTTGTAACCTAAAAGCGATCTTTTGAGTGTTTGGATCCCGTTAAGATGCCGGGAAGTGTTCCGGTCTTTTCCGGGAATAAAGAGCCACCCGGAGGTGGCTTTCAGAGTACATCTTTACCATTCCTGGAAGTTCTCGATCTCATTTTCATCACGCAGATGGAATTTGAAATCCGGGCTGACATAGATGCCACTGAAGATGTCGCCGGCGATGCAGTTTTCTTTCAGGTATTCCTCAATCACCTTTTCTTCTTCTTCATAGGGAACGTCACAACTGCCAGTATCGTAAGCGTCATGCTGGATGATGCCCTTGTAGGCGATGAATTCGCCTTTTGCAGAGTAAACCTTGGCCAGGTAACCATAACCCACGCTGGCGTCGCCTTTCAGTTGATAGTCGCCTTCAAGGATGGTGTCGTACCAGATGTTGGATTCATTTTCGGCCGCTTTCATAAGGGCTGCTTGGTCCTGAGAACTCAGATTGCCGAATTCGATTTCTTCCAAAGTCTCTGTGCCGGATTCGATCACAGCATAGAGTTTTTTAAGAAAGGCTTGTTCCGCTTTGGAAGAAGCAAGAGCGTTTACAGAGAAAACAGAAAGCATCAGTGCCAATAGGATTTTCATGGGGACTCCAGTTTGTGTGATGCGCCTGTTTTAGGCCTGACAGTGAATGAAGTAAATTGCATAGAAAGAAAGAATATATGCTTTGAAAGTATAATAAAGCGTTGGAAGGCCTTGCCCGATCAGGCGATAGGACTGTTTTTTTTGTGCAGGAACTGCTGCGGAATGAGACTGAAACAGACGGCATTTTTCCCACGTAAAATTGGTAATGCCTAGTGCTTATTCACTTTGCTCCGGACAAAAGACGAAGAAAGTGTAAATGCCATGAATAACTCGTAGTTTAGGGTCTATTCCCTCAGTTATCTGCCGAAAAGCAGATATCACGAGGTAAACTCTAACTATGGACGTTAAAGCTGCTTACAGACTTGGAGCCTTTTTGGTCGTCACGCTGCCGATGATGGTGGCTTTTCAGAACTGTAGCGCCTTGGATATGGGGGCGGTTCAGTTAAGAACGGGGGCCCCCGTCGTCACTGAAGAAGTGCAGCAGGGGCAAAAGCTGTACGCTGAAAATTGCGCCAGTTGCCATGGTTCAGTCAAGTCGACCGCCAAGCGGGCGCGCACGGCAGAACAGATTTCTATCGCTATCAGAACCGAATCGCAGATGAAAATGATCAGTTTAAGCCAAGGCGAGATTGAGCTGATTGCCAAGGCCCTGTCACCCGAATCCTACAATCCTCCACCGGTGGTTAATGAAGACAACCGCCAGGAATTTGCCTGCACGCCGGGACAACTGCAAAACACCCCGATGGTGAGGCTAACCAAGCGCGAGTATAGAACGGCGCTGATGTCTTTGCTGGATGATTTTGCCACCAGCTTGAAAACTGATGCGACCTTGCTGGCAAAACTGGATGCGATTCCCACGGATGTTGCCACAGAAAATCGTGACACGTTAAAAGAACAATCGCTGTTGATGACCGCGCCGATTTCAAATGGGTTGTTTGAAGCCTCCTTCCGGGCTTCTGAACTTATTGTGGGTGCAACAACGGGATTAAGAAATTATCCCAACACCAGTCAGTGCCTGAATGCAGCAACCATCACGCAAAGCTGTCACCAGCAGTTTGTGCGGGAACTGGGAAGCCGTGCCTTCCGCCGTCCATTGGCGGTAACAGAGGCCAATGAAGTGGCGGCCCGATTCTGGGATTCCTCTATGGCCAAGGCCGATCTGTTGAAGGTGACCTTCACGGGTGTGACAACAATGCCGGACTTTATCTATAAGGTTTATGACAAGGGATCTGCAGTTGTTGGCAGTACGACGGTGCTAAGCCTGTCCGCCCACGAACTGGCAACCAAGATGGCGTTCTTCCTGACCGGGGCACCCCCGGACAGCACGCTGAAAGCTTTGGCTGACAATGGTCAGATTCTGGATGACACCGTTCTTGCACAGCAGGCCGACCGACTGCTGGGGACGGACGGCGCCAAAGACATGATCCGCCGCCTGTTCCGTGAATCCTATGGATACGACGTCTTTGATCGACTGCAGTACGACTCTGGGTTTATTGGGGGTGTTAACACCTCGGGCCTGGCAGAGGTGATGACCTCAGAACTGGATGGTTTTTTTGAAGAGATCGTTTTGAATCGTTCAGGTTCGTTCCTGGATATCATGACTTCCCGATATACCAATGCCACTGACGGGCGCATGGGTGTGATTTACAATGTGAATGCTGTTACCAACACCCTGGCTGAAGACCGCTCTGGATTCCTGAGTCGTGCGGCGATGCTGACGAAACGTTCAGGTTTCACGGCGTCTCCGATCAAGCGGGGATTGAGCATTATTGAACACGTGCTTTGTCAGGACATCGGTCTGCCGCCACCAAGTGCGCCGACTTCGTTGCCGGTTCTGACCGAAGACATGATCACCACGCGCTATCGCACGGCTCATTCCACAGAAGCGTCAGGGACTACCTGCGTGGGGTGCCATTCCCGATTCAACACTTTGGGATACGCTTTCGAGGGCTTTGACAGCTTTGGCCGTTCGCGCACCTCAGAAGCCATTTATAAGAACAATCAGGCCATTGGCTCACTTCCGGTGGACACGTCTTATACGACCAAAGAAATCACCGGAAGCTCCGTTTCCGGAAGTGGAGCCCGCCAGATGTCGGAACAACTGGGGGTGAGTGATCGCGCGATGATGTGCTTTACAAAACATCTGAAGCGCTTTGAGGCCCGCGTGCCGGCAGATGCCAACGCGAACTGCCAGATGAACCGCAGCTTGACCACATTGTACGGTAAGGACGGCACACAGGGTTCTATCAAGGGTGCCATTAAGAGCCTGGTTCTTTCACCTGAATTCAGACGCTGGAAATACTAAGGGGACGTTATGTCGATGTACTATTGCAAGAAAACCCGTCGTCAGTTTTTGGTGGGCTCCGGAAAAACACTTCTGGCCCTGCCTTTATTGCCAAGTCTGATGCCCGTGGAAGCTTTTGCGCAGGCGGCGACGCCACCAAAGCGAATGATGATGTTCTGGTTTGACCACGGTAATCTGAATGTCCTTTGGCCCGCAAAAAGTGCGGCAACGACAGCGGTCGGCTCCAGCGGAATGCGTGAAGTGCTGCTGCGAAACCTGGGTACGGCCAGTACGATCAGCCCTGTGCTGAACAATCCTCTGTATGAAACTTTGAAAAACAATGACCAGATGACAATTGTTCGCGGTCTGGATGCCTCAGTTCGTTGGGGCTCGGCCCACGGGAACTTCGTGGTGGCCTCGGCCCAGGATCGAAATTCCGAGGGGGGATTCCCTTCGCTTGAGTCTGTATTGGAATCATCCAAGACGCTTTATCCCGATTCTACCCCGGCCTATGTTCGAAAGGCCATTCGAGTGGGGCTTTTGGGGGCGGGGTTGTTTTATCAAAAGGTGGGGAGCGGAGTTCAGGTCCTTCCTCACTACGAAGACTGGACGATTCGAAACTTTTATAACGAAGTCTTTGGCAGTCTGACGGCGGGTACAACGGCTCCGGCTGATAACACCAATGAGCTGAAATCCAATATTTTGAATCGGGTTTTCGGGGCTTACACTGGGTTTAAAAACAGCCGTAAAATTTCCGCCGAAGACAAGGCCCGTCTTGAACAGCACATGGGTTACATTTCTGATCTGCAGAAATCTTTGGTGCAGGTGGCTCCGACGCCAACGTGCTCAAAGCCGGCGGATCCGGGCTCGGTTTCAGATCCTGCTCTGTGCAACCGAATCTATATGGACCTGCTGGCTGTGGCCTTTAAGTGCGGTCTGACCAAAGTGGGCGTTATGGCTTTGGAGGCCCAGGATCCTCAGTGGATTCCGGGCTTGAGTGGATTGGGCACGAACGTTCACGATGCCATGCATGGCAGCCGTGGCAGCGCTATTCAAAGAACGGCATTTGAGGTTTGGTGGAAATACTTTGCCAATATGATTGCCGACCGTTTCCTGGCGCCTTTGAATGTTGAAGAGGGTGTTACGGGGCGTACATATCTTGAAAACATGGTGACCGGGATGTTGTGTGCTGGTGGCATGGGGGATCTTGGTGATGACAACGGACATCAGGGCTATGATTCCCAGCAGTTGTTGATCGGAAATATGGGCGGGGCTTTGCGCTCGGGTCGCTATGTGACGATGCCGTCATCGGGGTTGCCGTATAACTGTTTCCTGATCACGTTGTTGCAGTTGATGGGTGTGCCTCCGTCTGAATACGCCTTTGCGACGCCAAATGGGCAGGGCTTTGGTTATTATGGGGAATTCCCCACGAGCCATGTTTTGAAGGGCAGATTCTATCAGCCGATTTCAGAGATTCTGACTTAGAGGAGGCAGGTTTCGGGAATAAGGTTACCGCAGAATTTGAACAATAAAAAAGCCGACTTTGCAGTCGGCTTTTTCTATTTTCAATGTATCAACAACTAAAAATTAGAAGTTGAAACGACCTGCTACAGACACAAGGATAACATTGTATTTATCAGCTTCGCTGTTAGAGAAATCGTAGTCCAAACGAGGGATCAACGCGAAGGTGCCCATTGGCATTACAGAGTATGCAGACAGACCCAAAGTGTTATAAGAGTCAATAGCTGTGCCGCCATTTTCGTTTTCAGTCTCAGCTGTGCTTACGTAGTTCAAAGCACCACCGAAAGTGATGTCAGTAACCTTTGTCTCGTAGAATGCAGACAGACCCATTACGTTGCCACCTTTGGTTTTAACGTCGCCGAAGCCTTCAACGTCAGTTGTGCGCTCCATTTTGTATGTGTAGTTCAAACGACCACCGATAACACCGCCAGCTGCTTCAGTGTCCATACCTACATATGGATTGAAAGAGAAACCACCGGAAGCTGCAGAAGATTCGTCGCCATCAGTTGTAGCTTTTTGCAAAGCCAAACCAATGCCCAAACCGTAACGAAGAGTGGAAGCTCCCATTGCGGAGTTACCTTTCAAAGTGACTGTTGGATCCTGAAGGCCGGTTGTTTTGTTTTTTGGAGTGGAATCATCTTCGATGGACGTGAATGCCAAGGCCCCTTCAACAGCGAACTGATCGTTGATACCGTATTCGTAAGCAACGCCAGTAACAAAACCAGTGTATTTAGTCTCTTCAGAAGCACCTTTTGCTTCTGTAGCAGTGGAAACAAGACCCAAACGTGCAGTCACATCAGACTGACCCGCTTTGGACTGGAAGAAGAATTCATTGTCGGCTGCGTTTGCAGAGACGGAAGCCAATACGATGGCCGCTGCGATTACCTTAGAAAACATTTGTAGCTCCTTAAGCTGTTAATACTCAGTTGAGTCCAAATATTCCACGGCTGTTTCCGCAAATAGTCAACAGTCGACGTTTGACATAAACAACGAAATTACCTGAATTGGTGAGTTATTCTTTGGCTTCCTACGCCTGTCTGTCTGGTGTGGCTCTGGGAGGTCGCCATGTCCATATGCAGGTCACTTGCCAGCAGTTTTTTCAGGGTTGCTGGGCCAGATTCAATAGAATAGGGGAGGACGCGTATTTAGGGTGGCACAGGATTTGGAATATCGGTGGCGTAACAAAGGAAACACTATGAAAAATACGTTTGGTAAAATTCTGACTTCTGCAATTCTATTGTCTTCCATTTCTGCTTCCGCTGGCGGCAATGACTTCTTGAAACGTCTGAAGGCCCTTGACGGTCGTGAAGGTAAAATCGTTGCTTCTTATGACGAAAGCAACACCGGTAAATGCCGTCTTGAGCTTCAAAATTATGAAAGCATCGATGGCAGTCAGGCTATCGCAGTTTACCTGCAGGACACGGGCATGTACTTCACACCAAGTGCAAGTCTTGATAAAGAAACCAAGCTTAAAGATGCCAACACGGCGGTTGTAAGCACAAGTTCCAAGCGCCCGGGTGGTGATGCTTGTGGTGATTTTGGTGGTGCTATCGGCTACAAAAAAGTACTGGTTCTTGATGGCAACCAAGTGACTATCCGTGAAACCTTCCGCTGCTTGATGGATGGTTTTGAAAAGTACGATCTGGCGACGACTTGCGAGTTCTAATCTGAATTGAACAGGTTGAGGATCGAAAAACCCACACTGAACAGGTGTGGGTTTTTTGTTTTCAGAGGCCCAGTCTCAACCTGAGACACGAATCTTCACAAAAGTCCGGTCAGTTTACGGTCTGAAATTTCCGATAAGTTCGGAATGCACGTCCCTGCGTTTTTGATGCTATTGCTGCTTGCCCTGTGTTCGCCGAATCTGGCGACAGCGGATTCCAATTTGGAGTTGCTGTACACGAAACAAATCGCCTGGACAGCCGCGAACCTGGAAGACCCCAAGGTCGTTGCATCATTTCGTTCATCCTTCCAAAAGCTTGTCGCCGACAAGTCTAAAATGCAGCAGTTGCAAACCGCCGAGGGCAGAAAGATTCTGCTGCAGGGAAATAGCCTGCTGGCCGTTATCCAGCTTAAAGAGCGTCTGCAGCAGTGTCTGCTAACCCATGCCGCCGCCAAGGGTGTTTCGGAAGCTTTGGCAAAGGCACTGGATTCGCAGGCGCTGAGTGGCGGTATCTGTGCCGAGTTCGTCGAACAGGAAAAAAAGCTTCAGGTGTTCGGCAAAGACATGGAAAAGAACCTGAAGGAAGAAGCCCGTGCAAAGATTCTTGGTTCCGCGCAAAAGCAGTTAACCAGCACTCAGACCTATTGGAAAGAAGCTTCCAATCAGGACACCCTGGATATTGCCGTTGAGCTGACAGACCGCGAGCGCGAGATGAAAGTAAAACCTCCTCAGGCCGGGACAGAGCTGCTTCTGTATACAAAAGCCATCCGCGAAAGAAAGAATAAAAACGTCATAGTTCAGGCCGACGTGAAAAAAGCTTTTGCCGAGGTTCAAACCGAACTCAAGAATCACGCAGACTATCTGGCAGAGGCAGCCCAGGGCGATATCGATGAGTCCCTGCAAAAGCTTTTGGTGACCAATCCCGCGGCCAGTGCTCAGTACCTGATGGAAAATCCGGGAGCCTTGGACATGATTTGTAAAGTCCTGCAGGGCTATGATCAAAAAGCCCAGCGTAATGAAACCTTGGATAAAGCCATCTTCTGGGGTGGACTTGTGGTCGGCGGAGTTTTGTTGGCGACTGGCATCGGGGCCGGGGTCGGCGCAATGGTTCTTTCCGGGACTGCAGCCGCAGGCACTCTGACCACCGTGGCCGCCGGGGCGGCTTTGGCCGGAACTATCGCCGGGGGTGGTGAGGCGGTGTATGCTTCTTCCAAAGCTCATGAATCTTTCATCGAGGCTCGTGACCTGCGGGCGTCGGCATTTGCAGAAGGTTCTTCTCAAGCTGCTTTTGGCAAGGCCGACGCTGCTACGGACCAGGCTTATTCCGAATTGGCGGAAGCGGGCTTTTCAGCCGCCTCCATCATTCCGTTTGGTGCGGGCTTGAAAGTGATGAAGAATGCCGCGCAGGCTTCCAAGCTGGGGTCTTACGCGAAAGTCGCCAACGAAGGCGCCAAGGTTGAAGCCGCATCGGTGAAATCCATCGCCACGTCATTGAAGGAAATTTCCTCAGACAAAGACGTGCTGAAGGTTCTGGAAAACAGCCAGAAAAAAGTTGATTCAGAAGAAATGGGAATGTTCCTGGGGTATCTTTCGGACTTGCCTCAGGCGGAACGCAAAGAAGTTCTGGCGCTGTTAAAGAAAAAGCCAGAGAAGGCCGCTGATGCCATTCGTGAATCCTCCAAATCCGGGGTGTGCAAATGAAGAATGTGACTTTGATGCTTTTGCTGCCTTTGATTTTGCCGGTTGTGACACGGGCTCAAACTGCGGATGAAGTTCGCCGCATTATGAATTCGCAAAGCAGCCATTACGACATTTTGAATGTCAGTAAAAATGCCTCTACGGAAGAAATTCGCACGGCCTATCGCCGTCTGATGAAAACCTATCATCCGGATCGCTATCAGAACGACCCGCAAAAGTTGCGGGCCGCGACCGAGGTGATGAAAAAGCTGAACGTGTCCCGCGACACGCTGATGGATCCGGTGGCTCGGCAAAGATACGACACCACGGTGAAGTCAGCACCAAAATCAACGGCCAAGCCGACGACAGCGCAGGCTTCGGCCAAACCAGAATCCGCGCAGTCAAAGCCAGAAGCCAAAAAATGGACGGGGCCGGATTTCGAGGCTGAAGCCAAAGCCAAGGCTGAAGCCACGGCAAAAGCCGAAGCTGCTGCAAAGGCTGAAAAAGCGAAAGCCGACGCCGCAGCGAAAGCCAATGCCAAAACTTCCGAGTCCCCAAAGCAAGAATCAAAGTCCTCTGCCACGGAAGCTCCAAAGGCGGCCACTGAA